>JALYSB010000203.1 GCA_030855025.1 Pseudomonadota bacterium
GTGTGGGATATGCGCTCGCGGGGGATTCCCCTCCTCGATCTCTTCTGGCAGCTCGGGCGCACGGGAGCGCGCGGCAGCTGGATCTGCGGCGTGATCGCGGCGAAGGCGGCGGCGCGCCACGCGAAATCCGGCTGGGGGCGTGTGCGCAAGGGCCTGGTGGCGTTCGCGGCTGCGGCGGTGGCGCTCGCCTCGCAGGCGGAGACGATGAAGCTGCCGTTCGAGCAGCTCACCGCACTGAAGAAGCTCGAGCTGCGCTGCATCGCCGACCAGCGCGAGATCCAGTTTCCGCTGCCGGAGCGCTGGGAGCTCAAGCGCGCCGTGGTGCACCTGCGCTACACGGTCTCCGCGAACCTGATCCCCGACTCTTCGACCCTGGTGGTGAAGGTGCGCGGCGAGCCGATCGCGCAGGCGCGCCTCAACCCGCAGGCCCCGGAAGTGAAGCTCGGCGTGGAGATTCCCGCCCGGCTGCTCGTGCCGGGCTACAACCCGATCGTGTTCGCCGTCGCGCAACACGCCTCGAAGAACCAGTGCGAGAGCCCCTGCGGCGCGGACCTGTGGACCAACATCAGCCTGCGCGACTCCTACGTGGAGATGGAGTACACCCTCAAGCCCCTTCCGCGCGAGCTCTCCGCCCTTTCCACGCACGTCTTCGATCCGCGCCTCATGCCAGCGGGCGAGGTCCACATCGTGATTCCCGACACGTCGGCGTCGAGTGCGGCGCTAGCGGGCATCGTCGCCTCGGGCGTGGCGCGGCGCTTCGACTACCGGCGAGTGGGCTTCACGGTGTCGCGGTCCCTCAGGCCCGGCGTGGACAATGTCGTGGTCGGCAGGCGTTCCTTCGTGCAGAAGGTCCCCGGGGCCGCGGGCACGGGGCTGGCCGCGGCCATCAAGGGCGGGTACCTCAAGCTACTGCCGATGGTCGGTGCCGATGGCGGCAGCGACCCGGCGCACGCGCTGCTGGTGCTCTCGGGGGAGGACGACGCGGCGACCAAGCTCGCGGCCATCACCTTCTCCAACATCAGCTTCCGCTTCCCCGGAACCGACGAGCTCAATGCCTTCGACTTTGCACTCCCGGAGGTGAGCCAGTACAGCGGCCGCGAGACGATCGCGACCGACACCCTGTACAGCCTCAAGACGCTCAACTTCCCGACGCAGAGCTGGGTGGGGCTCAATCCCGGCGAGCGCAGCATCACGTTCCGCCTGCCGCCCGACTTCCACATCCGCCCCAACCAGCACGCCAAGCTGCTGATGAATTTCTCGTACGGCGTGGGGCTCAAGAACGACTCGTCGTTCAACGTGTCGGTAAACGGCCGCGGCGTACGCGCCGTGCGGCTCGACAGCCCGGCCGGGACGTTCATCGAGAACTACGAGCTCAACATTCCGACGTACGTGTTCCAGCCGGGAAGCAACACCATTTCCTTCGCCGCGCACCTCAACTCCGGCGGCCAGGTCTGCGACCTGCTGCAGCCCGACGGGATGTTCTTCACGCTGTACGAGAATTCCTCGATCAGCTTCCCGCCGATGCCGCATTTCGTCGAGATGCCCAAGCTGGAGCTTTTCATGCACTCGGGCTTCCCCGTGACCCGCTGGCCCGACGGCCACGAGGCCCACGTGTGGCTCGCCGACAAGGACGATCGGACGCTGGCCGCCGCGCTGAACGTGATCGGCATGGCGACCCAGAAGAACGGCTTCCCGCTCTTCGGGCTCAACTTCACCCATGAACGCCCGACCGAGGCGGGCGAACTGCTGGTGGTGGGCCCCACTGCGGCGGTCGCCCGCGAGATCCGCGCGGCCGCGCCGCTCAAGATGCTCGAGGACGGCGTGATCGTGCCCTACCCGGTGGTGCGTGGGTGGAACACGGAGGCGTCGGTTGCCTTCAGCAAACAGCAGAGCGCCCTCGGCGCCGGCCGCGGCCTGCTGATGCAGTTCCAGTCGCCGTTCGAGGCGGGCCGCAGCGTCGTGATGCTCACCGCCGGCACCGCCGAGGACGTGCTCGCCACCAGCCGCCTGATGCTCACCGGCGAAGTGCAGGCGCAGGCCCGCGGCGACCTCGTCCTGATCGAGCCCGGAACCCCCGATCCCAAGATCACTTCCATGGAAGCGGGCGTGCGCTACGCGACGGGCAAGAAGGGATCGTATTCGCCGGTGGAGTCGTTCCTGTACACGCGGCCGGCGGTCTACTACTCCGTGATCGCGCTGGTCCTGCTCACGCTGGCGGGCTCGCTCTTCTTCATGCTGCGGCGCTGGCGCAACAAGCGACGCGCCGCGAAGTAGGCAGGCGCGTCGCCCCCGCCCCCGATAAACCCGTTCGAGGGCAGGCTCCGGCGGGGGCCCAATTTCCTATTTCGACGGGACGGAGTAGTTGATCGACCGCTTCGACTCGCCGCCGATCTTGCCGCCCGCGGTGATGTAGAAGGCGGCAGCGAGGATCGCGAGCAGCGGCACCCCGAGCCAGGCCGCGATCTTCCACGCCGGTGTCGAGGCCTTCGCGGGGCCGGCCGGTCGCGCGCGGTCGATCTCGATCTCCTTCGGATCCCAGAACACGATGTACGCCTTGAAGGGCATGCTCTTGCCCTTGAGCGAAACCTCGCGGTCGAAGCGCGCGTAGTACTCGGTCTTGCTGGACAGGGCGTTGTAGGTGTCCTCGGAGATGAGGATCTCGCCGGGCTTGGCCGCGGCCTCGAAGCGCGAGGCGGTATTGACCACGTCGCCGAACACGTCGTTCTTCTCCAGGATGCATTCGCCGGTGTGCAGGCCGATCCGCGCGAGCAGCAGCGACTTGTACTGCTTGGAGATGTTGATCTGCTCCATGCCGCGCTGGATCGCCGCGGCTGCGCGGCAGCCGGCCAGCGCATCGGTGAAATGCGACAGCGACCCGTCGCCGATGGTCTTCACCAGCGTGCCGCCGTTCGCCTTGATCGCCTCGCCACAGAGGTCGTGGTAGCGCTTGAGCATCGCGCGCACCGCGAGGTCGCCCGAGGTCTCGGCAATCGAGGTCGAGCCCTTGAGGTCGGTGAACATTACCGTGAGGACGCGCTGGAACTTTTCCTTGACCGCGCGCTCGAGCTCCTCGCGCTGCTGGAGCAGGTTGGAGATGTCCTGCGTATCCGTGCTGGAGTTGTCCACCGGCCGGGTCACGCGCATCGTGGCGGGAGCGGGCGCCAGGCCGGGCACCGTCGCCATCCCCACGGCCACGCGCCCGAAGATCGTCTCGCGCCACTCGCCCACGGTCTGCGGCCGCTGCTTTTCGTCGACCTTCATCGCCCAGGAGATCGCGTCCACCAGCTCCTGCCCGTACTGCGGCATCGCCGGTGCGAGCAACGCTTCGAGCGCATCGCCCTTCATGCGGGCGATCGCGTCCGGCGGATTGCGGCCGGTGACCGCGAAGAACATCACCGCGCCGAGCGCATAGATGTCGGTCCACGGCCCCTGCTCGGACCCCGACGCGTATTGCTCGAAGGGCGCGTACCCGGGAGTCACGAGCGTGGTCAGCGTGTGCGTCGTGCCGGAAATCGCCTGGCGGGCAGAACCGAAGTCGATCACCACCGGGTCGCCGCGCTTCCTCACGAAGACGTTGTCGGGCTTGATGTCGCGGTGCAGGAAGCCGGCGGAATGGACCTTCTCGATGCCGTCGAGGAGCGGGGCGAGCAGGCCCTTCAGCACGTCGACGGGTAGCGAGGGCTGGCGCTGCAGCCACGACTTGAGCGACTCGCCGTCCTCGTAGTCCATCACCATGTAACCGGTCTCGTTCGCGCGGAAGTAGCGGTTCACGCGCACGATGTGCGGATGGCTGAAGCCTGCGAGCGTGCGCGCCTCCTTGAGAAAGCGATCGAGGCCGCTGGCGAAGTCCACCGCGAGGTTCGGGCCGCTGATGGCCACGCTGCCGTCGCTAAGCCGCGACACGGCCGCGCTCGGGAAGTATTCCTTGATCGCGACCTTCTTCTCGAGCAGCGTGTCGCTCGCGAGATACGTGATGCCGAAGCCGCCCACGCCGAGAATCGACTCGAGGCGATACTCCATCAGCATCGAGCCGAGGGCGAGTGCGTTCGGATATTCGGTGATGGGTCCTGCCACGAGCGGAACCTCCTGCTGGTCCCAAAGGTCAGAATGGACTATACCAATCACAAGCTCCGACGGGAATGGACCCTCCCCACCGATGAGCGCTTCCTTCCTCCCCTCGCTGCCGTTCCACCTGAGCTACCCGCTGCTCTTTGGCGTGCTTCTCGTCGCGGGCATGCTCGGCGGCGAGCTGGCGCGCACGCTGCGCGCGCCGCGCATCATCGGCTACGTCGTGGTGGGATTCGTCTTCGGGCCGCTCGCAAGCGCGATGGGGCTCGGCCTGCTGATCGACGAGGCGCGCATCTTCGTGGATTTGGCGCTCGGCCTCGTCCTCTTCGACCTCGGGCGGCGCATGGATATGAAGTGGCTCCGGCGCGACTGGACGCTCGCCGCTTCGGGCCTCGCGGAGAGCGCGCTTGCCTTCGGCGCGGTGTTCGCGACGCTCCTCGCGTTCGATTTTCGCCCGGTGCATGCGGGAATCGCGGCGGCGATCGCGATGACCTCGGCGCCATCGGTCGTGCTGCTCACAGTCCACGACACCCGCTCGGAAGGCCAGGTCACCGAGCGCTCGCTGAACCTGGTGGCGCTGAACGGGCTCCTCGCATCGATCATCGTGACGATCATGCTCGGCTCCGCGCACTTCGAGGCCCGCATGGATGTGGAGACCGCGATCCTGCACCCCCTCTACCTGTTCGCAGGCTCGATTGCGATCGGCATGACGATGGCGTGGGGCGCGCGCATCGTCGCCCGCGCCGTGGAGAAGGACCGCGAGGTGCACTTTTCCCTCATCGCGGGCCTGGTGGTGGCGGCCGTTGGCCTGGCCACGCTGCTGCGCCTGCCCGTGGTGCTGGCACTTCTCGCCTTCGGGCTCTTCTCGCGCAACGACGAGCGCGGCTACGAGCTCCTCAACGTGAACCTCGCGCCGATCGGCCGGTTGCTCTACATCGTGCTCTTCGTGATCACCGGCGCCAGCATGCCGTTGGAGCTCCTGGCCGCGGGCGGGGCGATCGCGCTTGCCGTGGTGGTGGCGCGCGCCGCGGGCAAGATGCTCGGGGTGCTGCTGCTCGCCCCCTTGAGCGGCCTGCGGCTTAAGCAGACCACGGGCCTGGGCCTCGTGCTCCTGCCGATGTCGAGCCTGTCGCTCCTGCTGCATCACGACATCGCGCGCCTCTATCCCGAATACGGCCAGGTCATGTCGGCGGTGCTCGTCGGCGCGATCATCGTGATGGAGGTGGTCGGCCCGGTGGCGGTGCAGTACGGCTTGCGCCTGGCGGGCGAGGCGCTGCCGGACCCCGACGCAGCCGGCGAGAGGCGCTCCCATGCCGCTTGAGTTCGCGAAATCGGCGCTGCTGACCTTCGGCGTGGAGCTCGAGCTGATGGTGCTCAACACGCGCGACTACAACCTCGCGCGCGGCGCCGCCGACATCCTCCCGCGGCTGGCGAAGATGAAGCTTCCCGGCGAGGTGAAGCCCGAGATCACCGA
>JALYSB010000204.1 GCA_030855025.1 Pseudomonadota bacterium
GTGCGCGACGAGAAGAAACTGCCCTGGATGTCCTGCGAGAGCTCCATCATCGAGTCGAGGAACTCGGTGAGGTATTCGTGCAGGCCTTCGGCAAAGATTTCCGAGATGCGCTCGTGCTCGAGCCCCGCGAGGATCTTGCCGGCGGCGCGCACGGTTTCGCCCGACTGCGCGTTCTGCACCCGCCCGAGCGAGTCGCACACCTGCTTGAGGCAGAAGCGCAGGCTCCTCGGGATGTCGCCGCGCAGGATGAGGAGCTCCGCCAGCTTGAGCGGGGTGATCACGTCGCGGTAGACCTTGCGGTAGGCCTCGAACGCCGAGACGCTGCGCAGCACCGCCGACCACTGGTAGTAGTCCACGGCGCCGCCCACGTCCTTCACGCTCGGCAGGAGGATGTGGTACTTGACGTCGAGGATGCGCGCGGTGGAATCGGCGCGCTCCATGTGGGTGCCCATGCGCGCGAAATCGTAGGCGTCGTCGCGGTGCATGGTGCCGAAGGTCACGCCGCGGAAGAGATGGCTCCTTTCCTTGACCCAGTCGAAGAACGCCGATATCCCCCGGGCCTCGACCCGCTCCTCGTCCACCTGCTGCATCTCCAGCCACGTGGAATTCAGCACCTCCCACATTTCCGAGGTGATCGAGCCGCGCACTGCGCGCGCGTTCTCACGCGCCTGGCGCGCACACGCGTAGATCGACGACGGATTCTCGGGGTCGAGCGCCATGAAATGCAGCACCTCGCGCGCGCAGACCTCGTCGTGACGGCCGGAAAAGGGGAAGAGCGTGCCCGTGATGTTGAGCGGTGCCAGCCATTCCTGCCCTTGCAGCGCGGGGTCCTTCACCAGCAGCGACATGCGCCAGGTCACGTCGAGCACGCGCGCGGTGTTCTCCGCGCGTTCCACGTAGCGGCTCATCCAGTACAGGCTCGAGGCGACGCGTGACAGCATCCTCAGTCGACCACCCAGGTGTCCTTCACTCCGCCGCCCTGGGAGGAGTTCACGACGAGGGAGCCCTCGCGGAGCGCCACGCGGGTAAGGCCGCCGGGAACGAAGTTGATGTCGGAGCCGGTGAGCACATAGGGGCGCAGGTCGATGTGCCGGTCGGAGAGCACGTCCTCGCAAAACGTCGGCACCATCGACAGCGACAGCGTGGGCTGCGCGATGAAGCGCTCGGGCGCGTCGAGCACGCGGCGGCGGTAGCGCTCGCATTCCTCGCGGCTGGCGGTGGGACCGACCAGCATTCCGTATCCGCCCGAGCCGTGGGCTTCCTTCACCACCAGCGACTCCAGGTTGGCGAGGACGAACTGGAGGTCATCGGGCTTGCGCAGCACATAGGTGGGCACGTTCTTGAGGATCGGCTCCTCACCCAGGTAGAAGCGGATCATCTCGGGCACGTACGGGTACATCGACTTGTCGTCGGCGACCCCGGTGCCGATGGCGTTGGCGAGGGTGACGCGCCCCGCCTGGTAGGCCGACAGCAGGCCGGGGACGCCGAGCATGGTGTCGGGCCGGAAGGCGAGGGGATCGAGGAAGTCATCATCGATGCGCCGGTAGATTACATCGACTTTTTGCGGGCCCTGGGTGGTGCGCATGAACACCGTGTCGTTCAGCACGAAGAGGTCCAGGCCCTCCACCAGCTCCACGCCCATTTGCTGCGCGAGGAAGGCGTGCTCGAAGTAGGCGCTGTTGTAGTGCCCCGGCGTGAGCAGCACGATGGTGGGGTTCTCCACGCCGGGCTGCGCCACGGCGCGAAGCGTCTTCACCAGCAGGTCGGGGTAGTGGTCGACGGGACGGATCGGCTGCTGCGCGAACAGCTCCGGGAAAAGCCGCATCATCATCTTGCGGTTCTCGAGCATGTACGACACGCCCGACGGGGTGCGCAGGTTGTCTTCGAGCACGTAGTACTCGCCATCGGAGTGCTTGACGATATCGACCCCGGCCACGTGCGCATAGACCCCGCCCGGGACCTCGATACCGATCATCTCCGGGCGGAACTGCCCGTTATTGAGGACCTGCTCGGAAGGAATCTTTCCCGCCTTGAGAATTTCCTGCCCGTGGTAGACGTCGTGCAGGAAGCGGTTGAGGGCGCCCACCCGCTGGCGCAGCCCCCGCGCGAGGCGATCCCACTCCTGCCCGGGGATCACGTGCGGAACGATGTCGAAGGGGATCAACCGCTCGGTGCCGGAGGCCTCCCCGTAGACGGCGAAGGTAATGCCCACGCGATGGAACAGCAGGTCGGCCGCGTGCCGGTTTTGGGCGATGCGGGCGGGAGGCGTCTCGGCGAGCCATTCGGCGAACGCGGCGTAATGCGCGCGCACCGCACGGTCGTCCGTGAACATCTCGTTGTAGAGCTGGGAGGTTGCCATCGTTCTGGGAAGGAGGCTGGGCAAGCCCCGTGCCACAGAATAATAGAAAACCGGCCCCCGGAGTTCTTGCCGGAGGCCGGGAAGGACCGCGTCGCCGCCTTAAGGCCGCGCCGCCTCGAGGCGACCGATGACGCGGAGGAAGAAAGCGCGCAGGGTTGAGAAAATAGATGGGGCCCCCGTCTGCACCGGGGCGACCGCCACCGCGGCCCGCTCGGCCTCACAGGCGGTCGGCAGCATGACGAACTTCACCTTGGCAATGGCGATCGCGCGGGTGTCGCCCCGGCCAGGGGCATGGAGCGTGGTAGTCATGGCTCCCATGTTCCTCCTGGAGGGGGCTGGGAGCTTGGTGAGGATTCGCCGCTCCGAATGCGGAATTTTCTGCAAATTCATGGGATAGAATCGAGCCAAGGTCCCCCGTGTTCAGCCCCTCCGCCGCCACCGAGCTCGCCCCATTCGAAGGGGAGTTGCGCGCCACTTTCGGCGCTGCCCTGGCGGAGCTGCCGGCGCGCGCGCTGCAATTCGCGCGCGGGGCCACCACCGCGTCGGGGCGTGGCGAGGCCTTCGACCGCGCGCTCGCCGTGGCGCGCGTCCTCCTGCTGCAGGGCGCGGACCCGGAGACCATCTCGGCGGCGCTCATCAGCCAGGCGATCCCGGAGCGCGAGCTCGACCTCGAGGCGGTCCAGGCCGCGTTCGGTCCGGAGCTCGCCGTCCTGCTGCGCGGAATCGCGCGCGCCGGGCGAATCGATGCGCTGAACGCCTCCACCGTCGACCTCGAGCAGCTGCGCAAGATGCTGCTGGCGATCGCCGAGGACGTGCGCGTGGTCCTGATCAAGCTGGCCGAGCGCGTGGTCTACCTGCGAGGCCTCACCCGGGCCGATGATGCGGTCCAACGCGCCGCGGGTCGCCAGACGCTCGAGCTCTTCGGGCCGCTCGCCAACCGCCTCGGCGTCTCGGAAATGAAGTGGGAGCTCGAGGACTTCTCGTTTCGCTATACCGAGCCCGACCTGTATCGCAAGATCGCGCAGCTCCTCGACGAGAAGCGCAACGACCGCGAAGCCTACATCCAGAGGGTGATCGCCCGGCTGCACCAGGAGCTCGGCGCCGTCGGCATCAAGGCGACCATCCAGGGCCGCCCGAAGCACATCTACTCGATCTGGCGAAAGATGCGCGGCAAGGACGTGCAGTTCGAGCGCCTCTACGATATTCGCGCGGTGCGAGTGATCGTCAAGGACGTGCGCGAGTGCTACACGGTGCTGGGCGTGGTCCACGACCTCTGGGTGCCGGTCGAGGGCGAATTCGACGACTACATCGCTTCCCCGAAGGGGAACGACTACCGTTCGCTGCACACCGCAGTGCTCGGCCCCGAGGGCAAGACGCTCGAGGTGCAGGTCCGCACCGAGGACATGCACCAGCATTCCGAGCACGGCGTCGCCGCGCATTGGCGCTACAAGGAGGGCGGGCGCACCGACAAGAAGTTCGACACCAAGATCGCGTGGCTGCGCCAGGTGCTTGCGTGGCGCAACGAGATCCTGGGAGACGGGTCGGGCGCGCGCACGCGGCTTTTCGAGGACACGATCTACGTGCTCACGCCGCAAGGTCGCGTGGTGGACCTGCCCGCCGGTTCCACGCCGATCGATTTCGCCTATCACGTGCACACCGACCTCGGCCACCGCTGCCGCGGCGCCAAGGCCGACGGCCAGATGGTGCCGCTCGACTACAAGCTGCAGAACGCCCAGCGCGTGGAAATCATGTCCTCGAAGCAGGGCGGGCCGTCGCGCGACTGGCTTTCACCGCAGCTGGGATACCTCGCCAGCCCGCGCGCCATCGCCAAGGTTCGCCAATGGTTCCGTCACGAGGACTACGAGGAGGACGTAGGGCGAGGGCGCACCGCCCTCGACAAGGAGCTGCAGCGCCTCGGCGCCACCCACGAATCCCACGAGAAGGTGGCTTCAGCCGCGGGTTTCGCGAAGCTCGACGATTTCTTCGCCGCGCTGGGACGCGGCGAGGTGAGCGCGCGCCAGATCGAGGTCGCGGTGCGCGGCGAGGTGCCGGTCGCCGAGCCCGAGATCGCCCCGCTCGTCGCCGCCCCCTCCGACAAGGCGTCGCCGGGCGTGCTGGTGCTCGGCGTAAACAACATGGCGACGCTCATCGCCAAGTGCTGCAAGCCGGTGCCCCCCGATCCGATCGTGGGATTCATCACGCGCGCGCGCGGCATTACGGTGCACCGGAAAGACTGCTCCAACATCACCGGGCTTGCCCCGGCCCAACGCGACCGGATGATGGCGGCGGACTGGGGGAAGACGAGCGAGGCGCCGTTCTCCGCGGATCTCGAGGTGGTCGCCATCGACCGCCAGGGGTTGCTGCGCGACATTTCGGAGGCGATCTCGCGCGAGCGCATCAACGTGATCGCGGTGAATACGCTTTCGCGGGGAGTGCACGCGTTCATGCGCTTTACTCTCCAGGTCGCCTCCGCCGATGCGATCCAGCGGGTGTTGCGGCAGGTGAAGGACGTTCCCGGCGTGGATACCGCGCGGCGGCTGTGAGGCGATGGCCGACCTCAAGGACCTCCCGTTACCGTTCCCGCCCCCGATAACGTCATTCGGGGGCAGGCTCCGGCGGGATTCCAGACGCAATCGCGGCATCGGCTTCCGAGAAGAACACCAAGCGGACTTCCCGAATGCCCGGATGTAGCGCGAGCGCCTTCTCGATCGCCCCGCGCGCCACGCGAGCCGCCCCCTGCTTCGGATATCCGTAGACGCCGGTCGAGATGGCGGGGAACGCGACGGTTGGCAGCCCGTGCTCCGCGGCGAGCGCGATCGAATTCGCGTAGCAGTTGGCCAGGAGCTTCGCTTCCGCGCCCTCGTGCCGGCCGTAGATCGGACCCACCGTGTGGATCACGTGGCGCGCGGCGAGCTTTCCGCCGGGCGTGATGACCGCCTCGCCGGTCGGCAATCCGTCGGGATACTCGGTCTCGCGCAAGCGCTGGCAGGCAGCGAGGATCTCCGGCCCGCCCGCGCGATGGATCGCGCCATCCACGCCGCCGCCGCCCAGCAGGCTCGAGTTGGCGGCGTTCACGATGGCGTCGACGTCCTCGCGCGTGATGTCGCCGACCTTCACGATGATGTTTCCGCGATAAATGGGGTCAGACTCCAATTG
>JALYSB010000205.1:0-2253 GCA_030855025.1 Pseudomonadota bacterium
CCGCCCTGCTCGCGGCATTCGCGTTTGCCGGATCTGCGGCATTCGCGGCCGAGTTCCGCGCGCTGGGCGACAAGCCCGCGGTCCTGTACGACGCGCCGTCGACGCGCGCCGACCGCTTGTTCGTGGCGAGCCGGGGCTATCCGTTCGAGGTCCTGGTGAAACTCGATCAATGGACCAAGGTGCGCGACGCGAATGGCGAGGTGGCGTGGGTGGAGAACGGCGCGCTCGGCGCGCGCGCGACCGTCCTGGTGACCGTGCCCCTGGCCGACGTGCGCGCCGGGGCCAACGCGCAGTCGCCGCTGGTCTTCGAGGCCTACAAGCAGGTGCTGCTCGATGTGGTCGATGCGCCAGCCGACGGATGGGTCAAGGTGCGCCACCGGGATGGACAGCAAGGCTTCATTCGCGTCGCACACGTCTGGGGCATCTAGCGAATGAGGATCGCGGTCCTCGGCGCAGGCGCCTGGGGATCGGCTCTGGCGATCTCGCTCTCCGCGCAACATGCGGTATCCCTTTGGTCGCGCAATCCCGCCGGCTGCGAAGCCCTGGCGCGGGACCGGTCGAGCCATTACCTGCCGGGAGCGACGCTTCCCGACGCCGTGAGGATCGAGAGCGATCTCGCGAACGCGATGCGCGACTCCGAGCTGTTGATCCTCGCCACCGCGACGTCCGGACTTCGCGAGACTTCGACCGCCGTCTGCAAGATCGCGCAGGAGCCCGCGCTCCTCTGGGCGTGCAAGGGCTTCGAAACCTCCACCGGCGCACTGCCGCACCAGGTCCTGGCGCAGGCGCTGCCGCACGCGCGCCGCGTCGCCGCCCTCTCCGGGCCGAGCTTCGCGCTCGAGGTGGCCCGCGGGCAGCCGACGGCCGTTGTCTGCGCGTCCGCTGACGGCGCGTTCGCCGCGGCAACGGCTGCGGCACTCAACGGCCCGCGGCTGCGCATCTATTCGAGCAGCGACGTGCAGGGAGTCGAGCTCGGGGGAGCACTGAAGAACGTGATCGCGATCGCCGCGGGCATCTCGGACGGCCTGCAGCTGGGGCGCAATGCCCGCGCAGCCCTCGTGACTCGCGGCCTGGCGGAAATTTCCCGCCTCGGCGTGGCGATGGGGGGCCGGGCGGAGACTTTCGCAGGCCTGGCCGGGCTGGGTGACCTGGTCCTCACTTGCACGGGCGATCTGTCGCGCAATCGCGAGGTGGGCGTGCGCCTCGCCCAGGGCATGCCCCTGCAGGAGGTGCTCGCGCAGCTGGGCCACGTCTCCGAGGGTGTGGCTTCCGCGCGCGCGGCACTCGACCACGCGCGCGCGCAAGGCGTGGAGATGCCGATCACCCAGGCGGTTTGCGCGGTGCTCTTCGAGTCGCGCGCGCCACGCGAAGCGGTGCAGCAGCTGCTCGCGCGCGACCCGAAGAGCGAATGAGCTCGCCTTAAGCGGACGGCTCGTAGAAAAAGATGCCCGCGAGGAAGGCGAAGTAGATCGCGTTAGCGGGAATGTGGAAGTTGAAGTCGAAGACGCCGTGCGCCGCGAGCGCCAGGACGCCGAGCCCCGCGCTCACCTGCAGATATCCGAGGCTGCGGCTGACCCTGCGGCCCGCGAGCACGCCCCAGCGCGCGACGTAGGCGATGGCCAGCAGCGCAACCACCGCGATGCCCGCCACCCCGAGCTCCAGGAACGCCTCGGCGTAGTCGTTGTGGGCGTGATCGATGAAACCGGTGAGACCCTCGGCCTGGTAGCGCCGGTAGACGTCGGCGAAGGTCCCGAGCCCACTTCCCAAGGGGAGGAATTCCAGGCCGCCGCGAACCGCTCCGAGTGCGATGCGCATGCGCCCTTCGTAGCCGAGGGAGAGGGCCTCCGGGGCGAAGCGGTCGAGGATCGGAGTGATGCCGACGTAGATCGCGAGGAGGAATGCGAGCGCGGCCACCGTGACCAGCAGGACACGCACTCGCACCGTGCCGACATTCCACACCAGCCCGAGACTCGCCGCGGCGAATGCCGCGAGCCCGCATCCGATGCCGGCGCGCGACCAGGTGAACAGCAGTGCCGCAAGCGCCAGCACGATCAGAAGGGACCACAGGATGCGTCGGGCCAGCTTCGCGTCCGCATGGCGCGGATGCTCCCGCATGCGCTGGCCCTCGCGGTCCAGCGGCGGCAGCGTCTCCGCCGCCCAGAAGGCGACGAGCACCGGAAGCGCCATCGCCATGAGACCCGCGAAGTGGTTCTTGTTGACGTAGGTGCCGGTCGCCGCGCCACCGCCGAACGG
>JALYSB010000205.1:2263-5380 GCA_030855025.1 Pseudomonadota bacterium
GGTGAAGACCGAATCCCTGCCCGCTCCCACCTGCACGATGCCCAGGAGCGCTTCACACACTGCCACCACCAGGAACACCAGCGCGAGCGAGCGCACCTGCCGCCGGGTGAGAGCCAGCACGATCATGAACACCGCGAGGCAGGGAATCAACGCGAGCCACGCGTATTCCGTAGCGCGGGCGTTGATCGTCATCGGGCGCCAGGTGCCGCCAGCGGCGGCGACGTCGAGCACGCCCCCGTAGGCCGCGCGGCCCGGGAGCGCGAGCCACCACGAGGGGGGCATCGGAATCAGCTGCAGGAGCGGCACCGCCACGAGGATGGCGAGGCCCCAGCGCAGCGTCGCCGGAAGGCCGCGCCCGAAAGTGGCCTGCGATTGAGACCAGGCGAGCGCGGCGAGGCCGAGGAGGCCCGCGCCCTCGAGGAGCAGCAACGGCATCGGCCGGTTGCCGCCGCGCACCAACGGCGCGAAGACGAGGATCGCGGCGACGGTCCAAAAAAGAACGGGGCTCGTGGCCCCTGTTCTGTCTGCGGAAGGTTCGGGTATCGCCTGGGGCGTCAACTCGGACTGGCCGTCGTTGTGTTGCGCGCATCGATGAGCGATCCCAGCGCGGCAGCCCCGAAGGCGCCGACGATGATCCCGGGAATGATCGTCGCGCCGGCTGCTGCGACGACGATGGCGTAGGGCTGGGCGAGCAGGAGCGCGCACGGCTTGCCCTTCTCGACTTCGAAGCGCTCGTTCTCCTTGAGCTTTACGTCGCAGCCGTCGTCGAACGCGATGACGACCCCGGCATTGGCGGTGGTGATCACGCGGGTGCTCGGCAGCAGGCGCAGCGCCTCGTTGCCCGTGGCAAGCCCGGACTCGTTGCTCACCAGCACGTTGCCCTTCACGTCGCGCAGGCTCGCGATGGTGCCGTCGACGGCGAGCACCTGGGCGCGCGGCGGCGACCCGGTCTGGGCCTGGGGCTGCGACACGACGAGCAGGGCCAGAACGGTGGCCTGCGCGATGCGCCGCATCGTATTCGTGCCCCTCTTTACCTTCGTTATTGCATTCATCTCGCTGCTCCTTGCCTGCATGGTACGCACTCGCGGGGTCAACGTCGACGGGTGAGGCGCAGGTCGTCGAACCAGGCCGTTCCCGCGAGAAAAGTCGTGCCTTCGTCCATCCCGACAGGCTCGAGCTGCAGCACCTGGCCCGGGCAGCCTTCGGGCACCACGGCCTCGAACGCGAAGCCCCGCCATTCGCTCGAGCCGAGGAAGCGTTCGGAGGCGGCCACCAAAGTCGACCGGCCATCCCGCGCCATGCAGCGCAGCGCCCACTGCACCCCACGGACACTGTTGAGCGCATCGATCCGGGCAAGCCCGTTGAATTGGTAGCGTCCGGGGCCCACCGCCATGAATTGCCGGATCGCCGGCGCCACCTGCCGCTTGCCGTTGTACGTCACGCGAAGCGCTCGCTTGCCGCCTCCCCCGCTGGCAATCGCGAACTCCACCGCGTGACCTACCTGGCGGTCCGGTCCGAGGGAAGGCTGCCAGTCGAACCCGATGCCGCTCGCCGGGCGTTCGAACCCGCCATTGAATACGTGGCCCACTTCGGCCAACCGTTCACGGGGGAGCGTGTTCAGCCAGACCTGGTAGGCCGCTTCCCACTGACCATTCGAGCGCAACTTGTCGGTGATGCACTCGACCTCCGGTGCCTGGACACGCCCTGCAGCGACGCGCTGCTGCAAGAGGGGAGCGAGCATCAAAGGGTCTACCGACAATTGGCGGCACGCCGTGACGATGAAGGCTCCCAGCCACGCAGGATTGCGCGCAAGAATGGCCTCCCACCCGGAATCCCGCACCGGCAGCAGCTGCATGAGCGCCGGAAAAACGCTGTCGTACAAGCTGTAATGCTCGGCGAGGCGATCGAGCTGCTGCACCGCCTCCTTCGTGCGGCCCTGCCGCAGGAAAAATCCCGCGGAGAGTTGCAGCGCGTCGCGATCGACCGGCGCCACGGCGAGGGCGGACTCGTAGGCCTTCGCCGCACCCGAGGCGTCACCGGCGCGCTCCAGCTGCTGCGCGAATACCAGCAGCGCGGCCACTTCTCCCGGGTTCTCGCGCAGAACGGCAGCCAGGGCGCCCCTGTCGGGCGCGGCGCGGATCGCGGCATCGGGCCACTTCGGGCGGCCGTCGTCGCCGAAAAGCACTGCGTTCACCGTGATGACCCGCCAGGCGAGCAGCAGGGCCAGTGCCAGGGTCCCGGCGCGCCAGGCGACTGCGCGGTCCACCTAGTTGCCGCTGGGGAAGAGCAAGAGGCGCGTGATTCGGGCCTGGCCATCGCGCAGGGCGATGTCGATCTCCACCGGCACCTTGCGCTCGACCTTGCCGGCGCCGTCGGAGTAGTCCGCGATGATCGTGGCATCGCCGCGCGCCTGCGCAACCCGTGGACCCGTCTGCCACCTGAGGCGGTCCATGCGCAGGCGCCGCTCGCGCGTGGCGCGGAAGAAGTCCGAATACGTGGATCGAGTCTGGTATCCCTTCCAGAATCCCATCTCATCGGCGTCGAAAAGCCCCACGAGGCCTTGCGAATCCCCGGCCTCGTAAAAGCTGACGAGTCGGGCCACGAGCATCTCGACATGCTCGGGGGTGGGCTCCGGCACGGTGCCCGCGCGCGGCGCGGACGGCGACGCCGTGGGCGGCACTACGGCCTGGGCGAGCCTGAGGGTCGGCGGGGCAACTTCCCCCGGGGGCGGACCCGGCACCGGAAGCAGTGCCGGACCGGGCACCGCTACGTCGGCCTGCCTTACCGGCTCCCGCGCCGGTGCATCCGCGCTCCCCACAACGGGGGTCCGGATCGACACCGAAGCCAATCGGTGGTGCTGCTTCGACGCAGCGAAAAGCTCGATCAGATCGAATGCGGCGACCGGCGAGAAATCCAGGAATCGAGGTAACTCGGCATCGGGGAGCGCATCGCGCACCCACTTTGCGGACGCCCGCAGCGGCAACGCGCGCTCCAGGAGGGCATAGTGTTCGGGCTGGTCACCGACCCACCACGACTGGGCGACGAAGAGCGCGGCCACGACCGCACTCACGACCGCGAGCGAGCGCGCCCATCCCCCCCGTCGCGGCGTCGGAGCCG
>JALYSB010000043.1 GCA_030855025.1 Pseudomonadota bacterium
GCGCTGCTGGTGGCCGCCAAGACCTTCGATGCCATGGGATTGCCGCGCGCCAACATCCTCGGCTTCACCCTGCCGGGGTTCGCGACCTCCGCGGGCACCAAGTCCAACGCGTGGAAGCTCATGAGAGCGCTGGGGGTCACCGGCGAGGAGATCGACATCCGGCCGGTCGCGACCAAGATGCTCGAGGACATCGGCCACCCTTTCGCCCAGGGCAAGCCGGTCTACGACGTGACATTCGAAAACGTGCAGGCGGGGCTGCGCACCGACTACCTCTTCCGGCTCGCCAACCAGCGCAACGCCTTCGTCCTCGGGACCGGTGATCTCTCGGAGCTCGCCCTCGGGTGGTGCACCTACGGGGTCGGCGATCACATGAGCCACTACAACGTGAACGGATCGGTGTCGAAGACGCTGATCCAATACCTGGTGCGCTGGGTGATGTCATCGGGCCAGCTCGACCCGGGCGCTGCGAGGACGCTACGCGCGATCCTCGATACCGAAATCTCGCCGGAGCTGGTCCCCGCGGGCAAGGGCGGGAAATTGCAGAGCACGCAGTCGAAGATCGGGCCTTACGAGCTGCAGGACTTCAACCTCTACTACATCACGCGATTCGGATTGCGCCCGTCGAAGGTCGCATTTCTCGCGTGGCATGCATGGCGCGACACTATGCGGGGCGACTGGCCGCCCGCGTTTCCCGGGGATGCCAAGAACGCCTATTCTTTGGGCGACATCAAGAAGTGGCTCGGGGTCTTCCTGTACCGCTTCTTCGAGTTGAGCCAATTCAAGCGCTCGGCATTGCCGAACAGTCCCAAGGTGGTTGCCGGCGGTAGCCTTTCGCCGCGCGGCGATTGGCGTGCGCCTTCGGATGGGAACGCGCGGGCGTGGCTCGCGGAGCTTGACGCCAACGTTCCGGGCAACAGGAGTAAGATATCGCCATAGACAGCGCCGATTTGATCGTCAGCTTGCGGGCGCTAAATAAATTCCGCTAAAGCGATCGGTCCTCAAAACCCGCTCGCTCAACCGACGGGTTTTTTGTTTTCTGGAGATTGGGCCCCGGCCTTCGCCGGGGCGACATATGGATCAAGCGATCACCCCCCGCCCCGCCCGTATCGCCGCCCTGCATGACGCGCTCAAGCAGCGCATCCTCGTGCTCGACGGCGCCATGGGCACGATGATCCAGCGCTATTCGCTCACCGAGGCCCAGTATCGCGGGGAGCGGTTCAAGGACTTCCACCGGGACCTGCGCGGCAACAATGACCTGCTCACCATCACGCGCCCGGAGGTCATCCGCGAGATCCACGCGCAGTACCTCGATGCCGGCGCCGACATCCTCGAGACCAACACCTTCAACTCCACCTCGATTTCGCAGGCCGACTACCAGCTGGAAGGAATCGTCGAGGAGCTGAACCTCGCCGGTGCGCGCCTCGCCCGCGAAGTGGCGGACTCGTACAGCGCGCGCACTCCGGGCAAGCCGCGCTGGGTGGCCGGCGTGCTGGGGCCGATGAACCGCACGCTGTCGCTGTCGCCCGATGTCAACGATCCCGGTTTCCGCGCGGTCTCGTTCGACCAGGTGAAGGATGCGTACCTGGCCGCGGTCAAGGCGCTCGTCGCCGGAGGCGTCGACATCGTCCTGGTCGAGACGATCTTCGACACCCTGAATGCGAAGGCGGCCCTCTTCGCCATCGACGAGCATTTCGAGGAGTCCGGCATACGGCTCCCGGTGATGATCTCCGGCACCATCACCGACGCTTCGGGCCGCACCCTATCGGGCCAGACGACGGAAGCGTTCTGGAACTCGGTGAGGCATGCAAAGCCGATTTCCGTCGGCCTCAATTGCGCGCTCGGCGCCAAGCAGCTGCGCCCCCACGTCGAAGAGCTGTCCCGAATCGCCGACGTCTACGTCTCGGCGCATCCCAATGCCGGCCTGCCCAACGCCATGGCCGAATACGACGAGGCGCCGTGCGAGACCGCGGGCTACATCCGCGAATGGGCCGAGAGCGGCTGGCTCAACATCACCGGAGGCTGCTGCGGCACCACGCCCGAGCACATCAAGGAAATTTCCGAGATCGTCTCGACGTTCAAGCCCCGCCTGGTGCCGAAGATCGAGCCGCGGCTGCGCCTCGCGGGCCTCGAGCCGGTGAACGTCGGCTCCGACTCGCTCTTCGTGAACGTGGGCGAGCGCGCCAACGTGACCGGGTCGAAGGCCTTCGCGCGCCTGATCCTCGCGGGCGACTACCCCGAGGCGCTTTCGGTCGCGCGCCACCAGGTCGAGAACGGCGCGCAGGTCATCGACATCAACATGGATGAGGCGATGCTCGACTCGGTCGCCGCGATGACCCGCTTCCTGCAGCTCGTGGCCGCCGAGCCCGACATCTCACGGGTGCCGATCATGATCGACAGCTCCAAGTGGAGCGTGATCGAGGCCGGCCTGAAATGCGTGCAGGGCAAGTCGATCGTGAATTCCATCTCGATGAAGGCGGGCGAGGCGGAGTTCATCCACCAGGCGAAGCTTGCGCGGCGCTACGGCGCGGCGGTGGTGGTGATGGCGTTCGACGAGAAGGGCCAGGCCGACACGCTCAAGCGCAAGACCGACATCTGCGCCCGCTGCTACGAGATCCTGACCGGGCCCGCCGTGGGCTTTCCGCCCGAGGACATCATCTTCGATCCGAACATCTTCGCGGTCGCCACCGGCATCGAGGAGCACAACACCTACGGCCACGACTACATCGAGGCGGTGGCGTGGATCCACCGCCATCTTCCCCACGCGAAGACCTCGGGCGGCGTCTCCAATTTCTCGTTCTCCTTCCGCGGCAACGACCCGATACGCGAGGCGATGCACACCGCGTTCCTCTACCACGCCGCCAAGGCGGGGATGACCATGGGGATCGTGAATGCGGGCCAGCTCGGCGTCTACGCGGACATCCCGAAGGAGTTGCTCGAGCGCGTCGAGGACGTGATCTTCAACCGCCGTCCCGAGGCGACCGAGCGGCTGGTGGAATTCGCCGAGTCGTTCAAGGGCCGCAAGAAGGACGCGGTCGAGGACGTGGCGTGGCGCAGCGGCACCGTGGGCGAGCGGCTCACGCACGCGCTGGTGCGTGGCATCACGCAGCACATCGTCGAGGACACCGAGGAAGCACGCAAGGCGTTCGAGCGCCCCATCCAGGTGATCGAAGGCCCCCTCATGGACGGCATGAACGTCGTGGGCGACCTCTTCGGGTCCGGCAAGATGTTCCTGCCGCAGGTGGTCAAGTCGGCGCGCGTGATGAAGCAGGCGGTCGCCCACCTCATCCCGTACATCGAGGAAGAGAAGAAGCGCCTCGGCACGGCGCCGAAGCCCAAGGGCAAGGTCGTCATGGCAACGGTCAAGGGCGACGTCCACGACATCGGCAAGAACATCGTGGGCGTGGTGCTCCAGTGCAACAACTTCGATGTCGTCGACCTGGGCGTGATGGTCTCGTGCGAGACCATCCTCGAGACCGCGCGGAAGGAGAACGCGGACATGGTCGGGCTCTCCGGCCTCATCACGCCGTCCCTCGAGGAAATGGCCCATGTCGCCAAGGAGATGGAACGCCTCGGCTTCACGGTGCCGCTCCTGATCGGCGGGGCCACCACGTCGCGCACGCACACAGCGGTCAAGATCGAGCCGCATTACTCGGGGCCCACGGTGTGGGTGCCCGACGCCTCGCGCGCGGTGGGGGTAGCCACGCAGCTCTCGAGTCCCGAGCAGCGCGACTCGTACATGGACGGGGTGCGCGCCGACTACGTGAAGGTGCGCGAGGCACACGCGAAGAAGACCGGGCAGAAGAGCGTGTCGATCGCGACCGCACGCGCCAACGCGGTGAAGATCGCATGGTCCGCGTACCGCCCGCCCAAGCCACGGCAGCTGGGCGTCATGGCGCTCAGGAATTACCCGCTCGAAAAGCTCGTCGACTTCATCGACTGGGGCCCCTTCTTCCAGGCGTGGGACCTCGCAGGCAAGTATCCCGACATCCTGCAGGACCCGGTGGTGGGGGAGGCGGCGCGCAACGTGCAGGGCGAAGGCCGGGCGATGCTCGAGCGCATTGTGAAGGGCCGGTGGCTCACGGCCAACGGCGTGTTCGGCCTCTGGCCCGCCAATTCCATCGGCGACGACATCGAGATCTACGCCGACGACAAGCGCGATCGCGTGCTGATGACCTGGCACAACCTGCGCCAGCAGAACGAGAAGCCGCCGGGCAATCCGAACCAGTGCCTCGCCGACTTTGTCGCCCCCAAGGATTCCGGAGTGCCCGACTACCTCGGAGCCTTCGCGGTGACCGCGGGCATCGGCATCGACGCGAGGGTGCGCGAGTTCGAGGCGAGGAACGACGACTACAACGCGATCATGGTAAAGGCGCTCGCCGATCGATTGGCGGAAGCGTTCGCGGAGCACCTGCACCATCGCGTGCGCACCGAGTTCTGGGGCTACGCCGCTGACGAGAAGCTCACCGGTGACGAGCTGGTGGCGGAAAAGTACGCGGGCATCCGGCCCGCACCCGGCTATCCCGCGTGCCCCGACCACACCGAGAAGGGCGACCTCTTTGCGCTCCTCGACGCCGGGAAGAATGCCGAGCTCACGCTTACCGAGTCGTTCGCGATGCTGCCGACCGCAGCGGTGAGCGGCTTCTACCTCTCGCATCCGGAGTCGCGCTATTTCGCGGTCGGCAAGATCGAGCGCGACCAGGTCGCGGACTTCGCGCATCGCAGGGGCATGGACCTCGCGCTCGCCGAGCGCTGGCTCGCGCCGAACCTGAACTACTGATGGCGGCTTTCTTCGTCGACGAACCCGCGCGCACGACCCCGGTGCTGGGCGAGTACGACGTCGTCGTCCTGGGCGGCGGGCCCGCGGGCATCGCCGCGAGCGTCGCAGCCGCGCGCCGCGGCATGCGCACGCTCCTGGTCGAGCACTACGGTTTCCTGGGAGGGATGGGCACGGCAGCCGGAGTGACCAATTTCTGCGGCCTTCACGCCAACGTCCATGGGCAGATCCGCCGCGTGGTACATGGAGTGGCGAGCGATCTCCTGGACCGCATCGCGGCCCTCGATGGCCTGAACGAGCCGCATCTCGTGATGGGCAAGACCCATGCGCAGGCGTACGACATGTCGGCGTACAAGTGCGCCGCCGACGAGCTCCTCGCCGCGGCGGGCGCGGAAGTGCTGTTTCACGCGCATGGAGTGCAAGTGATACGCCGCGACGAGCGCCGCCTCGACGCGCTCGTGATCGAAACCAAATCGGGGCGGCAAGCGGTTCGCGCGCGCCAGTTCATCGATTGCTCCGGAGACGGCGACCTCTCGCACCTCGCCGGAACGCCGACCGAGAAGGGCGACGGCCACGGCGGCGCACTCTATCCCACGCTCATGTTCCGCGTGAACGGCGTGGATCCGGAGCGCGCCCGCGAGGCGCCAGGGACGATCCCGGCGCTCATGGAGCAAGCCGAGGCCCGGGGAGATTTTCGCTTCCCGCGCAGGGGAGCGATCGTGCGGCCGCAGAAGAATCCCGTGGAGTGGCGCGTCAACGTAACGCAGCTCAAGGCCGCCGATGGGAGCGCGATCGACGGCACCGACGCACGTCAGCTGAGCGCGGGCGAGACCGAAGGCCGGCGGCAGGTCGTCGAGTACTACCGATTCCTCAAGACCTGCGTGCCCGGGTTCGAGCGCGCCTACCTCGTCGATATCGCCGCGCAGCTCGGCGTGCGCGAGACGCGCCGCGTCGTGACGCCCTATATGCTCACCGGGGACGACGTCGTCGGCTGCGCCGATTTCGACGACGCCATCGGCGTCAACGGCTGGCCCCTGGAGATGCACGTCGCCGGCGACGTACACTGGGGCTGGCCCGACATTCCGGGCTCGCGCGGATTCAACCAGCTTCCCTATCGCATGATCCTTCCCGTGGCCATCGACAATCTGCTCGTCGCGGGGCGCTGCGCGGGGATGACCCACGAGGGCCAGTCGGCGGCGCGCGTGAGCGGCGCCTGTTTCGTGATGGGCCAGGCCGCGGGAACCGCCGCAGCCCTCGCGGAGAAGTCCTCGCGGGCGCCTCGTGAACTGGACCTTGCCGCCCTGCAGGGTGCGCTCCGCGAGGACGGCGCGTATCTCGGACACGAAACCTGATCGCCTCACTAATTCGAAAGCCGACTATGAAACAACTGCTCGCCGTCCTTGCCGTCCTCCTCGCATCGCTCAATCCCGCGCGTGCCGACGAGTGGCCGCAGAAATCGGTGCGGATCATCGTGCCCTTCCCCGCCGCTTCCACGCCGGACACCGTCGCCCGCTTGCTCGCGGACCGCCTTGCGACCAACCTCAAGCAGGCGTTCATCGTGGAGAACAAGCCCGGTGCCGGGGGCATGATCGGCACCGACGCCATCGCGAAGGCCGCGCCCGACGGCTACACGTTCGGCGTGAGCATCACCGGGCCGCTGGTGAACAACACGCTGCTCTATAAGAGCATGTCCTACGAGCCGTTCCGCGACCTGGCCCCGATCACGCTCGCCGTCAACCAGCCCTGCGTGATGGTCGCCAACAAGGACTTCAACGCCTCAGGGCTGCAGGAAGTGATCACCGAGCTCAAGCGCACCCCGGGCAAATACAACTACGCCTCGCTCGGCAACGGCACGATGGCGCACCTGTCGATGGAGCTCCTCGCGGTGCGCAGCGGCACGCAGATCGTGCAGGTTCCCTATCCCGGATCGGGCCAAGCGGTGGCAGCGCTGGTCGCAGGCGACGTGAGCTTGGGCTGCATGCCGGCGGCGGCGGTGATGTCGCTGGTCAAGGCCGGCCGGCTCAAGGCGATCGGCGTGGCCTCGCGCAACCGCTCGCCGGTGCTTCCCGACATCCGCACGCTCGCCGAGCAGGGACTGCCCGAGGTCGAGGCGAACGCGTGGATCGGCGTCGTGGCTCCCGCGGCGACACCGGCTCCCGTCCTCGCCCGCATCCATGCGGAAGTCGTGAAAGTCCTCAGGCAACCTGACGTCCGCGAGGCGTTGCATGCGCAGCTCATGGAGCCGGTCGGGAACAGCCCCGAGCAGTTCGCCGCCTTCATGCGCGAGGAGCTTGAGCGCTGGGGCCCGATCATTCGCAGGAACAACATCAAGCTCGATTGAGCGTCACATCGGCAGCACGCGGCGCAAGTCGGGCTTGCGCGCGAACTCCAGGAACGCCTCGGCGAGGCGATCGCTTTCCGAGATGGCCCTGCGCCACGTGGTAATCCGCTTCGCGTCGTTTCCCGCGTAGCGCGCGAAGTCCTTTCGATCCGGCAACTTGCCGTTGGGCAGCGTCGCGAGATACTCGCGCGACGGCGCCACCACGATCACGTTGTCGAGCCATTGCCCGCGCGCGCGCCGCCAGGGCATGCCCTTGTCGAGCCACCCCGGCACGATCCGGTCGGTGAAGTGCGGGAACAGCACCAGCCCGCCGGCGTGGTGGTAGGGCAGGTGCAGGTGGTAATCGATGAGGCCGCCATCCCAATAGATGCCCAGCGGCGCGCTCGGAATGTTCACGACCCCCTCGAGCACCATCGGGATCGAGGCTGAAGCGAGCAAAGCCTCGCCCAGGTTCCCGGCATCGAGCTTGACGGTGTGGGTGTGGAAGGCGTCGAAGCGGTCGGGCATGACGCAGGGATGATCGCGATCATCGAGAAATACCGTGCGATCGATGAAGCGTGCGAGGTGGCGGCGCCCGACCGCGTTGGCCATCGCCGCCATGCCGAAACCGAGCGGCGTATGCAGCGACGTATCGCGCGTGAGCGGCCAGCGGCCACGCACCGTGATGATGTGAAGCCGGTTCCAGGGGCTCGCGAGGATCTCGGGCTCCCGGCCCTTGAAGAGCGCGCTCAGCATCGTGCGCGCCGCGTCGGAAACGAAGCGGCGACTGGGGCGTGGCGGGTAGGACTGCTCGGTGTAGAGCCGCGCAAACTCCGCAAGCGCCTTGACCGGGTCCTGCATGCTCGCGGCCGCGAAGCGCCACGCGCCGATCGAGGATCCGATCAGGTGGCGAATTCGCGGCGCCGATGGCAGCCAGTCGCCGAAGATCGCCGAATCGAGGCCCGCGATGCCGAGGCCCTTCGGCCCGCCGGCCGCGCCCGGGACGATTTCCACATCGGCGGCGTCGAGTCCGTGGGTCTTCATGCGCTCCAGCGCCCGCTTGCCCGCGCGAATGGTCAGGACGGATTCCACAGTAATATCTTCGCATGTCAAAACTCTTCTCGCCGTTGCAGCTGCGCTCGGTCAACTTCCACAACCGCATTTTCGTGTCCCCCATGTGCCAGTACTCGTCGGACGATGGCATGCCGAACGACTGGCACTTCGTCCATCTCGGCAGCCGGGCCGTGGGCGGCGCCGCGATGGTGTGCGTCGAGGCGAGCGGCGTCACGCCCGTGGGGCGCATCACGCCCTGGGACGCGGGCCTCTGGTCCGATGAGCACGCGAAGGCGTGGGGGCGGATCGCAAGCTTCATCCGCGCACAAGGCGCGGTGCCCGCAATCCAGCTCGCGCACGCCGGGCGCAAGGCGTCCTGCCAGAAGCCGTGGGACGGCGGCAAGTCGCTCACGCCCGCGCAAGGCGCGTGGCAGACGCTCGCTCCGAGCGCGATTGCCTTCGGCGATTACGCGCCCCCGCGCGCGATGACGGAAAAGGAGATCGAAACCACGATCGAGGATTTTCGCCATTCGACGAAGCTCGCCCTCGGCGCGGGCTTCGACGTGGTCGAGGTGCACGGGGCCCACGGCTACCTCCTGCACAACTTCTGCTCACCGCTGTCGAACCAACGCAGCGACGCGTGGGGCGGATCGCTCGAGAACCGCATGCGCTTCCCCCTGGCCGTGGCGCGCGCGGTGCGCGAGGCGTGGCCCGCCGACAAACCGGTGCTCTATCGGATCTCGGCAACCGACTGGTCCGAAGGCGGGTGGGATCTCGCGCAGGCGATCGAGCTGTGCAAGCAGCTGAAGTCGCTCGGCGTCGACCTGATCGACTGCTCGAGCGGGGGCAACATCGCGACACAGGCAATCCCGCTCGGCCCCGGTTATCAGGTGCCGTTTGCCGACGCGATCCGCCGCGAGGCCGGCATCCCGACGATGGCCGTGGGCCTCATCTCGGAGCCTGCACAAGCCGAACAGATCCTTTCCCTCGGGCAGGCCGACGCCGTCTGCCTCGCGCGCGCGCTGCTGCGAGATCCCTACTGGCCGCGCCACGCCGCGAAAGCCCTGAAGGTCGAGATGGCCTGGCCCGATCCGTACAAGCGCTGCGACGTGGGTCCGCTTGGCAGGTAGGCTCGGGCGGTCATGCATAATCGCTCGATGATCGTCCTCGTCACTGGCGCCACTGCCGGATTCGGCGCCGCCATCGCGCGCCGCTTCGTGCGCGACGGCCACCGCGTGGTCGCGGCGGGACGGCGCCGCGAGCGTCTCGATGCCCTGCAGACCGAGCTGGGTGACGCCCTCCTGCCGCTGGAGGTCGACGTGCGCGACCGCGAGAAGGTGTCGCGCGCCTTTTCGAGCCTTCCGAGGGAGTTCGCCGAGCTCGATGTCCTGGTGAACAACGCCGGCCTCGCCCTCGGGCTCGAGGCCGCGCAAGCCGCGAACCTCGACGACTGGGACGCGATGATCGACACCAACGTGAAGGGGCTCGCGTATTGCTCGCGCGCGGTCCTGTCCGGCATGGTTGCTCGCAACCGCGGCCACATCGTGAACATCGGATCGGTCGCTGCGATGTATCCCTATCCCGGCGGCAACATCTACGGCGCCACCAAGGCCTTCGTGCACCAGTTCAGCCTGAACCTGCGCGCCGACCTGCACGGCACCGCGGTGCGCGTGACCGACGTGCAGCCCGGCATGTGCGGGGGCACCGAATTCTCCGAGGTCCGGTTCCATGGCGATGCGGCGCGCGCGGCCAAGGTATACGAAGGCGTGCAGCAGCCGCTCACCGCGGAGGACATCGCCGAGACCGTCCACTGGGTCGTCAACCGGCCCGCGCATGTGAACATCAATTCCGTCGAGCTGATGCCGGTCGCCCAGGCGTTCAACGCCTTCAAGATCGACCGCAAGGCCTGAGACCACGCACGAGGATTCCATGATCGACCTCCACTATTGGACCACCCCCAACGGCCACAAGATCACCCTCTTCCTCGAGGAGGCGGGGCTGCCCTACGTGATCAAGCCGGTCAACATCGGCAAGGGCGAGCAGTTCGATCCCGCCTTCCTCAAGATCTCGCCCAACAACCGTATCCCCGCGATCGTGGATCACGCCCCGGCCGATGGCGGCAAGGCGATCAGCGTGTTCGAGTCGGGCGCGATTCTCCTGTACCTCGCCGGCAAGACGGGCCGTTTCATTCCCAAGGACCTGCGCGGCCAGGTCGAGACCCTCGAATGGCTGATGTGGCAGATGGGCGGCCTCGGCCCCATGGCGGGGCAGAACCACCACTTCGCCCTGTACGCGCCCGAGAAGCTCCCCTATGCGATCGACCGCTACGTGAAGGAAACGTCGCGCCTGTACGGCGTGCTGAACAAGCGCCTGGCCGGCCGCGACTTCATCCTCGGCAGGCAGTACACCATCGCCGACATGGCGGCCTACCCGTGGGTCATTCCCGAGCGGCAGGGGCAGGACATGGACGACTTCCCGAACCTGAAGCGTTGGCACGCGGCGATCCGCGCGCGGCCGGCCACCACCCGGGCCTACGACCGCATCAAGGAAGTCAATCCGCAGAAGAGCGGCATTCGCACCGAAGCAGAGCGCAAGATTCTGTTCGGCCAGGACAGGTCGGTCGTCAAATAGAAAAAGCGGTTGCCAGGGGGAGAGCATGACGCGCCTGAAGGATCCGGCGGCGGTCCGCAAGATCGCCAAGAAATCGCTTTTCGAGGGGCTCGACGGCATGTGCGAGGGCGCGATCATCGTCGATCGCGAGGCGCGCATCATCTGGCTTTCGGACAAGTACGCAGCGCGGCTCAAGCTCGCCACGGCCGACGAGGCGATCGGCAAGGTGGTCGAGGACGTCATTCCGAACAGCCTCATGCGCGAGGTAGTACGCACGGGCGAGCCGATCATGCTCGACATCATGCAATTCGGCGACGATTCCTTCGTGGTGATGCGAGTGCCGGTGAAGGACGAGCGCGGGCGCGTGATCGGCGCCGCGGGCTTCATGCTGTTCGACCGCCTGCAGTCGCTGCAGCCGATGGTGTCGAAGTTCCAGCGGCTGGAAACGCAGCTCGCCGATATCCGCAAGTCGCTCGCGGAAGAGCGGCGCGTCAAGTACACGTTCTCGAATTTCCTCGGCAGCTCGCCGGCCGCCATGGAGGCGAAGCGCCACGCGCGCCGCGCCGCCCAGGTGGACACCACCGTGCTTTTGCTGGGCGAGACCGGCACCGGCAAGGAGGTCCTCGCGCAGGCGATCCATTCGGCGAGCCCGCGCGCGCACGGCCCCTTCATCGCGGTCAACGTCGCGGCCATTCCCGACACGCTGCTCGAGGCGGAATTTTTCGGCGCATCGGCGTCCGCATATACCGGCGCCGACCGGCGCGGGCGCGACGGCAAGTTCGTTCTCGCCAACGGCGGCACGCTCTTCCTCGACGAGGTGGGCGACATGCCGATGGGGGTGCAAGCCAAGTTGCTGCGCGTGCTGCAGGAAAAGGAAGTCGAGCCGCTCGGCTCGAACCGTGTCGCGAAGGTCGATGTGCGCGTGATCGCCGCGAGCAGCGTGGACCTGCGCCAGATGGTGTCGATGGGGCGCTTTCGATCCGACCTCTACTATCGACTGTCGGTCCTGCCGATCGAGCTGCCGCCGCTGCGCGAGCGGATCGCGGACATCGAGCTCCTCACCGACCACATCCTCGAGGAAATCGCGGGCCGCTCGGGTCGCCCGCAGCGCGAGGTGACGCCGACCGCGCTCGCGGTACTTTCGGCCTACGGCTGGCCGGGAAACATTCGCGAGCTGCGCAACGTCCTCGAGCAGGTCACGCTCAATTCCGACAGCCCGCGACTGTCGGCCGAGGAATTCACGCTGGTGCTGCCCCGGGTCGCGAGCCCGTTGCGCGCGGGCGACCGGGCGACCCTGAGGCTCGCCGACGTGGTCGCCGATGCCGAGCGCGGCGCCATCCGCTCCGCGCTCGCCGCCGCCGAGGGGAAGAAAATCCTCGCCGCCGAGCTGCTCGGAATCTCGCGTGCGACGCTCTACCAGAAGCTTTCGATGCTCGCGGGCAACGAGAGCATCGACCGCAGTCATTAGGCCCTCACCGCTTTTGCGCCCATACTGTCCGCAGTTCCGGACAATGTCCGGATTCCAGGACTCGAGGCAGAATACCGCTGCGTTTGCCCTGAAGTTAGCTGCGGAGAATCAATAGCTTGTGTCGCCGCCCGACTCGGGCACGGCCCTTGCACCCATTCCAACGCGGCGCCGCCTCACCGGCGTCCATAACCCATCAAATACGCCCTTGGAGGACAACCCATGTCGGTATTCATGCGCGCGGCGCTGGTCGCCACCACGCTCGTCGTTGTCGTCGGTTGCAGCAGGAACGACAAGAACAACAACGAGAACAACCTGCCGGACTTCATCAAGAGTGCGATCGTCAGCACCACCTACGACGGCGCCGCCGACGACCTGCTGACCGGGGGCCTCGGAAAAGCGGGTCTGCAAGCCGGTGCTTGTCCCGCTCCAGCCATTCCGGCGGCACCGACCGTGGCCGAGCTGCGCCGGCTGGCGATCTGCAACAACTACCGCGCGCTCGTGGATGTCAGCCCGAAGGGCGGCTACGGCACGCTCTACGGGCCAAACGTCGACACGAACGGCGTCGTCACCGCGTCCGAAGGCAAGATCGCGGGCGAGGAGCACATCGCCTACTCCGACGACGGCGGCGGCCGCCAGAACGTGACGCTCATGGTGCAGATCCCGAGCACCTTCACCGTCGCGAACGCGTGCATCGTGACCGCGACCTCGAGCGGCTCGCGCGGCGTATATGGCGCGATCGGAACCGCCGGCGAATGGGGCCTCAAGAAGGGATGCGCCGTCGCCTACGCCGACAAGGGCACCGGCAATGGCGGCCACGACCTCACGCCGAACGCCGTGTATGTGATGCAAGGCACGCGCACGCCCGCCGGCACCGCAGGCAACGCTTCGCAGTTCACGGCGAACATCACCGGCTCGGAGCTCGTCGCGTTCAACACCGCTTTCCCGAACCGCTGGGCGTTCAAGCACGCGCACTCGCAGCAGAACCCCGAGAAGGATTGGGGCCGCGACACGCTGCGCGCCGTGGAATTCGCGTTCTACCTCCTCAACCAGAAGTACGGCGTCGACAACGGCTCGATCTCCAGGGTGCTCTTCAAGGAGAACACGATCGTCATCGCCTCGAGCGTCTCCAACGGCGCGGGCGCCGCGATCGCGGCGGCCGAGCAGGACAGCGACGGCCTCATCGACGGCGTTGCGGTCGGCGAGCCCCACATCAACCTGAGCGCCCCGGCGGGCGTCACCATCAAGCGCGGCGCCACCAACGTGACCTCGTCCGCACGGCCGCTCTACGACTACTTCACTCTCGCGAACCTCTACGAGCCGTGCGCATCGCTGGCGCCCGTGGCGGCGGGCCCGGCCGGGTCCGCGGGCCTCATCGGCATCACGACGCCCAACCTCGCCAATGCAGCCAACCGCTGCACCGCGTTGGCTGCACAGGGCCTCGTGACCGGCACGACGACCGAGGAGCGCGCCATCGATTCGCTCAACCGGCTGCTCGCGGCCGGCTGGGAGGCCGAATCGATTCCGTTCCTGGCTTCGCACTACTCCCTGGCCGTCCTGGCTGTGACTGTCACGTATGCCAATGCCTACGCCCGGGCGAGCGTCTCGAATAACCTGTGCGGGTACAGCTTCGGCGGTGCTCCGACCGCGGGCGTCCCGGCGCTGCTGTCGGCAAATGCCGGAGCACAACTCTTCGGGACCGGCAATGGCGTTCCGCCCACCTCCGGAATCGCGATCCTCAATAACAACGCGGTCGGCGGCGCCGCTTCAGACGCGGGCTCGGTCTCGATCTCCACCGGCGTGGCGGACTTCAACATCGCCGGCGCGGTATGCCTGCGCAACCTCTTCACCAGCACGACCGACGCGGTGGCGAGCACCGTACGCGCGAGCATCGACGAGACCAAGCGCAATGGTGACCTGCGTGGCAAGCCCGCGGTGATCGTGCATGGTCGCGCCGACACGCTGGTGCCGGTGAACCACACGTCGCGCCCGTATTACGCGCTGGTGAAGTCCCGGGATGCCAACAGCCGGCTTTCGTACTATGAAGTCACGAATGCGCAGCACTTCGATGCGTTCATCGACAACGCGGCAGCGCCGGGTTACGACACTCGCGCGGTGCCGCTGCACCTCTACTTCAACCGCGCCATGGACATCATGTACAACCACCTGAAGAACGGCACCGCGATTCCGCCCTCGCAGGTGGTGCGCACGACGCCGCGCGGCGGCTCGCCCGGTGCGGCTCCGGACATCACCGCCGCCAACGTGCCGCCGATTCCCGCCACGCCGGCGGCGGGCGACACCATCACCTTCACCAACAACACCCTGACGATTCCGGACTAACGTCATTCCCGCGAAGGCGGGAATGACTCTCAGCCGCGGGAATGACTCTCAGCCGACCGTCATGAGGCTGGCGTTGCCGCCGGCGGCGGCGGTGTTGACGCTCACCACCCGCTCGACCAGCAGTCGCTCCACCGGCATGGATTCCTCGCCGGGAGCAAAGGCGTGCACTGCTACGATCGGGCCGTCGCGCTTGGCAACCCGCCGCTGAAGGGCGATGCTTCCTTCCGGCGTTCCGTGATGCAGCACCGCGTCGAAGGCGGCGGATTCCCAATCCTTCGGAATCGTGGCGACGGAACGCACCGCTTCCGCGGGCAACATGCGCATCACGCGTTGCGCACGGTCCGACGCCGGGAAGACCGCGCGGGCTCCGACCGAAAGCACGAGCGCGAGCTGCGTCATCAGGTCGCGATCGTCGTCCGCCATGCAGAGCACCGCGCTGCGCGGGAGCGCGCTGAATGTATTGCGCTCGCCGGTCGGGCCGGGGAGCGTCACGGTCGCGCCCGCGGGGGAAAACGCCGCCAGCCGATCACACAACGCGGCGAGCTCGGGGGCCGACTGTCGCGCCCACTCGCGCAGGGCGTCGAAGGCGGCGAGCTTCGGGTGATGCGCCCTGAGCGAGTTGCGCACGCCCGGCTCGTCGAGCGCGCGCAACTCCTCGACCGCCGTGTCAGGAGGGCACGCCGCCAGCAGCCGGTGGAGATAAAAAGGCCCCCCGGCCTTGGGACCGGTTCCCGATAGCCCCTCGCCGCCGAAGGGCTGCACGCCCACCACGGCGCCGACGATATTCCGGTTCACGTAGATGTTGCCCACGCGCGCACGCGCCACGATGCGGTCGATCGTCTCGTCCACCCGCGAATGCACTCCCAGCGTGAGCCCGTACTCGAGACCATTGATGCCGTCGATGAGCGCATCGAGCCCATCGCGGCGGAACCGCAGCACATGGAGCACCGGCCCGAACACTTCGCGCTCCAGATCCCCGATGCGATCGATCTCGATCAAGGTCGGCGGCGCGAAAGTCCCCGCCGGGGCGTCGGCGTGCGAGGGCGCCTGGTGCACGCGGAAGCCGCGCCCGCGCATCTTGTCGACGTAGTCGGCGAGCATCTTTCGCGCGGGCTCGTCGATCACCGGGCCCACGTCCACCGCGAGCCGCTGCGGATCGCCGACCGCCAGCTCCTGCATCGCCCCGCGCAGCATCTCGAGGACGCGGTCGGCAACGTCGTCCTGCAGGCACAGCACCCGCAGCGCCGAGCAGCGCTGCCCGGCGCTGTCGAAGGCGGACACCGTCGCGTCGGCGACGACTTGCTCCGCGAGCGCCGAAGAATCCACGATCATCGCGTTCTGCCCGCCGGTCTCGGCGACGAGCGGAATGGGCCGACCGTCGGGATCGAGCCGGCCGGCGAGCGAGCGCTGGATCAGCCGCGCGACATCGGTGGACCCGGTAAACACGACGCCCCGCGTCCTCGAATCGGCGACGAGCGCCGCGCCCACCGATTCGCCGGGGCCCGGTAGCAGCTGCACCACGTCGGGCGGCACGCCCGCTTCATGCAGGATGCGCACCGCCTGCGCCGCGATGAGCGGGGTCTGCTCCGCGGGCTTGGCGAGCACCGGGTTGCCCGCCGCGAGCGCGGCGCTCACCTGGCCCGTGAAGATCGCGAGCGGAAAATTCCACGGACTGATGCACACGACGGGGCCGAGCGGCCGGTGGGTCTCGTTGGCGAAACGCGCGCGCACCTGGCCCGCGTAATAGCGCAGGAAATCCACCGCCTCGCGCACTTCCGCGATCGCATTCGAGTAGGTCTTCCCGGCCTCGCGCACGATGAGCCCCATGAGCCGCGGCATCTCGGCCTCCATGGCGTCGGCGGCGCGCTCGAGACATCCGGCGCGCTCGGCAGGACTCGTCGCGCGCCACGCTCCCGCGGCCGCTTGCGCGGCCCGCAGGGCCTCGCTGACATCCTCGGCATCGGCATCGACCACCTCGCCCACGACGTCCGCAGGGTTTGCAGGATTGCACACCGGCTGTCCCGCGCGGGCATCCCCGCGCAGCGTGCGGGTCGGATGCGCCCTCCAGGGCTCCACCGCGGTCGCGACCAGCTCGCGCGCGAGCCCGGCCAGCGAGAGCTCGTCGCTCAGATCCAACCCCTTCGAATTCGGGCGCATCGCTCCGAACAGCTCGCGGGGCAGCGCGATCTTCGGATGCGGCAGCCCCAGCCTGCCACCCGAGCGCTCGATGCCGCGCACGACGGCGATCGGGCTCGCGACCAGGTCCTCGAGCGATACCGCCGGATCGGCGATGCGGTTGATGAACGACGTGTTGGCTCCGTTCTCGAGCAGGCGCCGCACCAGGTAAGCCAGCAGCGTTTCGTGGGTGCCGACCGGCGCGTAGATACGGCACGGGCGTCCCAGCTTTCCTTCGCCCACGGGTCCCACGACCTGCGCGTAGAGCGGCTCGCCCATGCCGTGCAGGCACTGGAACTCGTACTGGCCGGTCTGGTACGCGCCCGCCATGTGGTAAATCGACGCCAGCGTCTGCGCGTTGTGGGTGGCGAACTGCGGATAGATCTCCGCCGGCGCGGCAAGCAACTTGCGCGCGCAGGCGAGGTAGGAAAGATCGGTATAGACCTTGCGCGTGTACACCGGGTAGCCGTCGAGGCCTTCGACCTGCGCGCGCTTGATTTCGGAATCCCAATAGGCGCCCTTCACGAGTCGTACCATCAGGCGGCGGCGCGTGCGACGCGCGAGGTCCACGAGGAAGTCCACGACGAACGGGCAGCGCTTGCCGTACGCCTGGATCACGAAGCCCACGCCATTCCAGGCTTCGAGACCCGGCGCGTGGCAGAGCATCTCCAGCAGGTCGAGCGAGGGCTCGAGGCGATCGGCCTCCTCGGCGTCGATGTTGATGCCGATGTCGTAACGCCTCGCGAGGAGCGTGAGAGCCTCCACCCGCGGATAGAGCTCGGCGAAGACGCGCTCCTGCTGCGCGTACGAGTAGCGCGGATGCAGCGCCGAGAGCTTGATCGAGATCCCGGGACCTTCATGGGGCCCGCGGCCGGCGGCGGCAGAACCGATTGCGTGGATGGCGCGCTCGTAGGAGGCGTAGTAGCGCTCGGCGTCGGCACTCGTCATCGCCGCCTCGCCGAGCATGTCGTACGAGTAGCGAAATCCCTGGGCTTCGAAACGCTTGGCGTTCTCGAGCGCGTCGCCGATGGTCTCGCCCGCGACGAACTGCTTGCCCATGAGGCGCATGCCGAGATCCACCGCCTTGCGGATCACCGGCTCGCCCACGCGCGCGGTGACCCGGGTGAGCGCGTTCGACAGGCCACGCTCGTCATGGGTGGCGACGAGGCGACCGGTGACGAGCAAGCCCCAGGTGGCGGCATTGATGAAGGGAGACTCGCTGCCGCCCAGGTGGGCGCGCCAATCGCCGCGGCCGATCTTGTCGCGGATGAGGGCATCGCGAGTCGCCGCGTCCGGGATGCGCAGCAGCGCTTCGGCCAGACACATGAGTGCCACGCCTTCGTCGCTCGAGAGCGAGAACTCCTGCAGCAGGCCCTGGACCACGTTCTCGCGCGAGGCGCCCGGCTGCCGGGCCCGCAGGCCCGCGACTAGGCGAAGCGCGAGTGCCGTCACCGCGCGGTCCTGCTGCGGCTGGAGTTCGGCGAGCGCGAGGAGCGGCCCCAGGCACTCCGGCTCGGGACGGCGGCGCGCGGCCGTGATGGCCGTGCGGAGCTCGGTCCGAGCCGGGAGGCTCGAAGCGAGCTCGAGAAAGGCGGGAATTACCGCGCCTTCTGCGCGTCCGCCATCGCCTTCATCGTGCCGTTGTAGTCCTCGATGGCGGCGTTGGCGGCGACTTCATTGGCTTTGATGGTGGCCTTGCGCTCCTCGAGGTAGTCATTCATGCATTTCTTGTACGCGTCGAGGTCCGACTGGAAGCGCTTTCGCACGCTCGGCTCTTCCATCATGCGGGTGCCGGGGAGCACGGGCTTCGGCTCGCACTTCGGCTTCGGCACGTCGGTCACGGTCTGCGCGAAGGTGAACGTGGTCGCGGCACCGAGGATCAGGGCGGCTGCGAGGGACAGGCGTTTCATGGCAAAAAACCTCGTGTTGGGATTCGGTGGGCGCGTACTTTAACGCAAAAGGCCGTTCACTCGCTGACCGGGACGGTGTAATTGAGCGCGAGCCGGCCGCCATCGGGATAGATCGTCTGGCCGGTGAGGTACGACGCTTCGTCGCTCGCCAGAAAGACTGCGACCTGCGCGATCTCGCCGGGTTCCCCCATCCGGCCCAACGGGGTGCGCGAGAGGATCTTGCGCTCTGCCTCCTTGTTGCCCAGCACCGCGGTGCGCGCGAGCTCGGTGAGGATGGTCCCCGGGCCGATGCCGTTCACCCGGATGCCGCTCTTCGCGAGCGCCACCGACATGACCTTGGTGAGCTGGTTGATGGCGCCCTTGGAGACCACGTAGGGGACCTGGTTGGGAATCGCAAGCACCGCGTTGACGCTCGACATGTTGATGATGGTGCCGCCGCCGCCCTGCTTGACCATCTGGCGCGCGGCGGCTTGTCCGGCGAGGAAGACGCCCTTCAGATTCACCGCGAGCACGCGGTCGAAATCCGCCTCCTCGAGATCGAGGAATTCCGCGGCGTGCACGATGCCGGCGTTGGCGACCAGGATGTCCAGGCGCCCGAAGGCCTCAACGGTTGCGGCGACCGCGCGATCCACGGCGGATTTCTTCGAAACGTCGCACGCGATCGAGGACGCCGCGCTTCCGATCTTCGCGGCGGACGCCGCGACGGCGGCCGGATCCAGGTCCGAGAGCATCACCTTCGCGCCCTCACGCGCGAAGGCCTGCGCGCAGGCAAACCCGATTCCCTGCGTCGCCCCGGTGACCAGGGCCACCTTGTCCTTGAGTCGCACCGTGGGGCTACTTGATCGGCTTGATGAGGTCGAAATTCAACGGCGCGTTGGGGGGCGGCGCGCCCTTGCCCGGCTTGGTGACCTCGGCGATTTCCCCGCAGAACGCTTCCTGCTTCGCGGGGCAGCTCGCC
>JALYSB010000206.1 GCA_030855025.1 Pseudomonadota bacterium
CGGCTACGATTTCATGGTGCAAGGCCTGGGCGGCCTCATGAGCGTGACCGGGGAGCGCGACGACCTGCCCGGCGGGGGGCCGCAGAAGGTGGGGGTCGCGGTCTCGGACCTTTTTACCGGCATGTATGCGACTTCCGCGATCCTGGCGGCGCTGCTCGACCGCGAGAAGAGCGGCACGGGGCAGCACATCGACATGGCGTTGCTCGACGTGCAGGTGGCGATGCTCGCGAACCTGAGCTCGAGCTTCTTCGTCTCCGGCGCGACTCCCGCGCGCATGGGCAATGCGCACCAGAACATCGTCCCGTACCACGTCTTTCCGAGCGCGGACGGGTTTCTCATCGTCGCGGTGGGCAACGACGGGCAGTTCGCCCGTTTTTGCGAGGTCATGGGCGTGCCCGAATGGTCGGGGGATCCGCGATTCTCCACCAACCCGCAGCGCGTGCGTCATCGCGACCTGCTGGTGGGAATGATCACCGAGCGCTTGCGCCAGCGCCCGGCGCGCGAATGGCTCGCGGCGCTCGAGCCCGCGGGCGTGCCGTGTGGGCCGATCAACGATCTTGCGCAGGTCTTCGCCGACCCTCAGGTGCTCCACCGGGGCATGCAGGTCGTGGCAGCGCATCCGGCCGCCGGTGAGGTGACCATGGTCGCCAACCCGATCAAGTTCTCCGCGACCCCCATCGCCCACGACCGGGCACCGCCGCTCCTGGGCGAGCACACCGCGGAAATCCTCGCCGACGTGCTGGGACTTGATGCCGATGCGATCGACGCCTTGCGCGAGGAGAACGTGATTTGAGCGACATCGATGCCTTGCGCCACGATGTGGCAACCGCCAACCGCATCCTCGAGCGCCTCGGGCTTTCTCACGCCTTCGGGCACGCCAGCGCACGCATTCCCGGCACCAACACGTTCCTGCTGCCCACGCGCCGCAGCCCGGGGTTTGCCGACGCCGAGGGACTGCTGGTCCTGGACACCGAGGGGCGCATCGTCTCGGGCGATGGGGAGCCGAACAGCGAGTTCTGGATCCATGCGCGCCTCTATGCGGCCCGCGCCGACGTGGGGGGCGTGGTGCACGCGCATCCGCCGGCGTGTGTGTGCCTGACCCAGATTGGCGAGCCGCACCGGGTGGTCCACAACCAGGGCGGGATCTTCGCTGCCGGCGTTCCCGAGTACTCGCGCATCGGGCTCATCCGCACCCGCGAGTTGGGCGATCTCGTCGCCCTGGCGGGGTGCGGGGATCGCCACGATGATGCGCGGGCACGGCATCACGACCGCTTTTCCCGACGTCCGCTCGGCGACGGTCGCAGCCTGCTATCTCGAGGAGAGCGCGGCGCTGCAGTTGCGCATGCTCGCCGCCGCCGGAGGGGACGCCTCGAAGCTGCGCACCTATACGCAGGCGGAAGCGCAAGCCCTGCGCGACCAGGTCACCGGCAACGTCGCCAAACGCGCCTGGGAATACTTCGCCGCCGTCGCCGAAGCCACGCCCATCGGGGGCGGCCAGCGCTAAGGCGCACCCGGGAATAACGCCTGCAACCTTCCTCGGGGGCCCCCATCCCGGTAGACTGGGTCGATATCCCCGACAGAGGGATCCCGCTCAGTTGCGAGCGACCCGAGGAGAGCGTTTGAAACCGACCGACATTGGGCATCCCGACTATTTCCACAAGGTCGTCGATTGCCAATGGGCATGCCCCGCACACACGCCGGTGCCCGAATATATCCGGCTCATCGCGCAGGGCCGCTATAGCGACGCGTACATGATCAACTGGGTCTCGAACGTCTTCCCGGGCGTTCTCGGCCGCACTTGCGACCGCCCCTGCGAGCCGGCGTGCCGGCGTGGGCGAGTCGAGGAAGGCCAGTCCAATCTCGAAAAGAAACCCGGGGGCGACAAGCCCGAGCCGGTGGCGATCTGCCGCCTGAAGCGCGTCGCTGCCGACTACAAGGACGACATTCGCGACCGCCTGCCCAAGCCCCCGGCGCGGCGTAACGGCAAGCGCATCGCCTGCGTGGGCGCAGGGCCCGCCTCGCTCACCGTGGCGCGCGACCTGGTTCCCCTCGGCTACTCGGTGACGGTCTTCGACTCGGACCGGCGCGCCGGCGGCATGATCCGCTCCCAGATTCCCAAGTTCAGGCTCCCCGAGAGCGTGATCGACGAGGAGACCGGCTACATCCTCGACCTGGGCGTGGATTTCCGGGCCGGTCATCGCATCGACTCCCTGAAGGCCCTTCTCGGCGAGGGCTTCGACGCGGTCTTCATCGGCTCCGGAGCCCCGCGCGGGCGCGACCTCGACATCCCCGGGCGCAAGCAAGCCTCGGCGCATATCCATATCGGCATCGACTGGCTATCGTCGGTGTCCTTCGGGCACATCACCAAGATCGGCCGGCGCGTGATCGTGCTGGGGGGCGGCAATACCGCGATGGATTGCTGTCGCTCCTCGCGGCGCCTCGGTGGCGAGGACGTCAAGGTCATCGTCCGCTCCGGGTTCGAGGAAATGAAGGCGAGCCCGTGGGAGAAGGAAGATGCCGTGCACGAAGGCATCCCGATCGTGAATTTCCTGGTGCCCAAGGCGTTCCTGCACGACGAGGGGCGCTTGACCGGGGTGCAGTTCGAGAAGGTGAAGGCGGTTTACGACGCGAAGGGACGCCGCTCCCTCGTGCCGACCGGCGAGCCTCCCGTGGTTCATGCCTGCGACGACGTGCTGGTCGCGGTCGGCCAGGAGAACGCCTTCCCGTGGATCGAACGCGGCGTGGGCGTGGAGTTCGACCCGGGAGGCATGCCCGTGGTCGATCCGCTGACCCTGCAATCCACCCGGCCCGACGTGTTCTTCGGAGGCGACGCGGCCCTGGGGCCGAAGAACATCATCTGGGCCGTGGCCCATGGGCACGAAGCCGCGATCTCGATCGACCGGCTGTGCCACGGCGAGGACGTGAAGTTGCGCCCCGCGCCGCTGGTGAACCTGATCTCCCAGAAGATGGGCATCCACGAGTGGAGCTATGACAACCAGGTGGCCCCGGAGGCGCGCTTCAAGGTGCCGCTGAAGGATCTCGCCATCGCCCTCAAGGACATTCGCCAGGAGGTCGAGCTGGGATTCGACCCGGAGCTCGCCTGGAAGGAAGCGCAGCGCTGCCTCAACTGCGACGTCCAGACCGTCTTCGCGCCGAAGCTCTGCATCGAATGCGACGCGTGCGTCGACATCTGCCCCATGGATTGCATCACCTTCACCGCCGACGGGGAGGAGGGCGAGCTGCGGGCGCGTCTCAATGCCCCGGCGCCCGACCTGGAGCAGGCGATCTACGTGGCGGGGGGGCTCAAGACCGGTCGCATCATGGCCAAGGACGAGGATGTCTGCCTGCATTGCGGGCTGTGCGCAGAGCGCTGCCCGACGGGCGCGTGGGACATGCAGAAATTCCTGTTGAACCCCGCCCAGGCCGGCCCCGGCTGCCGTCAACCGGCAGCCCCGCGCAGGGTGGCGGCTTGAGGGTTACGCCTGTAATGGCTTCGAAATCAAGGGAATTCGCCTCGCATTTCCGCTCCGAGGACACCGGCAACCTGATGCTCCGGGTGATCGATCCGCTGGTGCGGCGCCAGCTGGGAGCCGTTGCAACCCGGCGCGAGCCGGCGTTGGCTGCGGGTGATGAACAGGAAGACTGGAAAGAGTTCTAGGAAAAGGACCCGACATGCCGTTGATCGCCATGACTCGCGAGATGGGTTCCCTCGGCAAGGATGTCGCCGCGGGGGTCGCCGAGCGCACCCACAAGAAGGTGGTCTACCACGAGATCATCGAGCCCATCGCCAACAAGATGCGGCTTCGCAAGAGCCACGTGGAGCGCTTCCTCGAGGGCAAGTCGGGCATCTGGGAGCGGCTCACCACCGACCGCACCAGCCTTTCGATCTTCACCGCCGACGAGACCTTCAAGTTCCTGCGCGACGACTCGACCGCCGTCATCCGCGGCTGGGGCGCCGCCCACCTCCTGAAGAACATTCCCCACGTGGTCCGCGTGCGCGTGTGCGCCCCGCTCGAGACCCGCGTCACCCGCATGATGGAGCGCCTCGCCACCGACAACCGCGAGACGGTGGAAAGCGAGATCCAGCTCTCGGAGGAGGCGCACACGGCGATTACCAAGCGCCACTTCGGCGTGAACTGGCGCGACCCCGAGAATTACGACGTGGTCCTATGCACCGAGCGCCTTTCGGTCGACGAATGCGTCGAAGAGGTCGAGGGGATGATGCAGCGCAAGTGCTTCCAGGAGACGGCCGAGTCGCGCCGCCTGGTCGAGGACCTGTCGCGCGAGTGGAGCGTGCGTTCGGCGCTGCGCCGCGACGCGCGCACCACCGAGACGGCGTTCACCGTGGAATGCAATGACGGCGTGGCGCGGCTGCTGGGCGTGGTCGACACCGCCGACGAAGCGCTCGCGGCAGGCGAAGTCGCGGCTGCCGTCGAGGGCATCCGGCAGGTCGACAACCAGCTCAGGTCCGCGGCCACGGCGGGCTCCCGGTATCGACGCGAGGGTTGATGGGCAAGCGGATCGTCCTGAGCCTCGATGATGCGATCGTCACGGAGGTGGAGCTCACGAAGCCGGTGACGGTTGTCGGGCGCCATCCCGCCTGCGACATCGTCGTCGACCACCCCGCGATCTCCGGGCGCCACATGCTCTTCCGGGTCGTGAATCGGACGGTCTATGCCGAGGACCTCGCCAGCACCAATGGCGTGCGGGTGAACGGGCTTGCAAGCTCGCACCAGGTGGTCCACCACCTCGACCTGATCGAAGTCGGGCGCCACAAGCTGCATTTTTTCGACGACGAGCTGCTCGCCGGCGGGGTGGGCAACCTCGAGAGCACTGTCCAGACGGATTACGAGCGGACGCTCATGGCCGGGCACCTCGCGCAAGCCAAGGCGGGCGCGAAGGCGGCGATCGAGCGCGCGGAGGTGGATTTGTCGCGCACCCAGGCGATCCCCCGGGATCCGTCGCTGCGCCTGGGACCCGCGCAGGAAACGGTGCGCACCGAGGCCGATGTGGTGGCCACCGAGCTGCAGCTCCGAGTCCTCGAGGGCGGCCGGCCGGGAGAGCTGATCTCGCTCAATCGCCCGAACACCATGATCGGCGCTGCGGGCGCCGACACGGCGCTGGTGATCAAGCGCGGCAAGGCGTTTTTCCTCGCGCGGGGGACCCCAAGGCGCCCGCGGCTCGCGCCGGTGGCATGCCGGTGCCCGTGCGTCGCAGGACGGCGGCGGCCACCGCCCGGGAAGACCGTCGCAGGGTAGACTGGTGATTGTCCACGGCGGGAGCCAGCCCACGGTGCGGCCATGAAGCTCGAAGCGATCAACGATTTCGT
>JALYSB010000207.1 GCA_030855025.1 Pseudomonadota bacterium
CCACGGTTTCCCGTTCAGCGGAACGGACGTTCCGCAATGCGGGAAACCGTGGTCTGTCCCCGGTTTTCTCAGAGGTAGGCGAGGAGCCGGCCGCAGGCGATGATCGTGATCCAGATCGCGATCGAGAGCGCGACCGACGCGCGCGCGAGCAGGGGGGCGGCGGCCTGTGTGTCCCACTGCGCCACGCGCTGGTACGGCCCGGTATGGAACATCGCCGCGTTGATGCCCGCAGCGAGCAGCAGGCCCATTTTCACCTGGAAGGCGCGGTTGGAGATGAAGTCCCCGGCGTGCGCGGAGAACATCATGAGCCCCGTCGGCACGATGAGGGCCAGCGCCGCAACACTCCACGGAAGCAGGTGGCGGGCAAGCCCGCGCACCGAGATCTGCTTCGAGAGCCCGAGCACACGCAGGTCGAACATCACGACTGAGCCGACGAGGATCACGAAGCCCACGATGTGCACGATTTCCACCGCGGGGTACAGCCACAGGTTCTCGCGCATCGCCTTCGCGATGGCGAGGCCCTCGACGACGTTGGCCGGGGTCAACGCAGCTCGACGGTCTTGCCTTCGGACGTGATGCGCTCGGCGCGCATCTCCTCGGGCTTCTCGCGGTTGGCGTAGCCCACGACCGTCACCGTGTTGCCTTTCTTGAGGCCGGAGGGGGCGAGCCCGCGGTTCTCCATGCGCGAGGGCGGTGCGAGGATCACGAGCCAGGTCTTGCCGGGCGCCTCCAGGCGGATGTGGCCGTGCGGATGCTCATAGCCTGATTCGAGGATCTTGCCGGTGAAGGTGAGGGGCTTGGTGGAGTCGTACTCGCTCCAACCGTGATGCGCGCCCACGGGCAGCGCGGCCATGGCCATTGCCAAGGCGAGGATTCGAATCATTGGCATCTCCTGTTGCGTTGATCATTCATTCGTCGTCCCCCGAGCGCAGCCACGCCTCGTAGTCGCGCCGGGTCTTCTTCGTGGGCCTGCCCTTGAAGCGCGGCTGCGGCATCGCCTTCATCTCGGCTGCGATCGCGGTGCGCCGAGTGCGGCTCGCCTCGGTTTCCTCGTAGAGCGCGGCAGCGACCGCGGCGGGCCCGCGTTTGTCCGAGAGGTCCTTCACCACGATCGCGAACTCGAAGGGGGGCCGGCGGATCGCGACCGCGTCTCCCGGCTTCACTTCCTTCGCCGGCTTGGCGCGCTCGCCGTTCACCGAGACCCGTCCGCCGTCGATCGCTTCCACCGCCAGCGTACGCGTCTTGAAGAACCTCGCTGCCCAGAGCCACTTGTCGAGTCTCATGGACTACTACTTGGGGGTCGAGGCGAGGAAATCGCGCCGCTCGTCCTCTTCGTCGATGTGGGAAGCCAGCTCGGCATAGAGTTGCTTGAGGTTGCCCGACTTGCCAACGGCGTCCTTGATGAGCAGCCGCGCGAGGGGGCCCACATAGCTGGCAAGGCGCTTCTCGGCCTGGTCCAACACCTCCGGCGAGAACGCAGGGCGCTTCGCGTCAGCCGTCGTGCCGGCGGTCGGCGGGGGAGCCGGCGGCGCGGCATGCTTCGCGGGCTTGTACGCCGCGACTCTCTTCAGAAACGCCTTCTGCTCTTCCGCATCGGGAATCTGGTCTGCGAGCAGATGGAAGAACTCGTCGAAGCTGGTGGTCTCGGCGCGGCCCTTGCGGATCAGCACCTTCGCCAGCGGGCCCATGTGCCGCGAGAGCGAGCGCTCGATCTCGGCGAGCGCCTCCGGCGAGATCGCGAGCACCGGCACCGGCTCGGCCGGGCGCATCGCGGTCTGGGTGCGCAGCGTCATCGTGGCGCTCACTGGCTTGCCCTGCAGGGCCATCAGCATTGCGGCCTGGAATTCGCGCGCCGTCTGGAAGCGTTCGTCGGGCTTCTTCGCGAGCGCCTTGGCGACCACGCCGTCGAAGCCGCGCGGAATCGCCGGGGCGAGCGTGGAGGGCGGCACCGGCTCGCCCTGGAGCACGTTGTGCATCACGGCGGCCGGAGTCTCGGCGAGGAACGGGCTCGTCCCGGTGAGCAGTTCGTAGAGGATCACGCCGCTCGCCCACAGGTCCACGCGGCCGTCGGCCGGCAGGCCCATCAGCTGCTCGGGGGCCATGTGCGTGGGCGTCCCGACCACGGTACCGACCTGCGTGAGCGACGAGGACTCGAGCCGCGCGATGCCGAAGTCCATGATCTTCACCTTGGTGCCCGGCAGGATCATCAGGTTTGCGGGCTTGATGTCGCGATGCACCACGCCCTGCTTGTGCGAGTAGTCGAGCGCGGTGAGCAGCTGCTTCATGATCTCGAAGATCTCGATCGTCTCGTAGCGCATGCCGGTGGCGAGCACGCGCTTCAGCTCCTGCCCCTCGACGTACTCCATGACGATGAACGCCAGGTCGGCGTCGTTGCCGTACTCGTAGACACCGACGATGCCGGGGTGCAGCAGCCGCCCGCCGGCCTGCGCCTCGCGCTTGAAGCGCGCGAGGGCATCTTCGAGCTCGGCGGCGTCGAGGTACTCGGCGAGGATCGTCTTGATGGCGACCTTGCGCTCGATCACCGGGTCGAAGCCCTCGTAGACCATGCCCATCGCCCCCTTGCCCAAGGGACGGGTCACGATGTACTTCCCGATTTTGGAAGGGTGCTCGGGCATCGAGGAAAGTAAGTTGCTGTTATTGAGGTTGTTAGGGTGGGGGTCTTTTTTTGGGATTTTTGAAAAAGTGATCCACTGGATCACCCCCCACCAGCGGTCTCTGTGGGTAGGTGCGGCGGGGGTGAATCCACTGGATCACTTTTTCAAAAATCCCAAAAAAAGACCCCCACCCTAACAACCTCTCCTCCAGCTCACTTCTCGATCAGCTTCAGCGCCTTCTGCAGGCTGCGCCGCATCCGGTTGAACGAAGTCCCCAGCACGCTGATCTCGTCGGATCCCTTGCCGAACTCGGGCACGTTGAAGTCGCCCTGCGAGATCTTGTCCGCGGAAGCCGACATCCGCGCGATCGGGCGGATGATCATGAGCGAGAGCATGATGTTCAACACGATGAAGGTCACCGCAAAGATCGCCGCGAGCGATCCCATGAACGTCATGAAGGCGTCGTTGGCGTTCTTGATCGGGAGCGCCATCGGGACCGAAACCACCTGCGCACCGATCACCTCCTGGTGCTTCCAGCCGAAGCCGTTGTTCTCGCCATAGAGCTTGATCATCGACGCGGGTGCGGCCGACGGCACGCTGTGGCAGGCGAGGCACGCCGCGTCCTTGATCTGGATCGGGCGCGCGAGGTAGAGCATCGGTCCAGTGGCGGTCATGCGCTCGCCGGTGTATTCGGCGAGGCCGGCCTGGTTGCGGAAGGCGTTGACCACGTCTGCCTCCCACTCGACCGCCCGGTTGCGCGGTTTGTGGGATTGAGGGTGGCTTCCTTGTAACTGTAGTCCGGGTACTTCTTGCGCAGCGTGTTGAAGGTTTCCGTTGCGGCGTACGCCGGCACCGTCTGCGGCAGGAACTTGTCCTGCAGCTGGTATTCGAGGTGGGGCTTGACCTGCGAGACGGTGTAGCCGCGAATGGAAAGCGCTGCCTCCATCATGAGGCCCGCGTTGCGCAGCACCTCCTGCTTGGCGTTTCTCTGCAGCAGCTCGTGAGATACCCATGCCGATACCGCCATTCCCGCGATGAACACGGCGGCGAGCACGATGTTGAACTTGAGACGCAGACCCATGATTTCTCCCTGGATTTTTTGCCGGGCTCGCCCACTGCTGGGGCACAATTCCCGATACGCAAGGATACTCCGGGCGGATTCCCCCTCGTATGAACCTCGTCACATGGCTGGAGCGCGCCGCCAGGGCGTCGCCGCAGGCGACCGCGGTGTTCAACGGGCGCGATCCGTGGGCCTCCTACGGTGAGCTGGCGGCTCGCGCCGCGCGGCTGGCGGCGGGGCTGCGGCAAAGGCTCGGGCTCGCGGCCGGGGATCGGGTGGCGATCGCGATGAAGAACGCTCCCGAATACCTCGAAGCGCTCTACGGCGTGTGGTGGGCGGGGCTCGTGGCCGTGCCGGTGAACGCGAAGCTGCACCCGCGCGAGGTCGAGTTCATCGTCGCCGACTCGGGAGCCCGGCTGGTGATCGAGTCTCCGAGCCAGGTGCGCGAGCTCGGTGGCGACTCTCCCGGGCCGCTGGCGCAGGCCGATCCTGCCGCGCTCGCGTGGCTCTTCTACACCAGCGGCACCACCGGCCGTCCCAAGGGCGCGATGCTCTCCCATCGGAACCTGGAGCGGATGACACACAGCTATTGCGTCGACGTGGACGCCGTATCCCCCGCGGGCCGGCTGTTGCACGCCGCGCCCCTGTCCCACGGCTCCGGCCTCTATAACTTCACCCATCTCGCGAAAGGAGCCGCGCAGGTCATTCCCGAGTCCGGGGGGTTCGACCCCGCCGAGGTCCTCGACCTTTTCGAGGCGCACGCGCGCGTCTCGCTCTTCGCGGCACCCACGATGGTCAAGCGGCTCGCCGAGGCGGCGCTTGCTTCCGGTGCTGCCGCGACGGGATTGCAGACTCTGGTGTACGGCGGCGGACCCATGTATGCCGCCGACCTCGAGAGCGCCACGCGCGCGCTGGGGGAGCGCCTGGCGCAGATCTACGGGCAGGGAGAAAGCCCGATGACGATCACGGTGCTGTCGAAGCGACATCATGCCGACACGCGCCATCCACGCCACCGCGAAAGACTTGCATCGGTAGGCATCGCGCACAGTGTCGTGGAGATCGCGATTCGCGATCCCGAGGGGCGCGGGCTGCCCGTGGGGGAGGTGGGCGAGGTGTGCGTGCGCGGCGGCGTGGTGATGTCGGGCTATTGGGGAAACCCGGAAGGCACGCGCGCCGCGATTCGCGACGGCTGGCTCTGGACCGGCGACCTCGGCGCGCTGGATGCCGACGGTTTCCTCACGCTCAAGGACCGCAGCAAGGACCTGATCGTGAGCGGCGGCTCGAACATCTATCCGCGCGAGGTGGAAGAGGTGTTGCTCAGGCATCCCGGAGTCGCGGAGGCGAGCGTCATCGGCCGCCCCGACCCCGAATGGGGCGAGGCGGTGGTTGCTTTCATCGTGGCCCGGGGCGAGCCGCCGCCCACCGCGGAGCTCGACCTCCTCTGCCTCGACCATATCGCGCGCTTCAAGCGGCCGAAGGAATACCATTTTGTGGACCAGCTGCCGAAGAACCACTATGGCAAGGTGGTCAAGTCCGAATTGCGCGCTACCATCGGGAAATGACCCTGTTTCCCGGATTTCGCGAGGAGCTC
>JALYSB010000044.1 GCA_030855025.1 Pseudomonadota bacterium
TCCGCCACGCCCTACATCCATCGTTGGGGTGGCGCCACGTTCGTGATCGCGTTCGGCGGCGAGGTGCTCGCCGATGGCGAGTTCCAGCAGCTCACCCACGACATCAATGTCCTGGTGAGCCTGGAAGTGCGCGTGGTCCTGGTGCACGGCACGCGCCCGCAGATCGAGGAGCAGATGCGCCAGCACGGCGTCGAGCCGCGCTACGTCGCCAACCGACGCGTGACCGACGACCGCGCGCTCGCGTGCGTGAAGGAGGCCAACGGCATCGTGCGGGTCGAGATGGAGGCGTTGCTCTCGATGGAGCTCGCCAACAGCCCCATGTGGGGCGCCGACATCCGCGTCTCGTCGGGTAATTTCGTCACGGCCAAGCCCGTGGGCGTGGTGAACGGCGTCGATTTCCACCACACCGGTGAAGTGCGCAAGATCGACGCGGAGGGGATCCGCCGGCGCCTCGACGACCACGAGGTGGTGCTGATCTCGCCGATCGGCTTCTCGCCCACCGGAGACGTATTCAATTGCACGCTGGAGGACGTCGCCACCTCGACCGCGACCGCACTGCAGGCCGACAAGCTCATCTTCCTGACCCAGACGGCGGGCGCGCTCGATGCGAAGGGCCGGCTCATCTCGGAGCTCACGGTCAAGCAGGCGGGCGAGCTGCTCGCCGCCAACAGCCTCCCCGAGGACGTGCAGATCTACCTGCCGTGCGCCATCAAGGCCTGCGCCGGGGGCGTGAAGCGCGCGCACTTGATCAGCCGCCACGTGGACGGCGCGCTGCTGATCGAGCTCTTCACCCACCACGGCATCGGCACGATGGTGGTGCCGGAGTCCCCCGAGCGGATCCGCGGCGCGACGCTCGATGACGTGCCCGGCATCCTGCAGATCCTCGAGCCGCTCGAGCAGCAGGGCGTGCTGGTCCGGCGCGAGCGCGAGGCGCTCGAGCGCGACATCGGCCAGTTCTTCGTGCTCGAGAGCGAGGGGAACATCCTGGGGTGTGCCGCGATCTATCCGTTTCCGGACCGCAAGACCGCCGAGCTCGCGGCACTCGCCGTGAACCCCTTCTACCGCGACGGCGGGCGGGGCGAGCGCCTGCTGGCGCACGCCCAGGCGCGGGCCCGGGAGCTGGGGCTCAAGTCGATCTTCGTGCTCTCGACGCGCACCACCCACTGGTTCATCGAGCGGGGCTTCGCGGAAACCGAGACCGACTGGCTTCCGGAGAGGAAGGCGGCGCTCTACAACTACGATCGCAGGTCGAAGGTCTTTGCGAAGGAGCTCTAGATGGCGCGCACGGTGAATTGCATCAAGTTGAAGAAGGAGGCCGAAGGCCTCGACTTCCCCCCCTATCCCGGCGAGCTCGGCAAGCGGCTCTGGGAAGGCGTTTCCAAGGAGGCGTGGAAGGGCTGGCTCGAGCACCAGAAGATGCTGGTGAACGAGAATCGCCTGAACCTCTCCGACCCCAAGGCGCGCAAGTACCTCGAGGAGCAGATGCGCAAGCACTTCTTCGGCGAGGGTGCCGACCAGGCCCAGGGCTTCGTGCCCAAGGCCTAGTGGGAATCAGGCAGGACGCTTCAGGGTCCTGACTCCCTCCGGGGTGGCCAACAGCAGGACATCGGCGGGCCGGCGGGCGAAGATGCCGTTGCTGACGACCCCCGCGATCTGGTTGATCTCGCCCTCCAGCTCCATCGGCTTCATGATCGTGAGTCCCCGCACGTCGATGATCAGATTGCCGTTGTCGGTGGTCACGCCGCTCCTCAGCTGCGGCATGCCGCCCAGCTTCACCAGCTGCCGTCCGACATAGCTTCGCGCCATCGGGATCACCTCGACCGGCAGCGGAAACTTCCCCAGCACCGGGACCAGCTTGGACGCGTCGCAGATGCACACGAACACGCGGCTCGCCGCGGCCACGATCTTCTCGCGCGTGAGCGCCGCGCCCCCGCCCTTGATCATCGCGAGGTGCTCGGTGACCTCGTCGGCGCCGTCCACGTAGACGTCGCAGCCGTCGGTGTCGTTGAGCTCCCTCACCGGGATGTGCAGCGCGCGCAGGCGCTGCGCGCTCGCCTCCGAGCTCGCCACGCAGGCCTCGATGCGCGCGCGGCGGCTCGCCAGCGCCTCGATGAAATGGTTGACCGTCGAGCCGGTGCCGACGCCCACGATGGTGTCGTCGCGCACGTAGGCGAGCGCCGCCTCGGCGGCAGCCTTCTTCAGGGCATTGGCGTCCATGGGCAAAGCATAACTCTTGATATGCTTGGCGACTATGCGCGACGACGGCTACCTGGAGAAGATACTCACTGCGAAGGTCTACGACGTCGCCATCGAGAGCCCGCTCGAGGTGGCACCCGCGCTCTCGCGCAGGCTCGGCAATCAGGTGCTGCTCAAGCGCGAGGACAAGCAGCCGGTGTTCTCGTTCAAGCTGCGCGGCGCCTACAACAAGATGGCCCACCTCACCACGGCGCAACTCGCTCGCGGCGTGATCTGTGCCTCGGCCGGCAACCACGCGCAAGGCGTGGCGCTCGCCGCGCAACGCCTCGGCGCCCGCGCGCTGATCGTGATGCCGGTGACCACGCCGCGTATCAAGGTGGCCGCAGTGGCCGCGCGCGGCGCGAAGGTGCTGCTGCACGGGGACAGCTACCACGAGGCCTCGCTGCACGCGAAATCGCTCGCCCGCAAGCAGCGCCTGACTTTCGTGCACCCCTATGACGACCCGCTCGTCATCGCCGGGCAGGGCACCATCGGGCTCGAGATCCTGCGCCAGCATCCGCAGTTCATCGACGCCATCTTCGTGCCCGTGGGCGGCGGCGGGCTCATCGCCGGCATCGCCGCTTATGTGAAGCGCATATCTCCGCGCACCCGCATCGTGGGGGTGGAGCCGGTCGATTCCAACGCGATGCAGGCGTCCCTCAAGGCGGGCAGGCGCGTGACGCTGAAGCACGTGAACATCTTCGCCGACGGTGTCGCGGTGAAGCAGGTCGGGCGCGAGACGTTCCGGCTGGCGCGCGACCTGGTGGACGAGATGGTGCTGGTCGACACCGACGAGATCTGCGCGGCGATCAAGGACATCTTCGAGGAGACGCGCACCGTGGTCGAGCCCGCTGGCGCCCTGGGTGTGGCGGGCCTCAAGCGCTGGGTAGAGCGCCGCAGGACCAAGGGGCGCAGCCTGGTCGCGATCGCCTGCGGCGCCAACATGAACTTCGACCGCCTGCGCTTCGTGGCCGAGCGCGCGGAGCTGGGCGAGCATCGCGAGGCGGTCCTCGCGGTCACCATTCCCGAGCGGCCCGGCAGCTTTCGCGCGCTCTGCGCGCTCCTGGGCAAGCGCAGCGTGACCGAGTTCAACTACCGTTATTCGCCTGGCGGCGAGGCGCACGTCTTCCTCGGCGTCACGGTCTCGGGTCGCGAGGAGACGCATCGGCTGGTGGCGCAGTTGGAGCGCCGCGGCATGGGCGCCGCGGACCTCTCCGACAACGAGCTTGCCAAGATGCACGTGCGCCATCTGGTGGGCGGGCGCGTGGGCGAGGTCGGCGGCGAGATGCTCTACCGCTTCGAGTTTCCCGAGCGTCCGGGCGCGCTCATGAATTTCCTGAACGGCATGGGCTCGGGCTGGAACATCACGCTCTTCCATTATCGCAACCACGGCGCGGACGTGGGGCGCGTGCTCGTGGGGCTGCAGGTGCCGGCGCGCGAGCGCGGCGCGTTCCGGCGTTTCCTGAAGGCGCTCGGCTACGAGTATGCCGACGAGTCGCGCAATCCCGCCTACCGGCTCTTCCTGAGGTGAGCCTCGAGGAGTCGATCGCCCTGGTGCGCGCGGCCCGCTACTCCGAAGCCGAGGCGCGCCTGCGTAGCCTCGTCGAGGCTGCCCCCATGGGCCCCGAGGCGCTCGAGCTGCTCGGCGTGGCGATCAGCGCGCAAGGGCGCGAAGCCGAAGCGCTCCCCTGGTTCGAGCGCGCGCTGCGCGCCCGCCCCAACCTCGCCTCCGCGCTCCACAACCGTGCGCGCGCGCTCGTCGGCCTCGGGCGATTCGCCGAGGCACGCACCGACCTCGAAGCCGCGCTCGCGACCCAGCCCGACATGGTCCCGGCGCTCACGCTCCTCGGAGGCGTCCTCGCAACCCAGGGAGACCCGGCGGGGGCGGAGCGCAACTACCGAAGCGCGGTCCAACTGCGCCCTGATGCGGCGGAGCCCCTCTTCAACCTCGGCGTGTTCCTGCGCGGCGCCGGCCGTCTCGAGGAGGCCATCGAATCGTATCGACGCGCGCTCGAGATCCAGCCCGCGTTCGTGCCCGCGCGCAGCAACCTCGCCAATGCCCTGCGCTCCGTCGGGAAGTTGGAGGAGGCCCTCGAGCACTACGCCCTCGCCGTCCGCTATGCCCCGAATTTTGCCGATGGCTACTCCAATTGGGGCGCTGCGCTGCGCGAGGCGGGGCGGATCGACGAAGCGGTCCCGCTGCTCGAGCGCGCCCTTTCCCTCAACCCCGATTCCGCGGGCGTGCTCACCAATCTCGGCATATCCCATTTCACGCGGCATCGCTACGAGGCGGCGATCGACTGTTATCGCCGCGCCCTCGCGGCGCGGCCAGGCTTCCACGAGGCGCTCTCCAACATGGGCAATGCGCTGGCGGCGTTGGGGCGCGCGGACGAGGCGGCGGCGGCCTACTCCGCGGTGCTCGCCGTGGATTCCCGCAACGCCGCCGCTTACAACAACCTCGGGCTGCTGCACCAGGAACGCGGCGATCACGCCGCCGCGCTCGCGAACTATGAGCAGGCGCTGGTGCTCGAGCCCGGCCACGCCCATGCCCTGAGCAACATGGGCTTCCTGCTGGAGGAAGGCGGACGGCGAGAGGCGGCGATGGACCTCTACCGGCGCGCACTCGCCGCCAATCCGCGCCTGGCGCGCGCTGCCTACAATCTCGCCATCGCTCACCTGAACCGCTTCGAGTTCGAGCGCGGCTGGGAGCTCGCCGAGAGCCGCTACGACACCATTCCCCCGGTCACGCCGCGCCGGGCGTTTCCGATGGCGCGCTTCGTCGCCGCCGACTGGAGCCGCGGCCATCGCATCGCGATCTGGCGCGAGCAGGGAATCGGCGATCAGCTGCTTTACGCGACATTGCTTCCCGCGCTTGAATCCCGCGGCCAGGATTTCGTGGTGGAGGTGGACCGCCGCCTGGCGCCTGCGCTCCAACGCGCGCATCGCAGTTGGGAAATCTGTGACCTCGAGGACTCGGCGAACGCGTTCTCGCGATGCGACCGCCATCTCCCCATGGGATCGCTGCCCGGGTTGCTGCGCCCAAGCCTTGAAAGCTTCGAGGGCCAGCCGCGGGCGTTGCTCGCCGCCGATCCCGCGCGCGCCGCCGCCTTTCGCGATCGCCTCGGCAGCGAGCGTGGCGGCGTCCGGGTGGGGATCTCCTGGCGCAGTTTCCAGCCGAAGGCGCGGGGCAAGCTTGCGCGACGCAAGTCGGCCCCCCTGGAGGCGTTCAGCGCCTTGTCTCGACGCCCGGGCGTGCGACTGCTCGACCTCCAGTACGGCGACACGCAGTTCGAGCGAGACGAATTCAAGCGCGGCGGGGGAAGCCTCGAGCGCCTCGAAGGCCTCGACCTCTTCAACGACATCGACGGCGTGCTGGCCGCCATCGAGGCTTGCGACCTGGTGGTCACCACCAGCAACGTGACCGCCCATCTCGCCGGCGGCCTCGGCAAGCGCACCTTGCTCGTCTACCTGGGCGCGGCATCGCCCTTCCATTACTGGGTTGCGCGCGCGGACGGGAAGTGCCTCTGGTATCCGTCGGTCGAGGTCGTGACGGCCCTGGAGCTCGATACCTGGGACAAGGCGCTCGCTCGCATAGATGGCCTCCTCGCGTCCTGACGATTCGGCAATGGGGCACTTTCGGGCCGGCCGGCTCCCGGAGGCCGAGGCCGCCTTTCGCGCGGTCCTCGCGGCCGAGCCGGGCAATGGCACCGCGCTTCATTTGCTGGGATTCATCCTCGCCACCACCGGGCGCCGTGAGGATGGGCTCGCGCTGCTCGATCGCTCGATCGCGGCCCATCCGCGCAACGCCGCGTTCCTCGACAACCGCGGACAGGTGCTGATGCAGGCCGGCCGCGACGAGGACGCGCTACGCGATCTCGAGCAGGCCGTTGCAATCGATCCCCGGTCCCTTCCGGCATGGCTGCACCTGAGCCAGGCGCGGCGGCGCCGCGGCCATCGCGACGCGGCGCTGGACGCCGTGTCACGGGCGCTCGCACTCGATCCCGAGCATCCGGGCGCCCGCTACCACGAGGGCGTGCTTCACCTCGAGCGCGGCGACCACCGCGCCGCCGAGGCGAGCCTTCGGCGTGTGCTGCGGCACGAATCCCGCAACGTGCCCGCGCTCACCAACCTCGGCATTGTGCTGCGCAAGACCGGGCGCACTGCCGAGGCGCTTGCGACCTTCCAACGAGCTGCCGCGGGAGACCCGGAGAATCCCCAGGCGCTCACTAACCTCGGGATTGCACTTCACGAGCACGGACAGTCGCTCGACGCGATCCGGCACTTCAAGCGCGCATTGCAGCTGCATCCGGACTTCGGGCGGGCGCTGCTCAATTGGGGCAATGTGCTGCGCGATGACGGCGACCTGGACGGCGCGCGCCTGCGATACTCGGAAGCTCTCGCCGCCGACCCCGAATGCGTTGAGGCGATGGTGAATCAAGCGAGCGCTTTGCTGGAAAGTGAGCGCTTGGACGAGGCGCGAGCCCTCTACGAAAGGGCCGCTGCGGCGCGTCCGGAGTTTGCCGATGCGCAGGCAGGCCTCGCCCAAGTGCAGCTTCGCGACAGGCGCTTCGGTGAGGCATGGGACAACTACGAGCGCCGCTTCGATACCGATCGGCCGGCCGCGGTGAGGCGTGCGTTGCCCCTGCCATGGCTCGTGCCGGGAGACTTGGCCCGGGGGCGGCGCGTGGCGCTCTGGACCGAGCAGGGCGTGGGTGACCAAGTCCTCTTCTCCACGCTCCTGCCCGAGCTTTACCGACGCGGCATGGAGGCCGTGGTCGAGGTCGATCCGCGCCTCTCGGGGCTTTATCGTCGCGGGCTCCCTGGCGTCTCTTTCGTGTCCCCACCCGAATCGGACGCGGCGTTCACGAGCTGTGATTTCCAGCTTCCACTGGGGTCCCTCCCGCGTCTCTTCCGGCGTGACACCGCGAGCTTTGCCGCGCAGCCCCCGTCGATCCTGAGGGCTGATCCCGCGCGTGTGGAGGCCTACCGCACCCAGATTGGATCGATGCGCACGATCGCAATTGCGTGGCGAAGCCTGCACACGGGCAATCGGCGCGCCTTTGGCGAGCGCAAGTCAATCCCGCTTGAGCATTTCGCGGGACTGGCGCATGCCACCGGTGCGCGTCTCCTCGACCTGCAATATGGGGATGTGTCCGAGGAGCGGCGTGCGTTCGAAGCGCGCCATCCCGGGGTCCTGGTGCGCCTCGAGGGGCTCGATCCTTTCTCGGACCTCGAGGGATTGGCCGCGGCGCTGGTGGCTTGCGGGCGCCTGGTGTCGTCGAGCAATGTCACGGCCCATCTCGCCGGAGCGCTGGGAGTCGCGACGCAGCTGCTGTACCTGCGCGGCTGGGCGCCGTTTTCCTACTGGGTGTCGGGCCCCGGGGCGCGCTCGCTCTGGTATCCGTCGGTCGGGGTGCCGGCAGCGGCCTGGGAGCGCTGGGAGGAGGCCTTCGATTCGCTCCAGCCTCGCGTGGAATGAGATGGTGCTGTTGAGAGGAGTCGAACCTCCGACCTACTGATTACGAATCAGTTGCTCTACCAACTGAGCTACAACAGCACGACCCGCGATTTTACAAGAAAAAGGGGGCCGGGATAACCCGGCCCCCTGGAGGATGCTGCTGCGGTCAGCGTTCGCCGCCCGGATACCAGTAGACGCGCGAGCGGATCTGCGCGATCGGGATGGGCGGCTGCTGCGCGCCGATGGGCGAGCCGCCGCCGGTCTTGAGGTCGATGCCGCCGATCAGCACGTTGATCGACTTGGTGGTGCCGTCGGGCAGCCTGACCGGCACTGTGCCGACCACGGGCGAGGGCGGGATGCCGCCGCCGATGAAGACGCCCGAGCGCGTTCCGCCGCAGAGCGCGCCGGTGCCGATCACGCCGGAGGCGTTGAGCAGGTTCACGGCATAGCCGCGGGCCTCCCCGAGGTTCGTGCCGCAGCTGGTGGGCGCGACCGGCGTGGGACGGTTGGTGCTGAAGAACACGGTGCCGCCGAAGATGACCGACGAGGTCACGGTCTGCTCGCCGCGGCCGGCGTTCAGGTCCATGAACCAGCCCACCTGGCCCGCCGCGAGGATGGTGTCGCAGTCAGAGCCCGTGGTCACGTCCTTCAGCTTGCTCGCGTCGTCCAGGTTCAGCGGCAGGCCCGCGGTGCCGAAGTCGTCGAAGAAGCTGTAGAAGCGGTTGGTCACCGGCGACACGTACGGATAGTTCGTGATCAACGGACGCTCCCGGTCGCCGCTGCCGAGCGCGAGGTACACCTTGGTCCCGATGGCGAGCGCCGACGGGCCGAACAGGAACTTCCGGTTCGAGCCGTTGCTCCTCGCGATCTTGGTCATCGTCCACGCCCCGGGTGCACGGGCGAGCAGCGTGACCGGGTCGATCATGTCGATGCGATAGATGTTGCCGCCGGTATCCACCACGTAGGCGTGGTCGACATTGCCGTCGAACGTGCGGTCGATGAGCGTCACGTCGGCCGCGACGCTGCGATCGGTGTCGAAGGAGCGGATCACGGAGCCGTCGTTGCCGTCGAGGAAGAACACCTTGTTGCCCTTGGGCGTGACGCAGGTCGAGACCGCCGCGTCGACGTCCTCGCAGTTGTCGTAGCCGCCGCCCATGATCAGCACCGGGTCGTTGCCGGAGTTGTAACCCGAGATGAACGCCACGTTGGGTGACGACCAGGTCTGGCCGACGCCCGTCATGCCGGCGGTGCAGTCGACGTCGTTGGCGAGGTTCGGGCAGCCCTTGGCCCACTTGAGGACCGGCGCCGCGGCCGACACGTCGATGCCGTAGGTCATCCGACCGCCGCGCCGCTGGGTCGGGAAGATCCACACGCGGCTGTTGTCGGCGTTCTGGTAGAGGCCCGACGAGCCGTCGAAGAAGTAGTCCTTGCGCTGCGGCAGGGGCGCGATGCCCACCGGCAGGTTGGGGTACGCGACCATCGGCGTGTTCAGGTACGCACGCTTGAGCTTCGCGTGGTGCTCGGGTGCCACGAACGACCACAGCTCCTTGCCGGTGGCGCCCTCGACCGCGCGGAACGCGCCGTCGTTCGAGCCGTAGTACACCACCACCTTGCGCGTGCCGCCGAAGTTCACCGGCAGCGGGCGCGAGTGGGCGATGTCGGCGTGGATCGACGGGCGCGGTTCGGTCACGTTGAGGTCGCCGTTCTCGTCGTTCACGTCCTTGCCGAAGGTGAAGTCGACGATGGCGGTGTTCTGCGTGGCGTCGGCCGCGGTGGTGCGTGCCGCGGTCACCGAGGCCGTGTTGAAAGGCACGAACCCGCCGGCGGCGCACGGCGCGGCCGCGCACGTGTACATGGTGCGGTTCACGGTGAAGGGCGCGACGGCCGCCGGGTTGTTGCCGCGACGCAGGACCTCACCCGCCCCGCCCTTCTCGACCACGGAGCCGTCGGGCAGGTCGGAGAAGGTGCTGCCGGCGATCGACGTGCAGGTGCCCGCCGAGGGGGCGCTGAAGGACCAGTAGGTGCCGCTGGCCGTGGTCCAGAAGCTGGTGGCGCACGGCTGCACGAAGCCGGTGGTGGCGGCGATCGCCTGGGCGCCGTTCTTGTCGGCGAGCTTGGCGTCGTCGCCGAAGAGGGCGATCTGGTACTGCTTGAGGTTGCCGTACCAGCGCGGGTTGGCATCCGGATCCGGGCGGAACATCCCGATGAACACCTGGTTCTCGTTCTGCGAGCGGTTGGTCGCGTTGATCGGCAGCGACGCGGAGGCGAACACCGAGTTGACCGCCTGGATCTCCACGATGATGTCGCGCAGGGCATTGAGGATCGCCTGCTCGTTCTTGGCCTCGAAGTACTTGCCCCCGCCGAACTTGGCCATGGCGCGCAGCAGGGCGGTCTGGTTGGCGACGTCGGGCTTGGCGTTGAAGACGTCGATGGTGTACGTCTGGATGCTCTGCCGGCCGGCGAGCTCGTTCACGTCGGTGAGGTTGTTGTACTTCGCGTAGTTCGCGACCTTCCAGCCCTTGTTGCCGAAGCCCGCGGGAACGGCGGTATCGCCGTTGATGCCGGTGAGGATCGAGATCGGCAGGTCGTTGCTGGGATAGCCGTTGGCGATGAAGACCACGTAGTTCTTGGCGCAGGCGTTCGTACCGTCGGCGTTGATCGGCGACCTGTACGTCGTCTTGCCGGCGTCGGTGAAGGCGCCCGCGTCGGTCTTGCTGTCGAGCACCGAGTAGCGGCGACGGCCGAAGTGGGTCGAGTCCTGGGGCGTGCCGGCGATGTCCTGGTTGGCGCGCGCGGGGTCGGTGAACCCGCCGAAGTACTTGAAGGCCTCGAACATGGCGGCGCTGTAGAGCGTGGAGGCCGAGTTGATCTTCTCCGCGGGCGAGTCGAAGTTTCGCAGGATGCAGTTGGCCGTGCCCAACAGGCTGTTGTTGCCCGCGGGGCAGGTCGCGGTGCCGATCATCTCCTTGAACGCCGCCTTGTTGGCCGGTGTCATGTTGCGCACCGCGTAGCGCACGTAGGCGCCGTCGGGCGCGCCCGAGCCGAACATCATGAGGCCGATGTTCACGCCCTCGTTGATATTGGGGTCGTCCATCAGCAGCGCGAGCGAGCGAAGCTCCGACTCACCCTGCTTGCCGGTCGGCCACGCCTGGTCGTTGCGCGACCAGTTCGCGCTGTTGTCCAGGATGATCAGGATGTTCGGCGCCGTGGTGGCGCTCGCCGCCGGGTTGGTGAACAGGTCGATGTCCTCGGCGAGGGAAGCGCCGGGAGCGAGGCAGAGGGACGCCAAAAAGGCGGCGCAAAGTTTTTGGAGGCGGGAGGGTCTCACGTGGGACTCCTTCGGGGGGATGTGTTGTTAGGGGCAGAAAGTGGCGATGGTGAGCGCGGGAACGCGAACACTCACGCCCTGCGTCGCCGTGTAGCTGACGTTGGAGTTCGCGACGTTCGCGTCGGTCTCGAGCGTGCGGGCGGTGATGTCCCACACGGTCTGGCCGCAGAGCGAAGCGCCGGTGTTCTGCGCGCCCGCCACCGCGAAGGTGCCCTGGGCCTGGGCCTGGACGCACGCCACGTCCGGGCTGTTCGGCCCGGTGATGGTGAGCTCGCTGACCTGGGTCACCCTCGCCTGGACGCAGGCGGGGTTCGGCACGAGCCGGGTGGTGAGGTCGGCCGTCCCGTCACCGTTCACGTCGGTGCACAGCGTATTGGCGACGCCGCCACACGAGTCCTCGATCGCGTCACCGGGGAAGTCGATGAAACGGTTGGAGCCGATGACCACCTCGAGCGTCCTCTGTGTCGAGTCGAACGCCACCGAGCGGTTCTGCAGGTTGCCCACCATCTTCAGGTTCACGATCGAGGTGTTCATCGCGCTCAGTGCGAACAGCGTGAGCATGATGAGCATGATCATGGTGACGAGCAGAGTCGCTCCCTGCTGTGCGGCGCGCGTGCGCGTCATGGCGTGTCTCTCCGGTCGGACGGGTTGACGAGGCGGACCAGCCCCGAATAGGCGTGGCGCCGGTAGCCGGTGAGCGTACCTGCGGGGGTTACGGTTAACGCCAAGCCCGCGGCGTCGCGGCCGAGCGTGTACGTCTTGGGATCGACGTAGTTGACCGAGGGCTCGACGTTGCGGGCGAGCACGTGGATGCGCACCGTGACCGTATTGGCCCAGTTGCTGCCCGCCGTGCAGCCCCCGCACGCGTAGGTCGTGGGATTGGCGGTGTACACGTCCGGGTCGCCATCGAGGTCGGTATCGATGCCGTACTCGAGCTGCAACTGCTCGATGCCATCTGCCAGCACGCTCTGGTCCCAGGCGCCGGTGGCGGCGTTGAGATCCAGCCGTTTCAGCACCGGCACGGGGTCGGGAACCGGGGCGCCCCCGGGCGCCACCACCGCCGGAACGTCGGCAACGTAGTAAATGCGCACGAAGTACTGCCGCAGCCCTGCGGCGGCCGCGCAGTTTCGCCCCGTACGCGCAAACGGCTCGGTGCCCCTCACGCCGAACTCAAAGGCGTTGCCGAGGGACGGAGTGGGGATCATTTGGGCGTTGCAACGCGCCACCTGGATGTAGGGCGCGCCGTTGGCGGCGGGCGCGCAGTTCGCGGTGCCGGCTTCGCAGGTGCTCACGCGGCGAACCACGAGGATGTCGGTATTGGGCCTGAGGTCGGCTGGGAGGCAGCCGGGCGCACCCGCGCCATTGTCGTAGCCCTGGATGTGGTGCGGAATGGCGCCGACCCAGTCGGTCGGTGTGAACGAGCACGGATCGATCAGCGCCGCGGCGGGCGCGAGAGGGGGGGTGATTGCCCGCAGGTTCAGCTCGCCGTAGTAGCCCGCGACGCGCAGCTCGTCGCCGAGCAGCTCCATCGCGAAGCGCCCGTTCTCGATCTGGCGGCTGCTGCGCTCCATTTCGGAGCGCGCCGCACTCTGGTTGGCGAAGAGCGTGGCGAGGCCCGCGAGGACGATGAGGCCCAGGGCGATGGCGATCATCAGCTCGATCAGCGACATGCCCGCCATTCGGGCGAGCGACGCCGGGGGATTGCGGTGAATCACGGGGAGCCCTTTCATGGCCAGGCGGGTCCGGGTATCGCCGAGGCGGTCGTAATACAGGCGCCGGTGGCAGTGTTGTTCTGCAGGCAGCCGATGAGGACGGTCGAGGTCAGCGCCCGGCGCGTCCTGTCGTCTCCATACTGGCCCGCGCCGCAGGCGGTCCCGGGGATGACGGTCTGGTTGACGCCCTGCCAGACCACCGACACCAGGAACTGGAACGGCATGGTGTTGCTGATGACCTGCACGCAGCCGCGGGCGCCGATCATCGCGCCGACCTTGAGGCCGCCGGCCGATTCGGAGGCGCCGAGGAGCGCGTTGTTCCATTCGCACAGGTCGAGGGCGGCGCCGTTCAGCGCGGCGCAATTGCCCTCGGCGACGCCCGTGCCCACCCCGGGAGTCTCGTAGCTCAGGGCGTTCTTGCGGTTCGAGTTGATGCGATCGACCATGTCCTGCAGGAGCACGATCGCCTGCGCCCGCTGGAACGACTCCGCCTCGCCGAGCTGCGCGCGCGACTGCAATCCCGCCAGGCCGAGGAGCCCGAGGACCACGATCACGATCGAGATCAGCACCTCGATCATCGAAGTGCCCGCTTGTGTGCCACAGGTCGAGCCCGGGCCCTGAATCGGATTCAGCATGTCCGGGGTCTCCCGCTCAGGTCCACGGCAACGCATCGAATGAAGGTTTGCGCGCCGCTGACCGAGGCGAGGTTGAACTGCACCGCGCCCCCGTTCAGCCGCCCGTTGCGCGCGAAGGTCACGTTCGGGCCCCCGACGATCGCCACCGTAACCGGAATGGCCTCGGTGGGGCCCAGAACGCGGTCCTGCTTGAGGAGGTTGCCGTTCGCGTCGTTGACCTGCCAACCGCGCCCCCAATCCCCGAGGTTGGGCGTGAGCGTCACGGCGGTGTTGCGCTTGATCGCCTCGCTGCGGGCGAGCGTGAGGCTCGCGAACAAGTCGAACGCCGCGGTCTTGACGCGCTGGTTGCGGATCATTGCCGCCATGTTGGGGGCGGCGATGGCCGTGATGATGCCGACGATCGCCAGCACGACCAGCATTTCCGTGGCGGTGAAGCCACCCATCCCGAAGCGGGAGCCGAGGGGTCTCATAAGGTCACCACGCAACCGCGCCGGAGTTGGGGTCGGTGCGCGTCTTGCCGCCCTCGCTGGTGAGGATGAGCGTGCCGTCCTTGACCTGTTCCGGGACCGTGGGTTCGGCGGTGATGACGTAAGAGGGCGTCGTGGGCCCAGCGACGACGGTGACGGCATAGAAGCCGCTCACGCTTGCGGGCGGTGAGGCGCCCAGGGTCACGGCCGCACCCGGGTCGATCGCGTAGGCGCGGGCGTCGAGGAGGTATTGCCCCTGGCGCTGGGCGAGGTTCATGAGATAGGACTGCGCGTCGGCCCGGCGCCCCTTGCGCAGCTGGCTCTGGTACGACGGGATCGCGATCGCGGCAAGAATGCCGATGATCGCGACGACAACCATGATCTCGATGAGCGTGAACCCGCGCGCCTTTTTCAATGCAGCCTCCCTTTTGTGGGTTTGGGCAACCTTAAAGGGGGGCCGCCCGGCGGGCAACGACGGTCCGACCGGCGGCGCGGCTCGGGGGGCGAGCGGCATGCCCCCAGGGTGGGCCAGGGGGGGTTAGCCCCCCGGGGGTGGGAGGTTCAGCCCGCGCGGCAGGGGGAAGGTGACCGCCTCGTTGATCCCCTCCAGCTCGCGCACGCGCCGGGCGCCGAGCGCCTGCAGCTGCAGGATCACGTCGTGCACCAGGACCTCGGGCGCCGAGGCGCCGGCGGTCACGCCGACGGTGCGTTTGCCTTCGATCCACTCGGGCCGCAGCTCGGCCACGTTGTCCACCAGGTAGGCGTCGCAGCCGAGGTTCTGGGCGACCTCCCGCAGGCGGTTCGAGTTGGAGCTGTTGGGCGAGCCCACCACGATCACCACGTCGCACTTGGGCGCGAGGATCTTCACCGCGTCCTGGCGATTCTGCGTGGCGTAGCAGATGTCGTCCTTCTTCGGCCCGATGATCGTTGGGAAGCGCGCCTTGAGGGCCGCCACGATGCGCGCCGCGTCGTCCATCGAGAGCGTGGTCTGGGTCACGTAGGCGAGCTTGCCGGGATCGACGACCTGCAGCCGCGCCACGTCCTCCTCGTTCTCCACCAGGTACATGCCGGTCTCGGACTGGCCCATGGTGCCCTCGGCCTCGGGGTGGCCCTCGTGGCCGATCATCACCACCTCGCGTCCCTGGTCGCGCATCTTCGAGACCTCGACGTGGACCTTGGTCACCAGCGGGCAGGTGGCGTCGAACACCCTGAGCCCGCGCGCGTCGGCCTCGCGGCGCACGTCGAGCGCGACTCCGTGGGCGGAGAAGATCACCGTGGCGCCGGTGGGAACCTCGTCGAGCTCTTCGACGAATACGGCGCCCTTGGCGCGCAGGTCCTCGACCACGAACTTGTTGTGCACGATCTCGTGGCGCACGTAGATCGGCGCCCCGTGCAGCACGAGCGCGCGCTCGACGATCGCGATGGCGCGATCGACGCCGGCGCAGAAGCCGCGCGGCTTTGCGAGCAGCACCTCGGCGGAATCGGTTTCGGCCGGGTGGATTGAATCGGTCATGGCTTCTCCTGGCGGGCGACCTGGCCCGGCGCCCGTGGGCTGGAACGCAGGCTGTCCCAGATGAGGAGTGCCACGCCGACCGTGATGGCCGAATCGGCCACATTGAATGCGGGAAAAGAGTATCCGCCCGCGTGCAGCTGCACGAAATCGACGACGTAGCCGAACCTCACGCGATCGTGCAGGTTGCCGAGCGCGCCTCCCAGGACGAGCGCCAGGGAGGACGCGAGGAGGCGGTTTTCGTGGTCGCGCCGCAACATCACCACGATCACCACGGAGATGACAATGGTCACGACGGTAAAGAACCAGCGTTGCCAGCCGCCGGCGCCGGCGAGGAAGCTGAACGCCGCGCCGGTGTTGTGGACCAGCACCAGGTTGAAGAACGGTGTGATCACGCGCGACTCACCATACTGGAAGGCCGCGCTCACCCACGCCTTGGTCGCGAGGTCCAGCACCACGACCGCGGCGCTCACCAGCAGCCATCGCATCCACGCGGCGCCGGCAGCCCTAGGCATGGACCCGCGCCTCGCCCGCGCCCTCGAGGTTGGCGACGCAGCGCGCGCAGATCGTGGCGTGGCGCGCGTTTTCGCCCACGTCCGCGCGCCAATGCCAGCAGCGGTCGCACTTCCTGGCTGCACTCGCGTTGACCTTCACCATCGGTTCTCCGGCCGCGCTCGAATCGAACGCCGCGGCCCTGGACGTGATCAACACGAACTTGAGGTCGTCCCCGAGGGATTTCAACAGCGCGAGGTCCCCGCCGTGGACACCGACATCCACCTCCGCCTGCAGCGAGGAGCCGATCGCCCCGGCCGCGCGCGACTCCTCGAGCTTCCTCTGCACGGCGCCGCGGATCTCGCGGATGCGCTTCCAGCGCGCCAGCAGCTCGGCCTCGCCCGCCTGCGGCGGCAGCACTTCGTTCCAGGTGTGGAAGAAAATGCTGTCCGGAAGGGCGTCCGGGGAGCCCGGGGAAACCGGGTGCAGGACCTCCCACGCCTCCTCGGCGGTGAACGACAGGATCGGCGCCATCAGGCGCAGCAGCATCTGCGTCACGTGGTGCAGCGCGCTCTGCGCCGAACGCCGCGCGGGCGATGCCGCGGCGGCCGTGTAGAGGCGATCCTTGAGGATATCGAGCCAGAAGCCGCCCAAGTCCTCGGAGCAGAAATTCTGCAGGCGTTGGGCCACGAGGTGGAACTCGAATTTCGCATAGTCGGCGATGCAGCCCGCCGCCATCTCGCGCGTCATCGCGAGCGCATAGCGATCGACCTCGAGCCACTGCGGCACCGGAACCGCGTCGCGCGCGGGATTGAAATCCGCGGTGTTGGCGAGCAGGAAGCGCAGCGTGTTGCGGATGCGCCGGTAGCCCTCCACCACGCGCTTCAGGATCTCGTCGGAGATGAACAGCTCGCCCGAATAGTCGCTCGACGCGACCCACAGGCGCAGGACCTCCGCGCCAAGCGAGTCGGAGACCTTCTGGGGGGCCACCACGTTGCCGAGGGACTTCGACATCTTGCGGCCCTGCCCATCCACGCAGAAACCGTGGGTGAGGAGCGAGCCGTAGGGCGCGCGCCCCTCCATCGCGCAGCTCGTGAGGAGGCTCGACTGGAACCAGCCGCGATGCTGGTCGCTGCCTTCAAGATAAAGGTCGGCGGGCCACTTCTGCCCGGCGAGGCCGCGCAGCACCGTGAAATGCGTGGTGCCCGAGTCGAACCAGACGTCCACGGTATCGGTGATCTTGCGGTACTTCGCGGGGTCCACGCCGAAGTCTTCGCAGGTCGCGGCGAACCACGCCTCGATGCCGCCCTGGGACACGAGGGTTGCAGCCCGCTCGAGCAGGCTGCCGGTATCGGGATGCAGCTCGTCGGATTCCCGATGGAGGAAGAACGGCAGGGGAGTGCCCCAGTTGCGCTGGCGCGACAGCGTCCAGTCGGGTCGCTTGTCGATCATCGCGGTGATGCGCGAGCGGCCCCAGGCGGGATAGAAGCGCGTGTTGTTGATGGCGTGGCGCGCGATGTCCCGCAGGCTCCGACCCTCGGTGCCGGGCATGCCCACGTTGGCGGGCTGGTCCATGCCGATGAACCATTGGGTGGTGGCGCGGAAGATGATCGGCGTCTTGTGGCGCCAGCAATGCGGATAGCTGTGCTGGAAGGGCTCGCTCTTGAGAAGCACCGCGCGCTCCTCGAGCAGCGCAAGGATCGGCTTCTCGGCCTCGCGCACCGACAGGCCCGCGAAGTGCGGCACCGTCGTCTTGTAGCGGCCGGTATCGTCGACCGGCTGGTCGAGCGCGAGGTGATACTTCACGCCCACCTGGAAATCCTCGACGCCGTGCGCGGGCGCCGTGTGAACCAGCCCCGTGCCGGCTTCGAGCGTGACGTGCTCCGCCAGGACGATTGGCACGAGGCGATCCTCGAAGGGATGGCGCAGCTTGATGCCCTCGAGCTCACTTCCGAGCGCTTTGGCGAGCGCCTTGCCTTCGACGCCGTAGCGCTTGAGCGCGGCATCCACCAGGTTCGAGGCGAGGACCAGCAGGCCACGAGGGGTGGCCACCAGCGAATACTCGATCTGCGCGCCGACCGCGACCGCGCGGTTGCCGGGAAGCGTCCACGGCGTGGTGGTCCAGATCACGGCGAACTGCGGATGGACCGGAAGGCCGACGCGGAAGGCCTCCGCGAGATGCTCGCTCTCCGCCACCGGGAAGGCCACGTCGACCGCGGGCGATGTCTTGTCCTCGTACTCGACTTCGGCTTCAGCGAGCGCCGAGCCGCAGTCGATGCACCAGTTGACCGGTTTGAGGCCCCGATAGAGCAGCCCGCTCTTCCAGATGCGGCCGATCGCACGGATCTCGGCGCCCTCGGTCGCAGGGTCCATGGTGCGGTAAGGGTGTTCCCAGTCGCCCAGGATGCCGAGGCGCTGGAAATCCTTTTTCTGGCGCTCGATCTGCTCGGCAGCGTAGGCGCGGCAGAGCGCGCGCTGGTGATTGGGTTCGAGGTTGCGGCCGTGCTTCTTCTCGATCTGGTGCTCGATCGGCAGCCCGTGGCAATCCCAGCCCGGGGTATAGGGCGCGTCGAAGCCGGCCATGGTCTTCGACTTGACCACGAGGTCCTTCAGGATCTTGTTGACGGCGTGCCCGATGTGGATATCGCCGTTGGCGTAGGGCGGGCCGTCGTGGAGCACGTACAAGGGCCGGCCCTTGGCGGCGGCGCGAATGCGCTCGTAGAGGCGCGTCTCGCGCCAACGCTCGACCCACGCGGGCTCGCGCCGTGCGAGGTCCCCGCGCATCGGGAAAGCCGTCTCGGTGAGATTCAGCGTGCTCTTGTAGTCGATCTTCGCGTCGTTCGGCATCAGGGTCCCGTCGCGCGGAAGAAATCCCGCGCCGCATCGCAGTCGCGGCCAATCTGGGCCGCCAGCTCGTCGAGCGAGGCGAAACTCGCCTCGTCGCGCAGCTTCTTCACGAACTCGATGGTCAGGCGGCGACCGTAGAGGATGCCTGAGA
>JALYSB010000208.1:0-2465 GCA_030855025.1 Pseudomonadota bacterium
CAACTCGACCACGGTGATCACCCATCGGGAAAATATCGGCCGGCTGGTGGCGCCGGGGATGAACCTCGATGAACTGTCACGCCGGGGCCGTGAGGCGCACAGCAAGGCCGCCGAGCCCTCCGAGCCGAAGACGGAGGCAACCTTCGAGTTGGCAACCCCGCCGGCGCGGGGCGCGACGCCCCGATGAACCCGTGATCCGCGTCTTCATCGGCTACGACTCGCGCGAGACCGTCGCGTACGGAGTGCTCGCGCACTCGATCAACGCGCGCGCAACCGAGCCCGTGGCGATCACCCCAGTCATGCTGTCGCAACTTCAGTCCGTGTTTCGCCGCGAGAAGAACCCGCTGCAGTCGACCGAGTTCTCGTTTACCCGCTTTCTCGTCCCGTGGATGTGCGGCTATGAAGGCTGGGCGCTTTTCATGGATTGCGACATGCTCATGCGGGAAGACGTGGCGCGCCTGTGGAAATTGCGCGACGACCGCTATGCCGTCCAGGTGGTCAAGCACGAGCACGTGCCGAAAGAGGACACCAAGTTCCTCGGCTCCGTGCAGACCAGGTACCCGAAGAAGAACTGGTCGTCGGTCATGCTGATGAACTGCGCGAAATGCAGGGCGCTGACACCCGACCTGGTGAACCAGGCGAGCGGCCTCGAGCTGCACCAGTTCAAGTGGATCGGCAACGACGAGCTCATCGGCGCGATCGCGTCGGGCTGGAACCACCTCGCGGGCTACGATGCGCCGCGCCGCGATGCGAGCCTGGTGCATTTCACCATCGGCGGGCCCTGGTTCGACGAATACCGCGAAACCGAATACGCCTCCGAGTGGTTTGCCGAGCGCGAGCGCATGCTGACCGCCTCGCGCCGCGAGAAGGTGGCGGCCGCTTCCTAGCGGAAAGCGGCGTCTTCCATGGCGCACGTCGCGGCTCCCAATGCCGGCCCGGGTCGATGGACCTGGCTGCTGATCTCCTTCACGCGCCGCGAAATCCTGAGCCGCTATGCCGGCAGCGTCACCGGCCTCGCGTGGAGCCTGCTCCATCCGCTTGCGCAGCTCGCCATCTTCGCCTACGTCTTCAGCCAGGTGTTTCGCGTTGCCGTCCCGCCGGGCTATCCCGGTGCGACGTACGTGGGCTACGTCGCCGTGGCGCTATGGCCGTGGATCATGTTTTCCGAAGGCATGACGCGGGCGATGGGATCGATCGGCGCAAACGCCGGGCTCATCAGGAAGGTCGCCTTTCCCCACCGCCTGCTGGTGTACGCCTCGGTTCTGGCGTGTTGCGCGGTGCACGCGGCGGGTTTCATCGTGGTGCTGCTCGCGCTCAAGGCCTTCGGCGAGCCCATCCGGCTGGCCGGCCTGCCGGTGGCGCTGCTGCTGCTGGTTCCCTACATGCTTCTCGCCGCCGGCATTGGCGCCGTGCTGGCAGCGCTCCAGACCTTGCTGCGCGACGTCGAGCACGTCGTGCAGGTGGTGATCACGATTCTTTTCTATGCCTCCCCCATCCTCTATCCCGCCAGCCTCATTCCCGCGGCGCTCCAGGGGTGGGTGAAAGTGAATCCGCTCGCGTGGTTCTCGGAGCGGATGCGCGAAGTGCTCCTGCAGGGCGGCGGGTTCGTGCCGGGCGACGCCATCGTCGCTGCGGGCTGCGTGGCCGTGTTCTTTGCGGGGTTGTGGGTGTTCAACCGGTTGTCGCCGAGCTTCGAGGACTTCCTGTGACCGGTCCCGCGGAAGCGCTCATCCGCCTGGAGGGCGTCACCAAGGATTACCCGAAGATTTCCACCAGCGGCGAGCGGCTGCGCACGCTCGCCGCACTTCTCTTTCGCCGCCAGGACATGCCGCATTTCCGCGCGCTCGAAGGCGTGGACCTTGAAGTGGTCCGCGGGCAGTCGGTCGGCATCATCGGCGAGAATGGTGCGGGCAAGTCGACGCTGCTCAAGATCGTGGCCGGGGTGGTGCGCCCGACGCAGGGACGCGTTGCGGTGAACGCTCGCGTGGGCGCGCTCCTCGAGCTTGGCAGCGGCTTCCATCCCGAATACACGGGGCGCGAGAACATCTACCTGTCGAGCGCGCTGATGGGCCAATCGAGGCGTGCGGTGCGCGACAAGATCGACTCGATCATCGCTTTCGCCGACATCGGCAGCCACATCGACGAGCCGGTGAAGCACTACTCATCGGGCATGGCGGTGCGCCTCGGGTTCGCGGTGGCCACCGCGATGTCCCCGGAAGTGCTGATCACCGACGAGGTGCTCGCGGTGGGTGACGAGTCGTTCCAGAAGAAGTGCGTTGCGTGGCTGGAGCGCTACCTGGCCGACGGCGGCACGCTGCTGCTCTGCTCCCACAGCATGTTCCACATCCAGACCTTGTGCAGCCGGGCGTTATGGATCCATCAGGGGCGCGTGCGGATGGCGGGCTCCAGCTTCGACGTGACGCGCGAGTACCTCACCTATCACGAGGAGAAGACCGTGCGCGAGA
>JALYSB010000208.1:2489-5168 GCA_030855025.1 Pseudomonadota bacterium
GCGCCGCGGCCGGCCTTGGCCCGCGCATCGCCGAGGCCTGGACCGAGCGCGCCGATGGAACGCGCGCCACCACGTTCCCGCGCGGCGAGATGCTTGTCCTCCGCGGCGAGGCGCTCGAGCCCGATGATCGGGCGCCGGTGCTGCTCTTCGGCGTGGTGCGCGTCGACGGCACCGCGGTGTACGGCTCGCACTCCAACGAGCGCGGCTACGCCCCGGCGCGCATCGACGCCGGCAGGTTCGGCTTCGCGGTTCGCTTCGCCGCGCTCGCGCTCCTGCCGGGCAAGTACCACTTGCGTGTCCACACGCTCGACGCCGAAGGCCTGCGCCTGCATGACACCGTCGAGCTCGAGTTCGTCGTGACCGGTGAGACGCGCGACTACGGAGTGGTCGAGCTCGCACACGAGTGGCGCAACCCGTGAGCCAGGAACGCGTCCAGGAGGCGCGCCAACTCCACTTGCGTGGCGAATTCGTGCGCGCCATCTCGCTCTACCAGGAAGTCCTCGAAGCCGATCCGCAACGCGCCGACGTGTGGCACCTGAAGGGCATGGCCGAGCACCAGGCGGGACATCTCGATGAGGCGCTCGACAGCGCGTCGCGAGCGATCTCCGTCGGGGGCGAGAAGGCTCAGTACCTGGTCCTCGAGGGCGGCGTTCTCCAGGAGCGCGGCGATCTCCAGGGTGCCGAGGAGCGCTTCACGCGCGCGGTGGCGGCCGCACCAGGATGGGCACTCGGCCTGGTCGAGCTCGGCTCCGTGCGCATGGACCAGGGCCGCGCCGCCGAAGCGATCGAGGATTTCCGCGCGGCGGTCACGGCGGACGCGAAGAGCGTGCGTGCATGGAACAATCTCGGCGTGGCGTTGCAGACGCTCGACCGCCTCGACGAGGCATTGCGCGCCTTCAATCACGCGCTCACTCTCAACCCAGGCTTCGCGCGCGCGCACTTCAACGTGGCACGCCTCTACAACCTGCGCAACGAACGCAGCCTTGCCCTCACCCATGCGCGGTCGGCGGCACAGCATGACCCCGCCAATGTCGATGCGTGGCTTCTGATCGGCGACATCCAGCGGCTCGACCAGAATTCCGAGGCTGCGGTTGCCGCCTATACCTCGGCGGCGAAAGCCTCGGCGGGTAACCCGAAGGCGCTCAACGCATTGGCCGAAGTGCTCGCGGAGGTCGGCCGTTTCGAGGAGGCGCGGCGCGGTTACTGGCAGATATCGCAAGCCGCCCCCGAGAACCTCAGGGCGGCGCTCGGCGCCAATCTCCTGCTTCCCCACGTGTACGCCTCGAACGAGCACCTCGCCATCGTGCGGCGCGAATACGCCGAGGGGCTCGAGCGCCTGCACGAGCGGGCACCGGGGTTCCGCTTCAACAAGCCCGAGGCCGCGCTGTGGGAAGCGCGCTGGACCAATTTCTACCTCGCTTACCAGGGCCAGAACGACCGCGACCTGCAGCGGCGCTATGGCGACTTGCAGCGCCGCGTGCTCGAGCCCGCCCTACCTGGGTTCTTCGCCCCCCGGGCCAAGCGCAGCGGCGGCGAGCGGCTGCGCGTGGGCTTCCTCAGCCATTTCTTCTTCAACTGCACCGCGGGGCGCTACTTCTCGTCCTGGATCACCCACCTCGATCCGGGCCGTTTCGAGAAGTTCGTGTACTACACCAACGAGTGGATGGCCGATGACACGCGCAAGATCGCGGCGGGCGCGCAGACTTTCCGCCACCTTCCCGGCCGGCCGCTCGACGTGCTCGCGCGCCAGGTACAGGCCGACCAGCTGGACATCCTGGTCTATCCCGAGCTCGGCATGCACGCGGAGACCTTCACCCTCGCGGGGCTGCGCCTCGCGCCGGTGCAGGTTTCCGGCTGGGGCCATCCGAACACGCCCGGCTTGCCCGCCATCGACTGGTTCTTTTCGTGCGCGGCGATGGAAGGGCCCGAGGCGCAGGGCCACTATAGCGAACGCCTCGGGTTGCTTCCGGGCCTCGGCACGCGCTACGCACTGCCGCAGCCGCTGGGCAATGCGGCACGCGCGGACTTTGGCTTGCCGGAGGACCGCACCCTCTACCTCGTACCGCAATCCCTCTTCAAGATCCACCCCGACAATGATGATCTCATCGCCCGGGTGCTCGAGCGCGATCCGCGCGGGGTGGCGGTGATGTTCGCCTCGAACCACGATGGCGTGACGCAGGCTTTCGGCAACCGGCTGGGCCTCGCATTGCGCCGCCGGAAAATCGACCTGCGGGACCGCGCGCTTTTCCTGGTGCCTTCGCTTCCACACCATCGCTACCTGCAGCTGAACGCCCTGTGCGATGTCATGCTGGATACGGTGCATTGGTCCGGGGGCAACACCTCGCTCGATGCCCTTGCCAGCGGCCTGCCCATCGTCACGCTTCCGGGATCGCTCATGCGCGGGCGCCAGAGCCAGGCCATGCTTCGCACACTCGGCGCCGATGAGTTGGTTGCCGGCGATGCTGGTGCGTATGTCGAGACGGCACTTCGCCTGGGCCGCGATCCGCACGAGCGCGCCGCCCTGCGCAGCCGCATCCACGAAAACCGCATGGAGCTCTTCGAGCGCGACGAGCCGATCCGCGCGCTCGAGGACCTGCTGGAGCGCGCCTTCCAAGATTCTCCCTCTCCTCTGGGAGAGGGCCGGGGTGAGGGTCAGTCCTAGGCGATCTTCCAGCCGTG
>JALYSB010000045.1 GCA_030855025.1 Pseudomonadota bacterium
TTCGTTGCGGGCGTCGAGCGCGCCCTGAAGCGTAGGGCGGCGCGAGGTGTGTCCGGAAGGCCACGCAAGGCGGGACACCGCCACGACGTTCCTCCAGATGGGAAACCGTGGTCTGTCCCCGGTTTTTGTCTCACCTCGCCGGGGGGTGGCGAGCGATGAAGCGCGAGATGCGCGGCGGGGACTCGGCGATGTGGAAGGCGTGGCGGCGCTGGTGAAGGCGCTCGTCGGCAGCGGTGAAGCGGTCGAAGCGCCTTAGATAATCGGCCCAGCTGTCGCAGGCAAAGTACTCGACGAAGCGAGCCGGCCGCTCGATGTCCTCAAAGAGGCCCCACGAGACCGCGCCCGCGCGCAGCCGCCCGCTGCGGCTCTCGGCCATGATCGCCTCGAATTCCCCGCGCCGCGCCGGGTCGACCAGGTATTCGATCGTGACCATGACCGGGCCGTCGCCCAGCTCGATCGCAAGCTGCGGCACCGGCTCGTCGAAGGGGTGCGTCGGCGTGAGATCGGCGGTGCCCTCAAGCGTGCGCCCCCGGACGAGGAGCGACACCACCACCATGCTCGTGCCGCCGACCACGAGGCTCGTGGGCACGCTGGTGAGCTCGGCGAGCTTGCCCCAGATGTACGCGCCGAGCGCCGTCGAGCCCATGATCCCCATCTGGTAGATCGACATGCCGCGCGCGCGGATCCAATCGGGTAGCGCCAGCTGCGCGGCGATGGTGACCGAGTTGGCCACCAGGATCCACGCCGCCCCGGCGATCAGCATCGCGCTCGCTGCGATCCAGGCGTTGGGCGCGAGCCCAAGAACCACGATGGCGAGACCGGTGACCAGCGAGCCCACGCCGGCGATATCGTCGCGATTCCAGCGAACCCGCAGCCGCGGCAACTGTGTCGCGAGCACGATCGCGCCCACGCCCATCGAGGCCAGCAACGCGGTATAGGTCTGCGCCCCGTCGCCGCCGAAGCGCTTCGCCACCAGCGGGAGCAGTGCGAAGATCGCCGTCGAGTGCATGAAGAACACCGCGATGCGCACCAGCGCGTTCCTCATGCCCGTCGATTCGCGCACGTACTGGAAGCCCAGCCGCATCGCGCCGATGAAGCGCTCGCCGGGCAGCACCGACGGCTTGGCCTCGCGCTTCCAGCGAAACAGCACGATCCCGGCGATGACCGACACGACGAAATTCAACGCGAAGACGTACTCGGTTCCCAGGGTCGAGATCACGACACCGGCGAGGAGCGGGCCGATCACGCGCGAGGTGTTGACCGCAACCGCGTTCAGCGCGAGCGCTTCACCCAGCTGCGAGCGCGGCACGACCTCGGGAAGCACCGCGGCATAGACGGGCCAGCGCATCGCGAGCCCGATGCCGTTGGCGAAGACCAGGATCAGCAGCACCGGCGCGGTGAGGTGACCGGCGAGTGCCACGAGGTAGAGGACGGCCGCGGTGGCCGCGATCCAGAACTGCGTGATCATGAAATAGCGGCGCCGGTCGACGATGTCGGCGAGCGCTCCGCTCGGCAGCCCCAGCAGGAACACCGGCAGCGACGATGCGGTCTGCACCAGCGCGATCAGCGTGGGCGACGAAGTGAGCGTGGTCATCTGCCACGCGGCGGCCACGTCGTTCATCCACATGCAGGCGTTGGAGGCAAGCCACACCAGCCACAGCATCCGGAACGTCGGCAGGCGCAGCGGCGCCCAGGCCGAGGGGCGATCGAGCTTCGGCTCCTCGGGCGCGGGCAGGTTCTCGCTCATGCGCCAGTATAATTACCCTCGATGCCCCGCCCTTCCTTGACGCTCCACGCCTCGCCGTATCTCCTGCTTACCCTCACGTCGCTCTTCTGGTCGCTCAATTGGGTGATCGGCCGGGCGATCGTGGGCCACGTCACGCCCCTCACGCTCACCTTCATCCGCTGGGTGGTGGCCGTGACGGTGATGATGCCCTTCGCCTGGCCGCAGATCCGGGCCCATTGGCCGCTGGTGCGCAGCAACTGGAAGGTGATCGCCTGGCTCGGCTTCTGGGGCACGGGGCTGCATAACGCCTTCGCCTACGTGGGCCTCCAGTACACCACCGCCACCAACGGCGTGATCCTCAATAGCTCGATCCCGGTCATGATCATCCTGCTGGGGTGGCTGATCTACCGCGAGACCATCACGCGCATGCAGGCGCTGGGGGTCGGCATCTCGCTCCTGGGAATCCTCGCGATCATCTCGCGCGGCGACCCGGCGGTGCTCGCGCACCTCGAGATGAACCAGGGCGACCTGATCGTGTTGTTCGGCATGGTTTTTTGGGCGGCGTACACCGTGTTCCTGCGCATGAAGCCCGCCGGGCTTCCCGGCCTGGCGTTGCTCGCATGCTGCGGCGTGGTCGGGGTCTTCCTCCTCTTTCCATTGATGCTGTTCGAGATGCTTTTCATGGAGGGGCGTGCCGAGTTCACGCCGGCGACGATCGCCGCGATGCTCTACGTGGGGATCTTCCCGTCGTTCGTGGGCTATATTTTCTGGAACCGCGGCGTGGCGGAGGTGGGACCGACCGTCGCGGGCATCTTCGTGCACCTCATGCCCGCGTTCGGCGCGCTGCTTGCGTGGATCTTCCTCGACGAGCGCATTTATGCATTTCACCTCGTCGGCATCGCGCTGATTCTCGCGGGCATCGCGCTGACGACGCGCGGGCATCGTGCCGTGCCGGAGCCGGGGCCCGAATGAGAAAGGAGCTTCGTTGGAATTGATCCTGTGGCGGCATGCGGAGGCCGAGGACGACAACCCGCAAGGCGATCTCGCTCGCCAGCTCACCCGGAAAGGCCGCAAGCAGGCCGAGCGCATGGCGCATTGGCTCAAGCCGCGCCTCGAGGGCGAGTGGCGGGTCGTCTCGAGTCCTGCCCAACGGGCCCTCGAGACGGTGGCGCCCCTCGAGCTGCCCTATGAGGTCGAGGAAGGCGTCTCGACCAGCGCCGATGCGCGCTCGGTTCTCAAGGTGGCCGGATGGCCCGACGCGAAGCATGTGGTGGTCGTGGGCCACCAGCCGACGCTCGGCGAGGTGGCCGCGCGGCTCCTCGGTGGCGGGGCGGGCGACGTGTCGGTGCGCAAGGGCGCGATCCTCTGGTTCGCCACGCGCGGCCGCGACGGAAAATCGGAAACCGTGCTGAAGGCGCTGCTCGACCCGGAGATGCTCGAACGCGCCGAGAAAGGGGCAAAATAGGTCTTGCCGCAGTCCTTGCCAGGGAGCTCCGATGAAACTCAGTGCCGAGCAACTCGCCGCATTCGATCGCGACGGCTACCTTTTCTTCCCGTCGCTCTTCACGCCCGAGGAAATCAGGGTCCTGACCGACGCGGTTCCGGCTCTCTACGCCCAGCGCCGTCCCGAGAACGTGCGCGAGAAGGGTAGCGATGCGGTGCGCACCAATTTCGCCGCGCACCTGTACAGCAAGCCGTTCGCGCGTCTCGCACGCCACCCCCGCATGGTCGACCCGGTGCGGCAGATCCTCGGCGAAGACCTGTACATGCACCAGTTCAAGATCAACGGCAAGATGGCGTTCAGCGGGGATGTCTGGCAATGGCACCAGGACTACGGCACCTGGATGAACGACGACCTCATGCCCGCGGCGCGCGCGATGAACGTCGCCATATTCCTCGACGAGGTGAACGAGTTCAACGGGCCGCTGATGTTCATCCCCGGCAGCCACAAGCAAGGCGCCCTTCCCGCCGGGCACGACACCAGCACCACGAGCTATCCGCTCTGGACGATCGACTCCGGTGCCATCTCGCAGCTCGTCGCCCAGGGCGGAATCGTCGCGCCCAAGGGCCCCGCCGGCTCGATGATCGTGTTTCACGGCTGCCTGGTGCACGCGTCGACTTCGAACCTGTCGCCGTGGAACCGGGTGAGCGTGTACCTGAGCCTCTGCGCGGTCTCCAACCACATCCGCCGCTTCAAGCGGCCCGAATACATCGCGCACCGCGATTTCGCGCCGATTGCAACGCTGCCCGACGATTGCCTGTTGCGCGACTACGACGTGGCGCTCCCCTGGAAGGACGGCACGCCGGCCTCCGCGATGGAAGTGGAAATCGCCGCTTAGGCGCGGACTGAGGCTAGGTCTCGACGACCTCGAGGTCGAACCCGACCGACTTCCACTCGTCCTTCTCGTGCTCGAGCGCCACCGCGACGAGCGAATGGCTTTCGAGCCACGCGGCGGCGACCTCGAGGCGCCAGCCGCGGCCCTCGCGCTCGAGCTTCAGTCGCGGGAGGGTGACCGAGCGCCGGCTGCGGTAGAAGATCACGGCGAGCCGCAGGCAAAAGGCGAGTGCCGCCAACCGCGGGTCGTCGTCGAACGCGGAGCGCATCTTGGAGAGTTTGCCGCGCTGCGCGAGCACCAGGTTCGAGAGCCATCCTTGCTCCTGCCGTGAGAACCCCGGCATATCGGCATTGGCGAGGATGTACGCCGAGTGCTTGTGGTACGCGGCCTGCGCGATCGAGATGCCGATCTCGTGCAGCTTCGATCCCCAGTCGAGGAACTGGGTGAGCGCCTCGAGCTCGCCGCCCGGGGCCTCGAGGCCCCGGCGCAGGTCCTGGGCGAGGCGCGCCACGCGCTGCGTCTGCGCGAGGTCGACGTGGTAGCGGCGAACGAACTGGTCCACCGTGACCTCGCGGATGTCGCGATGGTGCACGCGTCCGAGCAGGTCCCAGAGCACGCCGTCGCGCAGCGCCCCCTCGGCCACCGTCATCTCCTTGAGGTCCAGCTCGTCGAACACGGCCGACAGGATGGCGACCCCGCCAGCGACCACCGGGACGCGGTCCTCGCGCAGGCCCGCGATCGCGAGCTTGCGCAAGTCGCCTGCTGCGACCAGCTGATCGCGCAGCCACGCGAGCCCCGCCGCGGTGATGCCGCGCTCGGCCTGGCCGTTTTTCTCGAGGACCTCGGCGATCGAGCGCGCCGTGCCCGAGGAGCCCACGGCCTCCTTCCAGCCGAGCTTCTCGTAGTGCGTGGCGATGGTCTGCACCTGCTCGCGCGCCGCGAGCTGGGCCGCCCTCATCGACTTCCTGTCGATGCGCGAATCGGCGAAGAAGCGTCCGGTGTAGCTCACGCAGCCCATGTAGAGGCTCTCCATCGCCTTGGGCTTCAGCTTGTTGCCGATGATGAGCTCGGTCGAGCCGCCGCCGATGTCCACCACCAGGCGGTTGTGGTTCGAAAGCGGCAGCGAATGCACCACGCCCACGTAGATGAGCCGCGCCTCTTCGCGCCCGGGGATCACCTCGATCGGAAAGCCGAGGGTCGCCTCGGCCTGGCGCAGGAACGCGCGCGCGTTCTTGGCCACGCGCAACGCGTTGGTGCCGACCACGCGGACGGCTTGCGGAGGCATGCCCGCGAGGCGTTCGGAGAAGCGCTTGAGGGCGCCCAGGGCGCGCTCCTGGGCGGCCGCGTCGAGGTGCTTGTCGGCGGTCAGCCCCGAGGCGAGGCGCACCGTTTCCTTGAGCGAATCGAGCGGGTAGACCTGGTCGTCGACGACGCGCCCGATGGCGAGGTGGAAGCTGTTGGAGCCGAGGTCGACGGCGCCGAGGGTAGTATATTGGCTCACGAATCCTTGATGCTGCGATAACCGTCGCTTGAGGTGGAGTATGCCATCCGCCCTGTCACGCAACGGTCATGAAGCGCCGCTACCCTCATGGCAAAGAAGCCAACGGCCCTCCGGCCCAAGCCAAAGCGCGTGCAGCGCCATCACTCCCCCGAGCATTTCCTCAATCGAGAGCTCCAGGCCCTCGAATTCAACCGGCGCGTCCTGGCCCAGGCCGAGGACAAGAGTGTTCCGCTGCTCGAGCGCCTCAAGTTCCTCTGCATCGTCTCGTCGAACTTGGACGAGTTCTTCGAGATCCGCGTATCCGGAGTGAAAGAGCAGATCAAGCTGGGGGCGGCGGCGGCCGGGGCCGATGGCCTCACGCCGCTGGAAGTCTTCCGCCAGGTCGCCGCGCGTGCGCAGGGGATCGTCGAGCGCCAGTACCGGCTGCTGAACGAGGAGATCCTCCCGGGCCTCGCGAAGGAAGGCATCAACTTCCTGCGCCGCGCCGCGTGGAGTCCAAGCCAGCAGGAGTGGATCCGCGACTATTTCTTCCGCGAAATGATGCCGGTGCTGACGCCGATCGGGCTCGACCCCGCGCATCCGTTCCCGCGGGTGTTCAACAAGAGCCTCAACTTCGCCGTCGAGCTCGAGGGCCGCGACGCCTTCGGACGCGATTCGCGCGCGGCGATCGTGCAGGCGCCGCGCGTGCTGCCGCGCGTGATCCGCCTTCCCAAGAACGTGGCGCAAGGCACCAACGACTTCATCTTCCTCACGTCGATCCTGCATGCGCACGTGGGCGAGCTCTTCACCGGCATGACGGTCCTCGGCTGCTACCAGTTCCGGGCGACGCGCAACTCCGACCTCTTCGTCGAGGAGGAGGAAGTGAAGGACCTGCGCCTGGCCCTCCAGGGGGAATTGCCGCAGCGCCACTTCGGCGATGCAGTGCGGCTCGAAGTCGCCGACAACATGTCGGAATCGATGACGCGCTTCCTGCTCGCGCAGTTCGGGCTCGATGGCAACGACCTTTATTCGGTGGCCGGGCCGGTGAACCTGTCGCGGCTCATGAGCATTCCCGAGCAGGTCAATCGCCCCGACCTCGAATTTCCCGCCTTCCAGCAGGGGCTGCCGAAGGCGGTGTCCAAGGGGCGCGATCTCTTCGCCACGATTCGCCGCGGCGACGTGCTCATGCACCGTCCGTTCCAGTCGTTCACGCCGGTGATCGAGTTCATCCGCGAGGCGGCGCGCGATCCCCAGGTGGTGGCGATCAAGCAGACCGTGTACCGCACCGGCACCGATTCGGTGATCATGCAGACGCTCATCGACGCGGCGCGGGCGGGGAAGGAAGTCACCGTCGTGGTGGAGCTGATGGCGCGCTTCGACGAGGAGGCCAACATCAACTGGGCGGCGCGCCTGGAGGAGGTCGGCGCGCACGTCGTTTATGGCGTGGTCGGCCACAAGACCCACGCCAAGATGTCGCTGGTGGTGCGGCGCGAGGAAGGGCGGCTGGTGCGCTACGCCCACGTCGGCACCGGCAACTATCATCCGCGCACCGCGCGCTTCTATACCGATTTCGACTTGCTCACCTACCGCGACGCGATCTGCGCCGACGTGAACGAGGTGTTCCAGCAGCTCACGGGCCTGGGCAAGGTGATGAAGCTGAAGCATGTCTGGCAGGCGCCCTTCACGCTGCACCCGCGCACGCTGGCCGCGATCGAGAACGAGACGCGCGTGGCCAAGTCGGGCAAGCCCGCCCGCATCATCGCCAAGATGAATGCGCTGCTGGAGCCGCAGGTGATCGACGCGCTCTACAAGGCGTCGCAGGCGGGGGTGAAGGTCGACCTGATCGTGCGCGGCGTGTGCGCGCTGCGCCCCGGCGTGAAGGGCCTGTCGGAGAACATTCGCGTGCGCTCGATCATCGGGCGCTTCCTGGAGCACACCCGCATCTTCCATTTCCGGAATGGCGGCGAGTCGGAGGTCCTGCTTTCGAGCGCCGACTGGATGGAGCGCAACTTCTTCCGGCGGATCGAGCTCTGCGTGCCGGTGCTCGATCCCAAGGTGCGCCGGCGCGTGATGCGCGAGGGGCTCAAGGCCTACCTCGACGACAACGTGCAATCCTGGGAGATGCAGTCCGACGGGTCTTTCAAGCGCCGCAAGCCCGGCCGCGGCACGCCCTTCTGCGCCCAGCAGTACCTGCTGAAAACCCTGGCGAAGTGAAAACCGGGGACAGACCCCATTTTTGAAAAAAATGGGGTCTGTCCCCGGTTTCCTACTGCCAGAATTTCCACCATGACTTGGTGCGGTTCTGGCCGTCGCGGGCCATGCGGTCGGCGGGGAAGTTCTTCGCCAGCACCTTGCGTGCATCGTCGCGAAGCTCGTTCATCCCCATGCGGTCGTAGGCCTCGATCATGACGTCGAGGGCCTCGCGGTGGATCGGCGAACTGGGAAAGCGCGTGATCGCATCCTGCGCGCGGTTGGCCGCGGCGAGGAACGCGCCGCGCGAGAGGTAGTAGCGCGCGACGTGGATCTCGTGGCGCGCGAGCGCCTCGACCAGGTAGGCCATGCGCTCGCGCGCATCGGATGCATACCGGCTGTCGGGATAACGCGTCACCAGCTCCTTGAACCCCTCGAACGACTCGCGCGCGGCCTTGGGATCGCGGTCCGCGAGGTCCTGGGTGATGATTCGCGCGAAGGGCCCCAGGTCTTCCTTGAAGTTCACCAGCGCCTTCAGGTAGAGCGCGTAGTCGAGGTTCGGGTGGTTGGGGTGCAGCTTCAGGAACTTGTCGATCGCCGAGAGCGCCTGGGCGGTGTCGCCCAGCTTGTAGTGCGCGTAGGCGACTTCCATCTGCGACTGTTGCGCAAAACGCCCGAACGGAAACTTGGACTCGAGCGCCTCGTAGATCTTGATCGACGCGTCCCAGTTGCGGTTGTCGAACTCTTCCTTCGCGGCCTTGTAGTATTCGGCTGCGGTCCAGTTCTTGCGCGGATCGATCTTGTCGGCGAACAGTCCGCAGCCCGCAAGGCCGAGCGCGAGGAGGAGCGCCGCCAATGCCGTTACACTTCGATTCATGGTGAATCCCGTTTCGCGAAGCGCAAATTATACCGCGCCGCATGCCCCATCCCCCGCCCGGCAAATCACCATTCCGCTGGAGATGGCGGGGCTGCGCCTCGACCAGGCACTCGCCCGGCTCCTGCCGATGGAGTCGCGCAGCCGCCTCGCGCGCCTGATCGAGGAGGGCTTCGTGCGGGTGGCGGGGCGCGTCGCCTCGGCGAGCCTCAAGATGCGAAGCGGGGAGGCGGTCGAGGTGGAGCTCGCCGCGCGCGAGGTCGACTCGGCTTTCCTGCCCGAGGCGATCGCGCTCGGCGTCGTGTACGAGGACGACGACGTGCTGGTGATCGACAAGCCGGCGGGCCTGGTGGTCCACCCGGGCAGCGGGAATTGGGCGGGCACGATGCTGAATGCCCTCCTGCACCACTCCCCCGCGGCCGGGGAGCTGCCGCGCGCGGGAATCGTGCACCGCCTCGACAAGGATACGAGCGGCCTGCTGGTCGTCGCCAAGAGCGAGCCCGCGCAATTGGCGTTGGTGCGTCAACTACAGGCTCGCACCATGAAGCGAACCTACTTCGCGCTCGCTCGCGGGCGGGTCAAGGCGGCGGGGAGCGTCGATGCGCCCATCGGCCGGCATCCGGTCCACCGCACACGGATGGCGGTGGTGGCGAGCGGCAAGCCCGCGGTCACCCATTACAAGGTAAGCGAGGCTTTCGCCGAGCACACCCTGCTCGAATGCGCGCTGGAGACCGGGCGCACCCACCAGATCCGCGTGCACCTCGCCTCCATCGGCCATCCCATCGAGGGCGACGCGGTGTATGGCAAGCGCGGCCCTCGCGCCCTGGAGCGCCAGGCGCTGCATGCGTGGAAGCTCGCATTCGTCCATCCGCGCTCGGGCAAGACGGTGCAGTTCGAGTCACCGCTTCCCGGCGATTTCCGCGCGTTGCTTCAGAGCCTGCGGCCGTGAGCATCCCGCGCCAATGGCTGGTGCCCGACTGGCCCGCCCCGCGCAACGTGCGCGCGTTCGTGACCACCCGCGCGGGCGGCGTGAGCGCGGGTGAGTACGCCTCCATGAACCTCGGTGCCAGCAGCGGCGACGAGCCGAGCCGCGTCGAGCGCAACCGCCAGGTCGTCCGCGAGCTGCTTCCGACCACGCCGCGGTGGATGGTGCAGGTGCACGGCAACCAGGTCGCCGATCTCGATATTTTCCGCGAGGCCGACACGCCGACCGCCGACGGGGCGGTATCGAGTACGCCCGGGCGGGTGGCCACGGTCCTCACTGCCGATTGCATGCCGCTCTTCGTGGCCGACATGCGCGGCGGGCGGGTCGGCGTCGTCCATGCGGGCTGGCGCGGCATGGCTTCGGGGGTGATCGAGAACGTCGTCCGGTCCCTCGGGGCGCCGGCGGCGAATGTCACGGCGTGGATGGGACCGGCGATCGGACCGAGCGCTTTCCAGGTCGGTCCCGAGGTGAAGGAAGCCTTCGAGCGCTTCGATCCCGCCGCGGCTTCGGCCTTCGTGCCGGATGTCCCGGGCAAGTTCATGTGCGATCTCTATGCCCTGGCGCGGCAGCGGCTCGCGCGCGCCGGCGTGCGCGAGATCCACGGCGGCGGCTACTGCACCCATGGCGACGCCACGCGCTTCTTCTCCTACCGCCGCGCGCCGAAGAGCGGGCGCATGGGCGCATTCATCTGGCTGGAATGATGCCGGTCCTCGCCCAGATCCTCATCGCCTGCATCGCCGGGAGCCTGCTGTCCCTGGCGCTCGCCGCGGCCGTGGCCTTTCGGGTGAAGGCGCGCTGGATCCCGATGCTGGTGAGCTACGCCGTGGGCGCGCTGCTGGGCGTGGTCTTCCTCGACATCCTGCCGCACATCTTCGGGGAGACGAAGAATCCCGCCCGGATCGCCGCATTCATCCTCTTCGGGATCCTCGCCTTCTTCGTCCTCGAGAAGCTGCTGCTGTGGCGCCACCACCACCATGGCGACGAGGACCTCGAGGAGGTCCATGCGCACGCCGCCCACGGGAACGACTCCGGGCGCTCGGGATGGATGATCGTGATCGGCGATTCCTTCCACAACTTCACCGACGGCGTGATCATCGCGGCCGCCTTCATCGCCGACGCGCGCCTGGGCATCGTCACCGCCGTCGCGATCATCGCCCACGAGATCCCGCAGGAGATCGGCGACTTCCTGGTGCTGCTGCATTCGGGCTTCAGCAAGCGCATGGCGCTCGCGATGAACGCGCTCTCCGGGATGGCGACCGTCGCGGGCGCGCTGCTTGCCTGGTTCGCCCTCGCTTCGGTATCGGGGTGGATTCCCGAGATCCTCGCGATCGCCGCGGCGAGCATGATCTACGTCGCGGTCGCCGACCTGATCCCCGGCCTGCACAAGCGCACCGCGATCCGCGAGACGCTGGTGCAGGTGGCGTTCATCGCGCTCGGAATCGCGAGCATCTGGCTGATCCATGCGGCCCTCTTCCCGGAGCATTGAGGGCGCGCCGTCCGTCGTACAATGGATTCGCCCCTATCGCAACATTCGCCGTAGACAACCATGGCCAAGACCCGCTCCCCCCGTGCCACCGACGACGTCGCAGCCCGCCTGCGCGAATCCCAGGAGTCGCTCAACCAGTCCTCGTTCGGCGGGGAGGGTGCGGGCCAGCAGGTGATGTCGGGCTTCGCCGACGCCTACCGCGCCTGGCTCGAGGCGATCAGCGCCAGGCCGCAGACCATGCTCGACCTGCAGGGCCGCTACATGCAGGAGCAGATGCGCCTCTGGATGTCGTCGATGCAGCCGCCGCAGGTCGCCGAATCCGAGCCCGCCGCGACCGACAGGCGCTTCAGTGCCCCGGAATGGGACTCGCTTCCGATGTTCCGCTATTTCCGCGACTCGTACCTCCTCACCTCGAAGATGATGATGGAGGCGGTCGAGGACTCGAGCCTCGATCCGGACACCAAGCAGCGCATGCGCTTCTTCATGCGCCAGTACCTCGACGCGGCGGCGCCCTCCAACTATCTTGCCACCAACCCGGAGGCCATCAAGGCCGCGATGGAAAGCGGCGGCGAGACCCTCCAGGAGGGCATGAAGAACCTGCTCGCCGACATGGACAAGGGTCGCATCTCGATGACCGACGAGTCCGCCTTCGAGGTCGGGCGCAACATCGCGGTCACGAAGGGCGCGGTGGTGTTCGAGAACGAGCTGATGCAGCTGATCCAGTACGAGGCCACGACCCCCAAGGTGCACGAGCGCGCGCTGGTGATGGTGCCGCCGTGCATCAACAAGTTCTACATCATGGACCTGCAGCCCGAGAATTCCCTGGTCCGCTTCGCGGTCGACCAGGGCCACACGGTGTTCATGGTCTCGTGGCGCAACGTGAAGGAGGAGCACGACCACATCACCTGGGACGACTACATCCGCGATCTCATCGAGGCCTTGAGCGAAGCCAGGCGCATCGTGGGCGTCGACCGCCTGAACGTCCTCGCGTTCTGCATCGGCGGCACGCTCGCATGCTCGGCCCTCGCGGTACTCGAAAAACAGGGGAAGAACCCGGCTGCGAGCCTCACGCTCCTCACCACGCTGCTGGACTTCACCGATGTGGGCGATATCCGCGTCTACCTCGACCGCGCCTTCGTCGAGAAGCGCGAGAAGCAGCTCGAGCGCGGCGGGATCGTCCCCGGCGGCGAGCTCGCGGGCGCCTTCTCGAGCCTGCGCGCCAACGACCTGGTGTGGTCGTATGTGGTGAACAACTACCTCAAGGGCAAGCAGCCGCCGGCCTTCGACCTGCTCTACTGGAATTCTGACGCGACCAACCTTCCCGGCCCGATGTACGCGTATTACCTGCGCAACACCTACACGGACAACAAGCTCGCCACGCCCGACGCGCTCAGCATGTGCGGCGTGCCGGTGAGCTTGAAGCGGATCAAGCTGCCCACCTTCGTGTTCGCTGCGCGCGAGGACCACATCGTTCCCTGGAAGGGCGGCTACAAGAGCGCGCGCCTGCTGGGAGGCAACGTGAAGTTCGTCCTCGGCGCGAGCGGCCACATCGCCGGCACCATCAACCCGGCTTCGAAGAACAAGCGCAGCTACTGGGTCAACGACGACAAGGCCGCGGATGCCGACAAGTGGCTCGCCGCGGCGCGCGAGGTGCCAGGTAGCTGGTGGAACGAGTGGTCGAAGTGGTTGAAGCCCCACGGCGGCAAGATGGTGCCGGCGCGCAAGAAGCTGGGCGGGGCGAAGAGGAAGCCGATCGAGCCCGCCCCCGGGCGCTACGCGAGGGAGCGGGTCTAGCAGCAGCATTCACAACAAGAAGGAGGAGCGATGGCTCAGAGAATCGCGCTGGTCACGGGCGGCATGGGCGGGTTGGGCGAGGCGATCTGCATGAAGCTCGAGAAGATGGGCATCAAGGTCGTCGTCACCTACTCGCCGGGCAACTCGAAGTACAAGGAGTGGCTGAAGGAGATGGAGGGCCAGGGCCACGCCTTCATCGCCTACCCCTGCGATGTGGCGGACTTCGACTCGTGCCAGAAGATGGTCGCGCAGGTGGCGAAGGAGGTCGGCCCGGTCGACATCCTGATCAACAACGCCGGCATCACCCGCGACATGACCTTCAAGAAGATGACCAAGGTCGACTGGGACGCGGTCATCAAGACCAACCTCGACAGCGTCTTCAACGTGACCAAGCCGGTGGTCGACGGCATGGTCGAGCGCGGCTGGGGGCGCGTCATCAACGTCTCGAGCGTCAACGGCCAGAAGGGCGCCTTCGGCCAGACCAACTATTCGGCCGCCAAGGCGGGCATGCACGGCTTCTCCAAGGCGCTTGCCTATGAGGTCGCCCGCAAAGGCGTGACCGTCAACACGATCTCCCCGGGGTACATCGGGACCAAGATGGTTCTCGCGATCCCGAAGGACGTGCTCGACACCAAGATCATCCCGCAGATCCCGATGGGCCGGCTGGGCAAGCCCGACGAGGTGGCGGGCCTCTGCGCCTACCTCGCCTCCGACGAGGCGGCCTTCCTCACCGGTGCGAACATCGCGATCAACGGCGGCCAGCACATGCAATAACAGTCAGATGCCGTCGCCGATCAACCCGCGAAGGTGCGCGGCGGGCCGTGGTCCCAGCCGGCGCAGTGCTTGCGCTCGTGGTCGAGCAGCCAGGCTTGGGGCTGGGGCCCGGTGACGATCGTGCAGACGCGCGCCACGTAGTCGCGTTTCGCGCAACCGTGGAGGTACATCCCGGGATGCGCGCCGCAAACACCTTCCAGCTCGGACCGGGCCACCACGAGGTACACCGCCGGCAGCGGGGGCATGGAGGCCTTGTGCTCCCAGTCTTCCTTCACCTGGGCATGGCCGCATCCCTCGAGCACCACGAGGCACGCGAACGCGAGGACGAGAAGGGCGCCGCGGGAGTGTTTGCGAAGGGCGGGGGTGCGGTTCATCGGGGCTTTTCTCGGTGGCGATGCAGAGCCCCGATACTGAGTTCCCGCGCTCCCGCCGCCCATCGGGCGGAACCGAACCCGCACCTGCGTAATACCTGAGGCCGCCGCAGGTCGCGGAGGCCGGATCTCTAGGCGGCCGCCGTCTTCCGGCTCAGGGGCTCCACGCGCGAGGCGTTGAAGTCCCACAACGCCTCGTTCTGGATACCCAGGAAGATCGGCTCGCCATTTTCCCGATGGATGTTGATCTTGGCGTTGTAGACCGCGCGTGTGGTGCCGTGCTTGTCGCGCAGGTGATAGCGGTTGACCAGGTAGCGCCCGCCGTCCAGCCGGCGTCCGGTCAGATAGCAGCGGATGGTGTCGATCCGCCCGCCCGAGATGTCGAGGCCATTCAGCTGGTCGAGCGTGGCGGCGGTGTTTTCGACGAAATCAAGGGTGTCGAGGCGGGCCGCTGCCTCGCCGCCCCCGGCGCCGAGCGAGGTCACGAAGTCCCCGAGGAGGATCTGCCCGGGCAGGGCCTGCTCCAACATGCGCGCGAGGTCGACGGTGACCTGGCCGACGATATAGCTGAAGTTGGTGGGATTGAGCCCCTCCACCTGGTGGAACTCGTAGTGCTCGCCCACGTGGAAGGCCGCCCGAAGCTTCGGCACCCAAGGGCTGCGGGCCTTGCCCTGCGCCGCCGCGTTGTCCGCCAGCAGCATCATCATGAGCTTGTAGAGCTCGGTATTGCCCTGGCTCGTAGTCGCCCGGTTCCAGATGTAGAAGCCGTCGCCGGTGGTGGTACGCGCGAAGTCGATCCTGATGTCCTTCGACAGCAGCTGCGCGTAGGCCGAGTTCACCGAGTATGCGAGGCTGTTGAGCATCGCCATCTGGTCGAGCGGGGAGCGCAGCGAGAATGCCACCGCGTCCAGCAGCACCACGGCGCGGTCGCGGACCAGGGTGACTCCGTAGCAACGGACGATGTCGCTGACCAGTGCCGCGAGCCCCGGGGTTTCGAGGTTCGCGTTGAGCTGCACGCGCCGCGGCAGGCAATCGAAAGCCCGGCAGACGCGGTCGAATTCCTCGGGTGAGAGATGCTTGGGGCCCGAGAGGACCTGGTTGATGAATTGGGCGTCGCGCGTCGCCGCCGCGCCGGGACCGGCATGGACCGATTCGGGAATGGCGTAGTGACGGACGGACAGGACGAGCAGTTCCCCGGCGCTGTGCGTCCAGCACACCAACACGTTGTCCCCCAGGTTCCAGATCGCGGACAGCTCGTCGTCGAGGCGGGCCAGCGCGTCGCGCGTCTCGGCCGCCAGGTCGATCGTCCCGCCGTCGGCCGCGAATGTGTTGAACCAGGTTCCTCGTCTCATGATGCTCCGCACGCCTTTGCCGGCGTGACCCGCGCCTGTTGGTCCGCCAAGGTATCAGTAAACGCTGCCGTGGGATGTACGTTGGCGCACTTTCGCCTGGGTGCGATGGCGCACAGAGCTTTCCCTGGAAACTCCGGACAATATCGGTCCAGCCTGCTTGCAGGAAACGCGAACGCATGTCGCACCCCTTGGCTCGAATTGCCGTGCTGGCACTGGCCCTTCACGCCGCGGCCGGCGCTCGCGCCGACAGCCACGGGCCGTCGATGTTCTCGTTCAGGGGCTTCGGCACCCTGGGCATCGTGCACTCGAGCGAAGACCAGTCCGACTTCACCTCCACGCCCACGAAGCCCAACGGCGCGGGCTACAGCCGCGCGTGGAGCGCGGAGGTCGACAGCCTTATTGCCGCGCAGGTCACCGCGCGGTTCACGCCGAGGATCTCCGCGGTGGTCCAGGTGGTTTCGGAGCAGAACCACGACGGTTCCTACCGGCCCCATGTGGAATGGGCGAATATCAGATTCCAGGTCACGCCGGAGTTCGGCATTCGCGTGGGGCGTACGGTCCTGCCGGTGCTGATGCTCACCGATTCTCGGAAGGTCGGCTTCGCCAACCCGTGGGTGCGCCCTCCCGTCGAGGTCTACAGCCTGGTCCCCGTGACCAGCAATGACGGCGTCGACGCGAGTTACCGCATGGCCCTGGCATCCGCCACCAATACGATCCAGCTCACTGCGGGGCGAGCGGATACCAAGTTTTCGGGAGCCACATCGCAGGTACGAGAGCTGGCGGTGCTGGTCGATACGTTCGAGCAGGGCCCGCTGACTGCACGCATTGTCTACGGCCGCGCAAGAGTCACTCTCGCCGCGCTCGACCCGCTCTTGGATGGGTTCCGCCAATTCGGCCCCGAGGGCGTCGCGCTCGCGGAGAAATACACGTTCCACGATCGTCTCGTGAACTTCTACGGGGTGGGCGCGAGCTATGACCCGGGCCCCGGGTTCCTGATGGCCGAATGGGTGGGAATCAATGGTGACGCAATCCTCGGCAGGAAATCCGCCTGGTACGTGAGCGGGGGCTATCGGTTCGGGAAGATAACCCCCTACGTGACCTATGCCCGGGCGAATTCGGACAATCTCTCCGATCCCGGCTTGACCGTGGCCGCGCTGCCGCCGGCCCTCGCGGCCCCCGCCATGGGCCTCAATGCCGGGCTCAACTCGGCCCTGGGCGCGAAGGTCGTGCAGAGCACGGTCTCCGTCGGTGCGCGCTGGGATGTCCGCAGGAACATTGCGCTCAAGCTGCAGCTGGACCACACCCGCATCGGTGCCGGCTCCACGGGCGAGTTCCGCAACATCCAGCCGGGCTTGCAGCCGGGCGGCCGAGTCAACGTGATCAGCGCCGTCGTCGACTTCACGTTCTGATCGATGACATCCCCCATGATCCGCGTCGCGTGGGCTATTGCCGGCATTGCGTTGAGCTGGGGCGCCGGCGCGGCCTCGGCCGAGGTCGTTGCGGTCGTGTCCGCCCGAAGCTCGCTCGCCACGCTCAGCAAAAGCCAGGTCGCGGACATATTTCTTGGCAAGTCGATTCGCTTTCCCGATGGCAGCCTCGCCGTGCCGATCGACCAGGCGGAGGGCTCGGCCACGCGCGAGGAGTTCTACCTGGCGTTCGCGGGAAAATCGCCCGCGCAGCTGAACGCCCATTGGTCGAAGATCATCTTCACCGGCCGGGGACAGCCGCCCCCCGAGGTCGCCAATGGCGTTGCGGTGAAACGGCGCCTCGCCGAGAACCCCAACGCCATCGGGTATATCGAGCCGGCGCTGGTCGATGCGAGCGTGAAAGTCGTGCTCATTCCTTAGCCCGGGCTGCGGAGCAACGCCTCGATCTGGTCCGCCGGGATGGGCTTGCTGAGATAGAAGCCCTGGAATTCATCGCACGCGTTCTGGCGCAGGAAGTCCGCCTGCTCCTTGGTCTCGACGCCCTGGGCGACCACCGTGAGGCTGAGCGCGCGGCCCATCGCGATGATGGCCGAGGCCACGTCCTTGTTTTCGGCGACGCTCGCCACGTCGCGGATGAGCGAGCGGTCGATCTTGATCGTATCGAGTGGAAACTGGCGCAGCCGCGCGAGCGACGAGTAGCCGGCGCCGAAGTCGTCGACGGCGATGCGGATTCCCATCTGCTTCAGTCGGGACAGTATCTCCATCGCCTTTTCGACGTCGCGCATCAGCAGGCCTTCGCTGATCTCCAGCTCGAGCAGCCGCGGGTCCATGCCGGTTTCGGCGAGGATGGCCGTCAGGTCCGCCAGCAGGCTCTCGTTCTCGAATTGCCGCTGCGTCAGGTTGACGGCGACGCCCATGGGATCCAGGCCCATGGCGCGCCAGGCGACGATCTGGGCGCAGGCCGTCCTCAACACCCACTTCCCGATCGCCACGATCAGGCCCGATTCCTCGGCGACGGGAATGAACTGCATCGGGGCCACGGTTCCGAGGTCGGGATGCCGCCAGCGAAGCAGTGCCTCGACGCCCGTTATCCTGCCGGTGGCGATCTCGCGCTTGGGTTGGTAGCACAGCTCGAACTCCTCGCGCTCGAGGGCATGGCGCAGCCCCGACTCCAGCGAAAGGCGGGCCAGTGAATAGGCGTTGAGCTTGTCGGAATAGAACTTGAAATTGTTCCTGCCTTCCTCTTTCGCGCGGTACATCGCGATGTCCGCGTTCTTCTTGAGCGTCTGCTCGTCGCGTCCGTCATCCGGAAAGACGCTGATCCCGATGCTCGCCGTGACTGCGTACTCCTGGCTGCGCAGGATGAATGGCCGGGCGAGCGCGGACAGAATCTTGCGGGCCACGTCGGCTGCATAGTTCTCCTGGCCCAGCTCCGGCAGGAGGGCCACGAACTCGTCGCCTCCGAGGCGCGCGACCGTGTCGCTTTCGCGCAGGCACGCCTTCAGCCGCGCGGCCACTTCCCGCAGCAACTGGTCGCCAGCCTCGTGCCCCAGGGTGTCGTTGATGTGCTTGAAGCGGTCGAGGTCGAGGAACAGGACCGCCAGCCGCCGCTCGTGGCGATGCGCGAGCTTGATGCTCTGGGCCAGGAGGTTGCTGAAGAGACTCCGATTCGGAAGCGACGTGAGGCTGTCGTGGTAGGCGAGGTGCTCGACGCGCACCGAATGGGCGACCTGCTCCTCGACCGTACGGCGACGCGCCCCCGCGAGCTGCCAGCTCATCCGCCCGAGGACTCCGAGGACCAGGATCAGCACCAGACTGCCGGCGGCTGCTCGCCACAGGTCTAGACGCATCGCGGCCCGCGTAGGTGCCAGCTGCTCTTCGACGGACAGCCCCACGATCACGGCCACCGGGTAGTCGAAGAGCGGGCGGACAGTGGAATAGCGCCGCACGCCGTCCCAGACATCGAGGGCATCTATGCTCGCACCCGT
>JALYSB010000209.1 GCA_030855025.1 Pseudomonadota bacterium
TGCGACGTGTGCGAGCCCGAATGCCCGAACGGCGCGATTTTCATGGGCGCGGAAATCTACGTGATCGACCCCGCCAAGTGCACCGAGTGCGTGGGGCATTTCGACAAGCCGCAGTGCCAGGAGGTGTGCCCGGTGGACTGCATTCCGCTCGATCCCGATCACGTGGAGAGCCACGAGCAGTTGGCTGCGAAGTACCGCGCGTTGGCCCTCACCCCGGCCGAGACCCTCACCCCGACCCTCTCCCAAGGGAGAGGGCGTACGGGGAGAGGGTGACCTAGCCGGTCGCGGCCAGCGGTTCGCGCTCCGCGTCGAGCGTCGCCAGGAGGCGCTGGTGGTGCGCTTCCCACTCCGCGAGGTGCGCCTCGACGCTGGCGGCGAGCGCCTTCAACTCCTCGAGGCGTTCGGCCAGGTCGGTCTCGGCATTCTGGATCCGGCCCATGCCCTCGATCCGGCTGTTGCTCTGCTCCTGGAAGGCGCTGAGCCGCGCATCGAGCGGGCGGACGAAGCCGTTCAGCCACGTGCGCACCTCGCGGTCCGCGATCTCGAAGACATGGACCACCTTGAGCACCACGGTGTCGAAGAAGAGCGAGGAGAGTGTCGACCGCCGGCGCGTGAGGAGGCTTCCGGCACCCTTGAAATCCCGCGCGCAGCGCTGCTCCAGCCGGTCGATCTCGATGAAGAAGCGATCGGTCGCGAAATCCGGCACCTCCACCGTGGCGATCTGGTATTCGTCGGCGAACTTGCGGCTCACCGTGCTCATCATCGCGTGCGCTTCCCCGATCACCCCCACCGCTGCTCGCAGGCGCTCGCGCCCCTCCTTGAAGAAGTGGTCGAGCGACTGGCCGATGCCGCTCGAGAACGAGCTTGCCTGCACCGCCATGCGCGTGGCGACCCCTGCCGCACGGACCACGTTCGGGTCGAGCAGCTTGGTGAGCGCGTCGACGTTGCGGTTGTGCACGGTGCGCATCCCCATCATCATCGCGCGCGCCTGCTCGATGCGGCTGCGCTCCGAGGCGGCCTTGCGCGCGAGCACCTCCACCAGTTTGTGGTTGCGGCCCTGCAGTGCCGCGAGCTCCGCCAGCTGCTCGCGGGAGAACGCGAGCCGGCTGTCGATGAGCGCGCGCGATTCAGCGAACGCCGATCGGGTCTCCGCGCGAACCGCCGCGGCGTGGTCGAGGCGCCGCTCTCGCACCAGCCCCTGGGCAAGCGCCTGCTCGAGGCGGTAGAGGCGGCTCTGGATCAGGCCGTCGCGGTCGTCCTGGATCTTCGCGACCAGGCCCTGCTTGGCCGACAGCGCGAAGACGCGCGCCGGCGCAACGTGCAACGCCTCCGCGCTCGCCTTCACCTGCCGTTCGATCTCCGAGAGCACCTGGGTCTCGGGCTTGAAGCCGTCGCGCAGGCCGTCGATCTTGTTCAGCACCACGTAGCAGCTCTGCTCGATGCCGTGGATCGTCTCGATGTGCTCGCTCCAGAGCTCGCGGTCGGTGCGCGTGACCCCGGTGTCGGCGCCCAGCATGAATACGATGGCCGCCGCGTCGGGAATGCGATGCACGGTGAGCTCCGGCTCCGCACCCATGGTGTTGTGCCCGGGCGTGTCGAGGATCGTGAGGCCGCTTTCCAGCAGCGGGTGGGGAAAATTGATCACCGCGTAGCGCCAGCGCGGAATCTCGACGCGATCGCCGGGCTCGGCGGCGAGCCCGAGGTTGACCGCGGCGGGGCCGGCGACGGTGATCGATTCGGCGATCACCTTGCACGCTTCGGCTACCGTTTCGGGGCGCGTGGGGTCTAGCGGCACTTCCTTCCACGCGTCGATCTCCGCGATGAACTCGCGTAGCGCCTTCGGACTTTCGCGCGTGCCGATCGGAAGGAGCCGGATCGAGGGCGGGCGAGCCGGATCCCACAGGATTTCGGTGGGGCAGAGTGTCGTGCGGCCCACGCCCGAAGGCAGGAGTCGCGTGCCGAGGTCGGCGAAGAAGAGCGCGTTGATGAGCTCGGTCTTGCCGCGGGAGAATTCGGCCACGAACGCGATCGTCAGGCGCTCGGAAACCAGCCGGCGCTCCAGGTACGCCAGTCGTGCGCTGGTCTGCTCGTCGAGCAGGCGATTCACGATTCCCCAGCGGCGAAACCCCGCGAGCGCCTCGGAAGTCGAGGAACGCCATCGTTTGAGCTCGCCCAGATAGGCTTCGAAGGCGCGCGCCGGGAGGGTGGACGTCTCGGTCGAGCTCATCGCTGGCACGCGGGACAGTAGAACGTCGAACGCTGGCCCAGGCGCCGCGCGCGAATCGGCGTGCCGCAGCGGATGCAAGGTTTGCCTTCGCGCCCGTAGACCGCGCACTGGCCCCGGAAGTAACCGGGGGCGCCGTCCGCGGAAGCGAAATCGCGCAGTGTCGTCCCGCCGGCGGCGAGCGCCGCCTCGAGCGTCTCGCGCACCGCGGCGGCCAATCGATCCCAGCGGTCTCGCGAGATGCGCGCGACGCTTCTCAGCGGATGGATGCCCGCGCGAAACAACGCCTCGGCGGCGTAGATGTTCCCGACGCCCGTCACGATGCGCCCGTTCATCAGGAATTGCTTGACCGCGACGCTGCGACCGCGGGCGAGGAGCGTGAGCGCTTCGCCGGTGAATTCCGCCTCGAGGGGCTCGAGGCCGAGATCGCGAAGCAACGCGTGGCGCGCGGGATCCCGCATCCACAGCACGGCGCCAAACCGGCGCGGGTCGGTGAGCCGCAAGACCTGGCGGCCCTCGAGCTGGACGTCGACATGGTCATGAACGCGCACCGGCGCATCGTCGGGCAGCAGCGACAGGCGTCCTGACATCCCCAGGTGGACCAGCAGGTGCCCATGGGGAAAATCGAATAGCAGGTACTTACCGCGTCGGCGGATCGCAAGCACCTCTTCGCCGCGCAGCTTCCTCCCCAGGTCGCGAGTCACGGGCCATCGCAAGCTGCCGTTGCGTACCACGGCTCCCCGTACCCGGCGGCCAAGCAGGTGCGGCAGAAGGCCGCGGCGCGTCGTCTCGACCTCGGGCAGTTCGGGCATGACGAATGATGCCAGACGAGTCCTACAAGTCCATGCGGCGGATGCTTACAAGGACCCGAATCGTTCTATGATGGGCCTGACGTTGCGCAGCAGCGACGGCGAGCGAGGGCACGGACCATGGCTTTCAGGATCTGGTGGGGCGGAGCGTTGGCGGTGCTGGCTTTGGCGTCAACCCCGTCGCTGGCAAGCGACGACGAAGGCGACGACGATGCCGAATCGGTCGATGCGGACGAAAGCTCGGCATCGGCCGACGCGGTCTTCGAGTTCCTGGTGGCGGAGCTGGCAGCGCAGCGCGGCGACATCGACGGGGCGCTGTCGATCTACCATCGCATGGCCCGGGACTTGCGCGACGCCCAGGTGGCCAAGCGGGCCGTGGAGCTGGCAATCCGGGCGCGCGCCTTCGGCCCGGCGCTCGAGAGCGCCACCCTGTTGCTGGAGCTCGACCCCGCTTCTTCCTTGGCCCGCGAAATCATCTCCGCGCTCCTGGCCAGCGAGGGCGACATCACCCGCGCGCGCGACACCCTGACCGGGGTGTTCGACAAGAATGCCAACCGGGCCGGCATGCTGATGCAGCTACCGCACCTGTTCGCCAAGTTCAGCGACAAGGCGGCCGTCCTCGAGGCGACTCGCTATATCGCCACGCGCTATCCCGAGATGCCCGAGGCGCACTATGCGATCGGCGTCGCGGCGCTCATCGCCCTCAATTTCGAGGTGGCGGGCGCCGGCGCGGACCAGGCGCTCGCCATGCGCCCATCGTGGGATCAGGGCGCAATTCTCAAGGCGCAGGTTCTGCGCAAGGTGGCCCCGGATTCGGTGATCGCGTTTTACCGCGATTTCGTCATGCATCACCCCGCTTCCCTGGAAGTTCGCATGCAGCTCGGGCGCGAGCTCGCCGCGGAGCGCAAGCTCGCCGAGGCGCGCGAGCAGTTCCGGGAAGCCGAGAAGCTCGCGGCCAAGGATTCGCAGCCCGCCTATGCCATCGGCCTGCTGTCGCTGCAGCTCGAGGACTTCGGCGACGCGCAGGGTGCCTTCACGCGCGCCCTCAAGCTCGGCTACCGCGAGCCCGCCGCCATCTACCTCGGAATGGGCCAGGCCGCTGAGGGCCTGAAGCGCTTCGACGAGGCGATCGGCTGGTACCAGAGAGTGGAATCGGGCGATCGGATTCGCGCCCAGCTCAAGGTGGCAACCCTGATCGCGCGACAGCAGGGCCTGGCAGCGGGGCGCGAGTACTTGCGGCGCATCGAGCCGCGCTCGGGCGATGACCGGGTGCAGATGATCCAGGTCGAGGCGCAGCTGCTGCGTGACGCAAAGGCGTGGCGTGAGACCTACGAGATGCTCACCACGGCGGTGGCGCAGTTTCCCGATTCCTACGAGCTGCTATACGACCGCGCGATGGCCGCCGAGCGCATCGACCGGATCGACGTGCTCGAGGAGGACCTGCGCCGCGTGATCAAGATGAAGCCGGATTACGCGCACGCGTACAACGCGCTCGGCTACACGCTCGCGGAGAAGACCGACCGCCTCGCCGAGGCACGCGAGCTGATCGAGAAGGCCTACAAGCTGTCGCCCGAGGACCCGTTCATCCTCGACAGCCTCGGCTGGGTCTCGTATCGCCTGGGCCGGGTCGATGACGCCCTCAAGCACCTGCAGGCGGCCTACAGCGTGCGCAACGACCCCGAGATCGCCGCGCACCTGGGCGAAGTGCTGTGGAAAGTAGGCCAGCGCGACGAGGCGCAGAAGATCTGGCGCGCCGCGCTGACCGAGAACCCGAACCACGAGACCCTCATCACGGTGATGCAGAAGTACCGTCCCTGAGCGGTACACTGTTCGCCGATGATTGCGCGCGCCGCGGTGCCCGCGCTCGCGCTGCTGCTGGGCGCTTGCGCGCTTGCCCCCAAGACCGGACCCCTTCCCGACCTCGCCGGAGTTCCCGCCGCGTTCGAAGTGACGGGCCGCCTGTCGTTGCGCCAGGGCGATCGCAGCGATATCGCCAAGCTGCGCTGGACGCACCGGCCCGGCCGCGACCTGTGGGTGATCTCCTCCCCGCTCGGCAACGAGGTCGCGCGCATCGAGAGCGGCGCGCAGGGTGCGACACTCACGCAAGCCGATGGCTCGGGCGTGC
>JALYSB010000210.1 GCA_030855025.1 Pseudomonadota bacterium
CGGCAAGCGTGCCGTCAACTCCTGCGCCGGTCGTGATGCCGGTCGCAGCCACGGCGATGCGGCCGGCCGAGCCCGCGCCGCCGGCGGACCCGATCGCTTCCCGGCTCGCCGCGGGGCGCGACTTGATGGCCGCGCCGGGCGCGCGTTATGCGGTCCAGCTGATGGTCACCGACGCGCGCGAGCGCGAGTTCCTGGAATCCTGGCTCGCCCAGGCCGGCCGCGCCGTCGAGCCTGCAAAGCTGGTGCTCGTCCCGGCTGGCAGCCCGGAGGCGCCCAAGGTGGCGGTACTTCTGGGTTCCTTCGGCGAGCGCGGCAAGGCGATCGACGCGCTTGAAACCCTGCCGCCGACCCTCAGGCAATTCAAGCCGTACGTGCGGTCGATCGACATCGTCCGCGAGGATGCTCGCCGCGCCCAGGCACGCTAGCCGGAGACCCCGCTTTTATTGTCAACTCCTGCACGGGAATGTGGGGGATTTCATTTGCGTTTGGCCCCTGAAAACGCTATAAAGTACGCCAGGGGCGGTTCTGTCCATAAAACAAACACTTACGAAATATTTCCGCATGCGTTTGAGAGCTTTCGCGCCATGCTTTGCGGTGGCCTTGGCATTGGCGGGCTGTGGCACGCGCCCGGTGGCCAAGAACGAGGGGCACATCCAGGCTGAGCTGCGGCCGAGCGCCTCGATCCCCGCTCCGGTTCGCGCCGTTCCGCTCCCCCCGCCGCCCGAGGTGCGCGAATCCGAGATCCGCTATTCGGTGGTCGTCGCCAACCAGCCGGTGCGCGACGTGCTGCTCGCGATGGCGCGCGAGACCCGGGTCAACTTCGACATCCACCCGGGTATCGAGGGCAACATCAATTTGAACGCCATCGACCAGACGCTCAAGCAGATCCTGACCCGCGTCTCGCGCCAGGTGGATGTGCGCTGGGAAAGCGACGGCCAGACCATCACGGTCATGCCCGATGCGCCCTACCTGCGCACCTACCGCGTGGATTACGTCAACATGGCGCGCGACGTGAGCGGCACCATCGGCGTGCAAAGCCAGGTAGTCGCCCCGCCAAGCGCAACCGCCGGCGCGACCAGCGGCGCGAGCCAGAATAGCTCGCTGCTCAAGGTCGACAACGTCGCGAAGAACCGCTTCTGGGAAACGCTCGAGAAAAACATCAAGGACATGCTGCGCGAAACCGACAAGCTGCTTCCCGAGGGCAGCAGCGAGACGGTGGTGCAGTCGCGCGGCCAGGGCCAGACCAGTACGACGCAGTCCCGAAGCTCCCCTCGCGGGCGGGGCACGGCCTCACAAGCGAGCACCACCACGACGACTCCCGGCGCCGAGCAGACCAACCAGGCGCAGGAGTTCGTCGAGCAGCGACTGACCTTCCGCGAAGCGGCGAGTGTCATGGTGAATCCTGAAAGCGGGATCGTCTCGGTTCGTGCGACCTCGCGGCAACATGAGAGGGTGGCCGAGTTCATCAGCCAAGTCGTGGGCTCCGCGCGCCGCCAGGTTCTGATCGAAGCCACCGTGGTCGAGGTGCAGCTTAACGACAACTACCAGACCGGCGTCGACTGGTCGGCGCTGGGCCTCAACGGGCTCGGCTACAGCTTCCGCCAGAACCTCATCGGCACCAACCTCGCCGAAGCACCGTTCTTCTCGATCGGCTACAGCAATCCCAACGCGGCGGTGGGCGGATCGATCAGCAGCACCGTGAAGCTGCTCGACTCCTTCGGCAACACGCGCGTGCTGTCGAGCCCGAAGATCATGGCGCTGAATAACCAGACTGCGGTGCTCAAGGTGGTCGAAAATCTTGTGTACTTCAGCGTGCAGGCCCAGGTCACACCCGGGACCAACAACTCGGCGCCGATCGTGGCGTTCACCACCACGCAGAACGTCGTGCCGGTGGGATTCGTGATGAACGTGACGCCGCAGATCTCCGACAACGATATGGTGGTGCTTAACATCCGCCCCACGATTTCGAGCCAGGTGAACTTTGTTCTCGATCCGAATCCGGATCTTCGCCGTGTGGGCGTGGAGAACCGAGTGCCTGTGATCCAGTCGCGCGAATTCGAGAGCGTGCTGCGCATCCCAAGCGGACAGACCGCGATCCTCGGCGGCCTCATGCAGGACAGTTTCCAGGGTAAGCGCGACGGCGTGCCGATCCTGTCGCGCATCCCCTTCCTGGGTGATGCGGTGAGCTACCGCAACGACACCTCGAAGAAAAACGAGCTCGTGATTTTTCTGCGCCCGATCGTGATCCGCGACGCGAGCATCGACGGCGACCTCGCCGACTACCGCCGCTACCTGCCGAGCACGGATTTCTTTCCCGACACCCGTCCGCTGGGGCCGAAGTTCGAGGAGAACCTGAAGCGACTCGAGCGCGGCGAGTTCCCCCGCGGCACCCCGGTGCCGGTCGTGCCCGATGGTCTGGGGGGCCGTTCTTGAGCCTTCTGCTCGACGCATTGAAACGCGCCGAGCAGGAGAAGCTCGCGCGGGGCCCCGCGGAGGGCATGGCAGCCGGCGTGCCGCCACGCGAGGCCGTTGCGCCGCGCTCCAATGCTTCCGCGTCCCACGCCAGCCTCGAGCTGCAGCCGCTGTCGTCCGGCGCCGCGGGTCACACGCTGGGTGCCATGCCCCGCTCCGATGGACCCCGGTCCGATGGAGGAGGTGCGCACGCGGCGCAGGTGCTGTTCCAGGCGAAGGCCGCACCCGAAGCACGCAGCCGCGGAATGCTGTGGGCCACGATCGGCGCGGTGGCTGTGGTGGTCGCAGCCGCGGGAGCCTACGTCTGGTATTCGATCAGCGCACTCGCTCCCAAGGCGCCGGTGCATTCGCGCCCGCGAGTGGCACCCATTCCCCCGCCCGCCGGAGCGCCCGCGATGCAGTTGCCGGCCGCCGAGATGGCCCTTCTGTCCGCCGCGCCCGCCTCGCGCTCGCCCTCGCCCTCGCCCTCGCCCTCGCCCTCGCCCGCCGAGCGGACCGCGGTTGTGGACGTTCCTGTCCGAGCCGCGCCTGCGCCCTCGAGGGCGGCCGTTCCACCGGCACCCGACGACACCGTGGCGCGACTGTTGCGAGAGTCCGCAGCAACCCCGTCGTCGTCGCCGCTGCGTCTGGATCGCTCCGCCGATGCCGCCCGCCGCGTGCCCGCGGAGGTCGCCACGGGATACGAGGCGCTGCGCCAGGGCAACCTTGCAACGGCACGGCGCAACTATGAAGCGGCCATCGCCGCGGACCCGGTGAGCGTCGACGCCCGTCTTGGCCTTGCGACCGTCGAGGCCCGCAGCGGCAACCGCTCCGCCGCCGCGACGAGTTACCGGCGCACTCTCGACCTCGACCCGCGCAACGCCACCGCCCTTGCCGGCCTCGCCGCGCTCGCCGACTTCTCGCGCCCCGACGCGCTCGAGGCCCAGCTGCGCGCCGACCTCGCCGCCGCCCCCGCAAGCGCCGCCCTGCACTTCACGCTCGGGAACCTTTATGCCTCGCAAGCGCGCTGGCGCGAGGCGCAGGTCGAGTATTTCGAGGCGCACCGCCTCGACCCGGGCAGCGGCGACATCCTCTACAACCTCGCCGTCAGCCTTGATAGCCTTGGCCAGTCGCGCCTCGCGGCGGGCTTTTACCTGCGCGCGTTGGAAGCCGCACGCGACAATGGCGCCCAGTTCGATCCCGCGCCCGCGGCGCGCCGGCTGGCGGAGATCCGCTGATGGGCTCGATCCAGGGAGCGCCGCTCGGCCAGGCGCCGCTGGGGCAAACGCTGCTGATCAAGGGGATCATCAGCCAGGACCAGCTCAACATCGCCCTTACCGAGCAGAAGAAATTCAAGGCCCCGCTCGGCAAGGTGCTGGTGACGCTTGGCTTCGTCACCGAGGCCACGATCCGCGACATCCTCTCGGAGACCCTCGGCCAGGTCTCGATCGACCTCGAGAACACCATCGTCGATCCGGCCGCGATCGCGCTCGTGCCCAAGGACATGGCCCGGCGCTTCCATGTGCTGCCGGTCAGCTACGACTCGGATCGCAAGGTGCTGCTGATCGCGGTGTCGGACCCCGCCAACGTGGTGGCGCTCGACCAGATCCGCGCGCTCGCGCGCGAAGAGCTGCGCATCGAGCAGGTGCTGGCGCGCGAGTCCGACATCACCATCGGCATCGAGCACCACTACGGCTTCGAGCTGTCGATCGACGGGATCCTGAACGAAATCGAGACCGGCGAGATCGACTACCAGAGCCTGGCCGCGGACTTCGACGAGTACAGCCAGCCGGTGGTGCGCCTGGTGGACGCCCTCCTGAACGACGCGGCCAAGCGCAACGCCTCCGACATCCACTTCGAGCCCGAGCAGGGGTTCCTGCGAATCCGCTACCGCATCGACGGCGTGCTGCGCCAGATCCGCAGCCTGCACAAGAACTACTGGGCGGCGATGGTGGTGCGGCTGAAGGTGATGAGCGGCATGAACATCGCCGAGACGCGCGCACCGCAGGACGGACGCATCTCGCTGCTGCTCTCCGGACACCAGGTCGACTTCCGCGTGTCCTCGCAGCCGACAACCCACGGCGAGAACATGGTGCTGCGCATCCTCGACCGCGACAAGGGCATCGTCTCCCTCGAGGAGCTGGGCCTGCACGCCGAGGACTTGAAGATGCTCAAGCTGATGCTGGCGCGCCCCGAGGGCATCATCCTCGTGACCGGGCCCACCGGCAGCGGCAAGACCACCACGCTCTACTCGATCCTGAACTACATCAACACCGAGGGCGTCAACATCATGACCCTCGAGGACCCGGTGGAATACCCGATGGCGATGATCCGCCAGACCTCCGTGAACGAGGTGGTGAAGCTCGACTTCGCCTCGGGCATCCGCTCGATCATGCGGCAGGATCCCGACGTGATCCTGGTGGGCGAGATCCGCGACCAGGAGACCGCGGAGATGGCCTTCCGTGCCGCCATGACCGGCCACCAGGTGTACTCGACGCTGCACACCAACTCCTCCATCGGCGCCGTGCCGCGACTGATGGACCTCGGGGTGCTGCCCGACATCATGGCCGGCAACATCATCGGGGTGATCGCACAGCGCCTCATGCG
>JALYSB010000046.1 GCA_030855025.1 Pseudomonadota bacterium
CGTCCCGAACAGGTTGATGATCACCTGCGCGCCCCAATAGGACATCTGGCCCCACGGCAGCAGGTACCCGAAGAACGCCTCGGCCATGAGCGCCAGGTAGATCATCACGCCGAAGATCCAGATGAGCTCCCTGGGCTTGCGATACGAGCCGTACATCAGGCCGCGGGCCATGTGCAGGTAGATGCAAATGAAGAACAGCGACGCCCCGGTGGAGTGGATGTAGCGGATGAGCCAGCCGCCCGGCACGTCGCGCATGATGTACTCGACCGAGGCGAAAGCCTCCTGGGCGCTCGGCTTGTAGTTCATCGTGAGGAAGATCCCCGAGACGATCTGGATCACCAGGGACACCAGCGACAACACGCCGAAGTAGTACCAGAAGTTGAAGTTCTTCGGCGCGTAGTAGTCGGTCAACTGTTCGCGGTAGAGGCGCACCAGCGGGAAGCGCTGGTCGACCCAGGTCAGGATCCCGTTGAACCGTCCCGCGCCAGTGACGGGCGCCTTCTCGATGGCGGCCATGTCAGGCTGCCTTGGGGTCTTCGCCGATCACCACCCGGGCGTCACCTGCCCCGGCGTAATGATGCGGCGGCACCGTCAAGTTGGTCGGCGCGGGGGAGCCCTTGAAGACGCGGGCGGCGAGATCGAAGCGCGAGTTGTGGCACGGGCAGTAATACCCGCCGGGCCAGTCGGCGCCCATGTCGGATGCAGCGCCCACTTCCTTCTTGAGGGTCGGCGAGCAGCCCAGGTGGGTACACACCCCCTCCACCACGAACAGGTCGGGCTTGATCGAGCGCTCCGGCATCTTCACGTACGCGGGTTGCTTCGAGGCCGTGGAGTCGGGATCGGCGAGGAAAGCGCTGTTCTGCGCCAGCCGCGCCACCATCTCGGGCGTGCGCTTCAGCACCCAGACCGGCTTCCCACGCCATTCCAGCGTGATCTGCTGGCCGGGCTCGAGCTTGGAGATGTCCGCTTCCACCGGCGCTCCCGCCGCCAGCGCCTTGGCGCTGGGGAACCAGCTCACGAGGAGCGGGGCGGCGACGCCGCCGACGATGGCGGCGCCGGCCGCGGAGGTGGCGACAATCAGGAGCCGGCGTCGTTTTTCATCGACGTTGTCTCGAACGATGGCGGTCATTGGGGCCGAAAGAAGGGGGTGAAGGCGGTGGGGAACGGGGCGAATTCGGCATTTTAACGGATTCGACCTCCATTCTTAAAGCCCAATGGGTGTTTCGCCGATTGACTCGGCGCCCGGAGCCTCCTAGATTGCGTGCTGGTTCACCAAGGAGATCGTCATGAGCATGGCCTCGGAATTCCGGGAATTCGCCGTCAAAGGCAACGTCGTCGACCTCGCCGTCGGCGTCATTATCGGCGCCGCCTTCGGCAAGATCGTCGATTCGCTGGTGAACGATCTCATCATGCCGGTCATCGGCAAGGCGCTGGGCGGCCTCGACTTCACCAACTATTACATCGCGCTTTCCGCGATTCCCGCCAATATCGCGCCCACCCTTGAAGCGGTCCGCAAGGCCGGCATCCCGGTGATCGCCTGGGGCAATTTCATCAATATCGTCTTCAACTTCGTCATCCTTGCGTTCGTCGTATTCCTCATGGTCAGGCAGATCAACCGTATGCGGCGCGAAACGCCCAAGGCGCCGGCGCCGCAGGAAGACGTTTTGCTGCTGCGCGAGATCCGCGATTCCCTCAAGGCGCGCTGAACCTTTCGGGGCCGCTACAATCGGTCGGCTGCCCCGACTCTCCCTCCCATGCGCAAGCTCTGGCTCGTCTTCGCCCAGGCGGTAACCCTCACTCTCGCCGTGCTGTTCGTCGTGAGCCTCGTGAAGCCCGATTGGCTCGCGTGGCGCGCGCAGGTGGTTGAAGTGCGCGAGGCCGCGCCCGGCGGGCCTGCCCTGCAGGCCGCCACGACGGGTCGACCCCTGTCGTTCAGCGAGGCTGCGAAGAAAGCGATTCCCTCAGTGGTCAACATCTCCGCCACCCGCCAGGTGCGCCGCCGCAATCCGCTGCTCGAGGACCCGGCGTTCCAGCGATTCTTCGGCGAACGGTTCAACCTGCCTCCCGAAACCCAGCTCTCGCTCGGCTCGGGGGTCATCGTGAGCCGCGAAGGTTACATCCTGACCAACGACCATGTGGTCGAAGGCGTGACCGACATCCAGGTGACCCTTCACGACGGGCGCACCGTGATCGGCAAGACGGTGGGCACCGATCCCGACACCGATCTCGCGGTGGTGCGCATTTCTCCCGGTGGGCTCACGCCCGTCACTTTTGGCCAATCCGACCAGGCTCGCGTGGGCGATGTGGTGCTCGCCATCGGCGACCCGTTCAGCGTGGGACAGACCGTGACCATGGGCATCATCAGCGCGGTGGGCCGCGAGATCGGCAACCAGAACCCGTTCGGCAGCTTCATCCAGACCGACGCGGCGATCAATCCCGGCAACTCCGGCGGAGCGCTGGTCGACACCGCCGGCAACCTGATCGGAATCAACACGCTCATCTTCTCGCGCTCGGGCGGCTACCAGGGCATCGGATTCGCGATTCCAGTGACCCTCGCCAAGCGGGTGATGGAGCAGATCATCGAGACCGGCACGGTGACCCGCGGCTGGTTCGGGGTCGACGTCGCAGACATCACTCCGGAGCTGTCGGAATCGCTCGGGCTGAAGGCGATCAAGGGCGCGATCGTCGGCGCCATCGAGCGCGGCAGTCCCGCCGAGAAAAGCGGGATCAAGTTGGGCGACGTGATCTTCTCGATCAACGGGCGCGCGGTTCCGGACGTGACCTCGGCACTCAACGCCATCGCCGAGGTGCCGCCCGGCAAGTCGGTGCCGGTAAAGCTGGTGCGCCGCGGCCAGGAACTCGCGGTGGAGGTCACCGTCGGCAAGCGGCGCCCGCGGCCGCGCTCCGAGGAATAGGTCTACTCGCGGGCCTCGCCCACGGTGGCGGCGGCCTTGCGGCCGCGCGTCACGAACTGCGCAACGAGGATCCCGGCCTCATACAGGATGCACATCGGAATCGCCAGCGCGAGCTGGGAGACCACGTCGGGAGGCGTGATCACCGCCGCCACCACGAAGATCCCGACGATCACGTAACCGCGCCACTCGCGCAGCTGCTCGGTGCTCACCAGGCCGGTGATCGCCAGCACCACCACGACCACCGGAATCTCGAAGGCGATCCCGAAGGCAAGAAACATCCCGAGCACGAAGTTGAAATAGGCCTCGATGTCGGGGGCTACCGAGATGCTTTTCGGCGCCCACCGGTGGATGAAATCGAACACCGCGCCGAATACGAAGAAGTAGCAGAACGCCATTCCCACGAAAAAGAGGACCGTGCTGCTCACGATGAGCGGCAGGACCAGGCGCTTCTCGTGCGCGTAGAGCCCCGGTGCCACGAACGCCCAGATCTGGTACAGGACGAACGGCAGGACCGCGAGGAACGCCGCCATCAGCGCGATCTTCATCGGAATGAGGAACGGCGTGATCACGCCGGTGGCGATCATCTTCGATCCCTCCGGAAGCGCTGCGATGACCGGCCGCGCGAGCAGGTCGTAGAGGTCGGCGCTGTAGAAGAACGCCGGGAGGAACGCCACGCCGACCACCAGCAGGCACTTGATCAGCCGGTCGCGCAGCTCGATCAGGTGCGACAGAAAGGTCTCCTGGGTCTCGGACATTTCCATGGCGCGCCGCTATCCCCCCGAAACCCGGGACCGCGGCGCGGGCTGCTCGTCGATGCCGAGCTCCATCTGGGGCGAAGCGGGAGGCGCTTCTGCGAGCGGGTCGGCGGGCGGCTGCGCCAGGGGCTCCTCGATCAGGGCGCGATCGATCGCGGCCTCGGCATCGCGCATCTCGCGTTCGGCCTCGGCAGTCGTGGACTCGACGCTCGTCTTGAACGAGCGGGCCGCGTCCTCGAACTCGGTCTTCACCTTGCCGAGCTCCGCCATCTCCATCTCACGGTTGATGTCGGACTTCACTTGGGTCACGTAGCGCTGCAGCTTGCCGAAGAGATGCCCGAGGGTACGGGCGACCTTGGGCAGGCGCTCGGGGCCGATCACGACCAGCGCCACGACACCAATGACCATCAGCTCGGAGAACCCGATGTCGAACATGGCAGGCGCGCGGGAACCGGCGGCCGGGGATCGCTCTGGGGCGAGAGCCCGGGCGCTCAGCTCTTCTGGCGGTCCTTCACTTCACCTTCGATCGTCGAACCGGAAGCGGGGATCTCCCCGGGCTTCTTGGGCTCGTCGGTTTTCATGCCGTCCTTGAAGCCCTTCACCGCACCGCCGAGGTCGCTTCCCATGTTGCGCAGCTTCTTGGTGCCGAAGATGAGCAACACGATGACGAGGACGATGACCCAGTGCCAGATGCTGAATGAACCCATCGAAATCTCCTGGTGCCGCGGACGTTGCCCGCTATTCGGCGACGATCATGCGCGGAAGAGGATCCGTGCCGCCGATGATGTGGATGTGCAAATGATACACGTCCTGCCTGCCCACCCGACCCGTGTTCACGATGGTCCTGAAGCCGTCGGATGCCCCTTCGGCGCGCGCGAGGCGCCCCGCCATGGCCATCATGCGGCCGAGCTCGGGAGCATGCGAATCGTCGCAATCCCCGAGGGAATCGACGTGCCGCTTGGGGATGATCATGAAATGCACCGGGGCCACCGGGTGGATGTCGTGGAAAGCGAGCATGTCCGCATCCTCGTACACCTTGCGGCACGGGATCTCGCCGCGCACGATCTTGCAGAAGATGCAGTCGCTCATTCGATGCGTCCTTTCGGCCGCGCGGCCTTTTCCTCGATTCCGGAGCGGCCCTCGCGTCGCGCGAGCTCGGCGAGAACTTCGGCGAGCGGAATGCCGCGCCAGGCGAGCGCCACCAGGCAGTGGAACCACAGGTCCGCGGTCTCGCTCACCAGGGCCGCGCGCTCGCCGCCCTTGGCCGCGATGACTACCTCGGTGGCCTCCTCGCCGACCTTCTTGAGGATCGCATCGAGGCCTTTCGCGTTGAGGGCCGCCACATAGGACGTCGCGGGATCGCCGGTGGCGCGCGCGGCGATCGCCTCTTCCAGCCTTTCGAGGACGCCGCGCTCAGCCATCGCGGGAACTCTGCGGATCGGCGAGCACGGGATCGGTTGCGACCCAGCCGCGAGCGCCGCCCGAACCCTCGAGACGGTTGAAGAAGCAACGGCGCCGGCCGGTGTGGCACGCGATGCCCGCGACCGATTCGACGCGCAGCAGCACCGCATCGGAGTCGCAATCGAGCCGGATTTCGACCACGCGCTGCAAGTGACCCGATGTCTCGCCCTTTTTCCACAGGGCGTTACGCGAGCGCGACCAATAGGTCGCCACGCCGCTATCGGCCGTGCACGCCAGGGCCTCGCGGCTCATCCAAGCAAGCATCAACACCTCGCCCGAAGCGGCGTCCTGCGCGACCGCGGGCACGAGGCCGTCGTCGTTCCATGCCACGCTGTCCAGCCATTGGTTCACAGTCGCACCTCGATGCCCCGGCCGGCGAGGAAACGCTTCGCCTCCGGAATGGTGATCTCGCCGAAATGGAAGACCGAAGCGGCGAGCACCGCGTCGGCGCGTCCGCGCTCGATGCCGAGCGCGAGATGCTCGAGCGTCCCGACCCCGCCGCTCGCGATCACCGGCACCGTCACCGCCGACGACACCGCCAGGGTGAGCTCGAGGTCGAAGCCGCTCTTGGTGCCGTCGCGATCCATGCTGGTGAGCAGGATTTCCCCCGCGCCCCGTGCCGCCATTGCTACGGCCCATTCTACGGCATCGATTCCCCGCGCCCGGCGCCCGCCATGGGTGAAAACCTCCCACCTCCCGGGGCCTGCGGCGCGTGCGTCGATCGCGACAACGATGGCCTGGGAGCCGAAGCGCGCCGCGGCGCGCTCCACCAGGTCGGGGTTGTCCACTGCCGACGTGTTGATGCTCACCTTGTCCGCGCCGGCATTGAGCAGCTTGCGCACGTCCTCGACCTGGCGCACGCCGCCGCCCACGGTCAGGGGGATGAAGACCTGGTCGGCCACCCGCTCGATCACCTCGACGATGGTGTCGCGCGCATCGCTCGAGGCGGTGATGTCGAGGAACGCGAGCTCGTCGGCGCCGGCGGCATCGTAGCCGCGCGCGATTTCCACCGGATCGCCGGCATCGCGCAACGCGACGAAATTCACGCCCTTCACGACCCGCCCCCCGTGCACGTCCAGGCAGGGAATGATCCGCTTGGCGAGACCCACGCGACCGCTAGTCGTCGTCGCCCGCGGCAACCTTCAGTGCCGCGGCAAAATCGAGCGTGCCCTCGTAGATCGCGCGCCCCGCAATGCAGCCGGTGATTCCCTCGGCCTCGACCGCGCGTAGCCGGCGCACGTCGTCGAGGCTGTTGAGCCCGCCGCTGGCAATTACCGGCACGGTGAGCGCCTGGGCCAGCCGAACTGTCGCCTCCACATTGACGCCCGTCATCATCCCGTCACGGCCGATATCGGTGTAGATCACGGCCTCCACGCCATAGTCCTGGAAGCGCTTGGCGAGGTCGACCACATCGTGGCCGGTGAGCTTCGACCAGCCGTCGGTGGCGACCTTCCCGTCCTTGGCGTCGAGTCCCACCATGATGTGGCCCGGAAACGCGTCACAGGCTTCGTGCAGGAACCCTGGGTTCTTCACCGCGGCGGTGCCAATGATGATGAAGGACACACCATCATCAAGGTAGCGCTCGATCGTTTCCAGGTCGCGAATCCCCCCGCCCAGTTGCACCGGGATATCCGAATCGAGCGCCGCGATGATGGCCTTGACCGCGGCCTCGTTGCGCGGCTTGCCGGCAATCGCCCCGTTCAGGTCGACCACGTGCAGGCGCCTTGCGCCGCGCTCGGCCCATTGGGCGGCGGCCTCGCCGGGTTGCTTCGAGAACACGGTGGCGGTTTCCATGCGCCCCTGCTCGAGGCGAACGCAGTGGCCGTCTTTCAGATCGATCGCAGGAATGATCAGCATGTGGGGGCGCGGAATCTACGGATTCCAGGTGGCGAAGTTGCTGAGGAGCCTCAAGCCCGCGACGGCGCTTTTCTCGGGATGGAACTGCGTGGCGAAAATATTATCCCGCGCGATGGCCGAGGTAAAGGCGGGGCCGTATCGGGTCTCGCCGGCCGCGAGCCGCGGATCGGCGGGCTCGCAGTAGAAACTGTGCACGAAATAGAAACGGCTGTGGTCCGGAATTCCCGCCCACAGCGGGTGGGCTGCGACCTGCCGCACCTGGTTCCACCCCATGTGCGGGACCTTCATGCCGGCCGCGCGACTCGCGGGATCCAGCTGAAAGCCCACCACGCGGCCGGGCAGCAGAGACAATCCCGGCGTGTCCCCCTCGGCGCTGGCCTCGAAGAGCATCTGCTGGCCGATGCACATCCCCAGGAAGGGTCGGGCGCGCGCCGCCTCGGCCACCGCGTCGCCCAGGCCGCTTTCCCTCAGGGCGCGCATGCACCCGGGCATCGCACCCTGGCCGGGGAAAACCACGCGATCTGCCGACCGGATCGCGTCGGGATCGGACGTAACGGCAACCTGCGCGCCGCGTGCCACGTGCGCGAGGGCCTTCTGCACCGAGCGCAGGTTGCCCATTCCGTAGTCGACGATCGAGATTCGTTGTGCCATGGCGGCGGGCGATGCGCGACTGCGAGCGGCTAGAGCGCTCCTTTCGTCGAAGGAATCATGCCCGCCGCGCGGGGGTCGGGCTCGAGCGCCATGCGAAGCGCGCGCGCGAACGCCTTGAAGATGGTCTCGCACTGGTGGTGGGAATTGTCCCCTCGGAGGTTGTCGATGTGCACGGTGGCCTGCGCGTGGTTCACGAGCCCCTGGAAGAATTCGTGGGTGAGGTCCACGTCGAATTCACCGACGCGCGCCCGTGTGAACTTCACGTGGTATTCGAGCCCCGGACGCCCGGAAAAGTCCACGACGGCGCGTGACAGGGCCTCGTCGAGCGGCACGTAGGCATGGCCGTAACGGCGGATGCCTTTCTTGTCGCCTACGGCCTTCGCCAACGCCATGCCGATCGTGATGCCGATGTCCTCCACCGTATGGTGGGCGTCGATTTCGAGGTCGCCGCGCGCCCGCACCACGAGGTCGATGCCGCCGTGGCGTGCGAGCTGGTCGAGCATGTGGTCGAGGAAGGGGATCCCGGAGGCGAGGCTCGCCACGCCGTGTCCGTCGAGGTCGAGCGCCACGAAGACCTGGGTCTCCTTGGTGTCGCGCTGGATTTCCGCCTTACGCATTTTGGGGGCCGAGGATCGAGGCAAGGGCCTCGAGCAGTTTCGCGTTCTCGTCGGAGGTGCCGACCGTGAGCCTCAGGCAGTGGGCGAGCAGGGGATGCATGCCATTCAATGTCTTGACCAATATACCACGCGCCTTGAGCGCCTCGAAGGCGCCGGGACCGTCGGGGACGCGCGCGAGGACGAAGTTGGCGGCGGAGGGATAGCGGCGGACGCCCGTAAGCGAGTCGAGGCCGCCCTCGAGCCGCGCGCGCTCGGCCACGATCCGCCCGGCCTGCTCTTCGAGGACTGCGCGCCGCTCGAGGAGGAGCTCGGCCGCGGCCGCGGTGAGCACATTCACGTTGTAGGGTGGGCGCAGCTTCTCGAGCTCCCCCATCCAATCGCCAGGCCCGGCGGCAAGTCCCAGCCGCAGGCCCGCTAGCCCGAGCTTCGACACGGTGCGCACCAGCACCAGGTTCGGATGCCGCCCGACCTCGTCGCGCATCGAGGCGCCGCCCGAGAACGGAAAGTAGGCCTCGTCGACCACGACCAGGCCGGTGGATGCTGCGACCACGCGCAGGATCGCCTCGCGGGGAAAGAGGTTGCCGGTCGGATTGTTGGGGTACGCGAGCCAGGTGAGCGCCGGGCGATGGGACTGGATTGCGGCCATGAGTGCCGGCTCATCGAGCGTGAAATCGGCGCGCAACGCCACCCCTACGTAGCGCAATCCCGCGGCGATCGCGCTCACGCGATACATGACGAACGAGGGCTCCACCGAAAGCGCCACCGCGCCGGGGCGCGCGACTAGCAGCGACAGCATCTGGATCACCTCGTCGGAGCCGTTGCCGAGGACCATCTCGAGTCCGGGCGGAATGCCCATCGCATCCCGGAGGCGCCGCTTGAGCTCGCCGTAGCTCGGGTCGGGATACCGGTTGACGGCGACGCGCGCGAGGCGCTGGCCCAACTCGGAGGCGAGCCCGTCCGGAAGCCGGTACGGGTTTTCCATCGCGTCCAGCTTGACCATCCCGTGCGCGGGTGCGACGTGGTACGCGGTCATGGCAAGGACCTCGTCGCGGACGAGGTCCTTGACCGTCTTAATCATGGGAATCCCGGTAGCGCCATTCCGCGCTGCTCGCGTGCGCCTCCAGCCCTTCGGCGCGCGCCAGCGTGGCCGCGACCCCGCCGAGCCTGCGCGCGCCCTGGCTCGAGACGGCGATGACGCTCGAGCGCTTCTGGAAGTCGTAGACGCCGAGCGGCGAGGAGAAGCGTGCCGTGCGCGAGGTCGGGAGCACGTGGTTGGGTCCCGCGCAGTAATCGCCGATCGATTCGCAGGTGTGGTGCCCGAGGAAGATCGCTCCCGCATGGCGGATCCGGGGAAGGAGCGCCTCGGGATCGGCGACGGCGAGCTCGAGATGCTCGGGGGCGATGCGATTGGCGAGCTCGCAAGCCTCGGCGAGGTCCCGCACGCGAATGAGCGCCCCGCGCGCCGCAAGCGACGCCGCGATGATCGCGCGACGCGGCATCGCGGCAATCTGGCGTTGCATCGAGGCGACTACCCGTTCGAGCAGGGCTGCGTCGGGCGTGAGCAGGATGGCCTGCGCGATCTCGTCGTGCTCGGCCTGGGAAAAGAGGTCCATTGCGACCCAGTCGGCATGGGCACTCGAGTCCGCGATCACCAGGACTTCGGACGGGCCCGCGACCATGTCGATGCCCACGTGCCCGAAGACGCGGCGCTTGGCGGCGGCCACGTAGGCGTTGCCGGGCCCCACGATCTTGTCGACGGCGGGCACGGTTGCGGTTCCGTAGGCGAGCGCGCCCACTGCCTGCGCGCCGCCCACGCGAAGGATGCGATCGACTCCCGCGATCGCGGCGGCAGCGAGCACCGGCGCGTTCAGAACGCCCCCGGGGGCGGGCGTCACCATCACCAGTTCCGGCACGCCCGCGACCTTGGCCGCCATGGCGCCCATCAGCACCGAGGAGGGATACGCCGCCTTGCCCCCGGGCACGTACATTCCCACGCGATCGAGCGGCGTGACCTGCTGGCCCAGCACAGTGCCGTCTTCCTCGCGCAGCCGCCACGAATCCTGGCGCTGGTGCTCGTGATAGGCGCGAATGCGCGCGGCGGCGAATTCCAGCGCCTCGCGCTCGGCGCCGGCAAGCCCCGCCAACGCGGCACGCGCCTCGCCGAGCGGCACCTCGAGCGCGCTCGGCGAAGCGGGCTTCCAGTGATCGAAGCGTTCGGTGTACTCGATCAGCGCCGCGTCGCCACGGGCGCGTACTTGCGCAAGGATCTGCGCTGTCGCGTTCTCCACGGCGTCATCCTGCGCGGCCTCGAATGCGAGCAGGCGCGCGAATTCGGCCTCGAAATCCGGCTGGTCGCTGGCGAGGCGCCGCACCTCAACCACCGACGGCGGCTCGGAACGCCTCGATCAGCGGTGCGATCGCTTCGCGCTTCAACTTGAGCGAGGCCGGGTTGACGATGAGGCGGCTGGAGACGGGCATCAGCTCTTCGACGACGCGCAAGTTGTTGGCACGCAGCGTGTTGCCGGTGTCGACCAGGTCCACGATCGCATCGGCGAGTCCCACGAGAGGCGCCAGCTCCATCGAGCCGTAGAGCCGGATGAGATCCACGTGCACGCCCTTCGCGGCGAAGTGCTCGCGCGCAGTGCGGATGTATTTGGTCGCCACTCGGAGCCGCGCGCCCTGCCTGACCGCCGCCGCGTAGTCGAACCCCTCGGGTGCGGCGACCGCCATCCGGCACTTCGCGATGCCGAGGTCGAGCGGCTGGTAGAGGCCCTGGCCGCCGTGCTCGGCCAGCAAGTCGCGGCCCGCGACACCGAGGTCCGCCGCGCCGTACTGCACATAGGTCGGCACGTCGGCGGCCCGGACGAGGATCAAGCGCAGGCCCGGATAGCGCGTAGCGATGATGAGCTTGCGGGAGGCCTCGGCGTCTTCCGCGGGAACGATGCCCGCAGCCGCGAGCAGCGGCAGCGTCTCCTCGAAAATGCGGCCCTTGGCGAGAGCGAGGGTGATCATCGCGGGGGCTTGGGCGCTCACGACACCCGCTCGATGCGCCCGCCCAGCTGGCCCAGGCGCTCCTCGATGCGCTCATAACCGCGGTCGAGATGGTAGATGCGGTCGATCACCGTCTCGCCCTCGGCCACCAGGCCCGCGATCACGAGGCTCGCCGAGGCGCGCAGATCGGTCGCCATCACGTCGGCTCCCGCGAGAGTGTCCACGCCGTGGATGACCGCGGTGTTGCCCTGCACCTCGATGTTCGCACCCAGGCGCCGCAGCTCCTGCACGTGCATGAACCGGTTCTCGAAGATCGTCTCGGTGACGAGCGCGGTGCCCTCGGCGACGCTGTTGAGCGCGATGAACTGCGCCTGCATGTCGGTGGGAAACCCGGGGTGCGGAGCGGTGCGCAGGCTTACCGACCGGGGCCGCGCGGACATGGCGAGGCGCAACGTGGACTCCCCGACCGCGATCGCGGCGCCCGCCTCGCGCAACTTCTCGATCACGGCATCGAGTGCCGCGACCGGGGCTGCGGTGAGGGTGATGCTGCCGCGCGTCGCCGCAGCGGCCGCGAGGAACGTGCCCGCCTCGATGCGGTCGGGCATCACCGCGTGGTCCACGCCGAAAAGCGCGTCCACGCCCTCGACGGTGATCGTGTCGCCGCCGTGGCCGTGGATGCGCGCGCCCATGGCGATGAGGCAGCGTGCGAGGTCGCTCACCTCGGGCTCGCGCGCGGCGTTCTCGAGCACCGTGGTGCCGCGCGCGAGGCACGCCGCCATCATGAGGTTCTCGGTCCCCGTGACGGTCACCGGATCCAGGAAGATGCGCGCGCCTTTCAGGCGCGTGGCGGTGGCGTGGATGTAGCCCGACTCGATGGCGATATCGGCGCCCATCGCCGTGAGACCCTTGATGTGGAGGTCCACCGGACGCTCGCCGATGGCGCAGCCTCCGGGCAGCGATACACGCGCCTCGCCGAAGCGAGCCACGAGCGGCCCCAGGGTGAGAATCGAGGCGCGCATCGTCTTCACCAGGTCGTAGGAGGCGAAGGGCTCGGCGACATGGCGCGCGTCCAGGCGCACCTCGTGCCCGAGCGCCTCGGACTTCACGCCCATGCTCTCCAACAGCCGGACCATGGTGCGCACGTCCTGCAGCTCGGGCACATTGGTGATCCGTACCGGCGCCGCCGTGAGCAGCGCCGCTGCGAGGATCGGGAGCGCCGCGTTCTTGGCCCCGGCGACGCGCACCTCGCCCGAAAGCGGCACCCCGCCGCGGATGGAAAGTTTCTGCATGTTCTGTGGTCTACGGGCCGGGGGCCCAGATTGGTTTCAGCGCGACGCCCACTCTTCGGGTGACAGGGTCTTCATCGACAACGCATGGATCTCCTCGCGCATGCGATCTCCGAGCGCGGTGTAGACCAGCTGGTGCCGGCGCACCCGCGGCAGGCCCGCGAAGGCAGGACTCACGATGAGCGCCTCGAAATGGGCGCCGTCCCCCTTCACCTCGAGGTGGGTCACGGCGAGGCCGGCGCGGATGGAATCCTCGATGGAGCTGGGTTCGACCATGGAATCGGGCTGGCTAGTGGCGCAGCTTGTAGCCTTTTCGCAGCAGGTGCAGGGTCAGCCATGATAGGGCAGCGAAGGCGCCGGTCGCAACGCCCAGGCTGGTCCAGGGTGCGACGTCGGAGCGGCCGAAGAAGCCGTAGCGAAAGCCGTCGATCGCATAAAAGAAAGGATTCAGCTTCGAGAACGCCTGCCAGAAGGGCGGCAGCGAATGGATCGAGTAGAACACGCCCGCGAGGAACGTGAGGGGCATCACCAGGAAATTCTGGAAGGCTGCGAGCTGGTCGAACTTCTCCGACCAGATGCCGGCGATGATTCCCATGGTTCCGAGCATCCCGCAGCCCACGACTGCGAACGCGATCACCCAGAACGGATTGGGCACGGGCAAGGGGATCAGCCACAGGGTCGCAGCGAAGACGCCGATTCCGACCACCAGCCCGCGCACCATCGAGGCGAGCAGGTAGGCGGCGAAGATCTCGCCGGGGGTGATCGGCGGCAGCAGGATGAAGACGATGTTGCCGGTGATCTTCGACTGGATGAGCGACGACGAGCTGTTGGCGAACGAGTTCTGCAGCATCGCCATCATCGCCAGGCCCGGGATCAGGAACTGGACGTAGGTGACGCCGGGAAAGGTCTGGACGTGTGCCGCGAGGGCGTGGGCGAACACCAGCAGGTACAGGATGGTGGTGAGCACGGGCGCGGCGACCGTCTGGAAGCTCACCTTCCAGAAGCGCAGCACCTCCTTGTAGAGCAGCGTGGGAAAGCCGCTCATGGCGCCGCGCGTCGATCTTCGCGCCGCATGATCTTCACGAACACTTCCTCGAGCTCGGGCTCGGCCACCTCGAGGCTGGCGACCTCGGCCCCGGCATGGCGCAACCGTGCGAGCGCGTCCTCGACGTGCGCCATATCCACGACCGGGATGCGCCACCATCCACCCGGCTCCTCGATGGCGACCGCCGCGAGCGCGGGCGGCAGATCGCACCCGGCGAGCTTCACCCGGAGCACGCGCTCGGAGAAGGACGCCAGCAGGTTGGCCGTGGAATCGAGCGCCACGATCCGCCCGTCCTTCATCATCGCGATGCGCGAGCACAGCTGCTGCGCTTCCTCGAGGTAGTGGGTGGTCAGGACGATTGTGTGCCCGGCTTCGTTCAGCCCGCGCACGAAAGCCCAAAGCGTCTGGCGCAGCTCGACGTCGACGCCGGCGGTGGGCTCGTCGAGCACGATCACGGGGGGGCGGTGCACCAGCGCCTGCGCGACCATCACGCGACGCTTCATGCCGCCCGAGAGGGACCGCATGTTCGCATTCGCCTTGGGCGTGAGCGCGAGGCGCTCGAGCAGCTCGTCGACCCAGGCACGGTTGTCGCGCAGCCCGAAGTATCCCGACTGGATCGCGAGCGTCTCGCGCACCGTGAAGAACGGGTCGAAGACGATCTCCTGGGGAACGATGCCTACGGCACGGCGCGCTTCGCGAAAGTCACGCCCGACGTCGTGCCCCATGATCGCGGCGGACCCCGAATCGGGGATCGCGAGGCCCGCGAGGGCCGATATCAGCGTGGTCTTGCCGGCCCCGTTGGGACCGAGGAGCGCGAAGAACTCGCCCTGGTGGACTTCGAGCGACACTCCCGCCAGGGCGCGCACAGCGCCGAACCGCTTCTCGATGTCGCGAACCTCGACAGCGAGGCTCACCCGGCGGGGCCCGATCCCCCGCCATCATTCGCGGCGATCAGCTCAGTCACGCCATAGAGGCTTGCGAGCGCGACGAGGTTCGCCGGGAGGTTCACGAACTCAAGCGTCTTGCCCCGGCTTGCGGCCTGGCGGCGCCACTCGAGCAGCAACGCTACGGCCGAGGAATCCACTCCCGTAATGCCGCCGAAGTCGATCGTGAGCCGCGCGGGAAGGTCCGGGCGCGCCGCGTACTCGGCGCTTTCGGCCAGCACGGCGGGGAGCGTCTCGAAGGAGAGCGCCCCGGTGAGGGCCAGGACCTCGCCGACGGGCGAAGCGCTCATTTCTTCGCGTCGGCCTTCGGCGCGGCGGCCGGCTGCGGGCTGCGGTTGCGCTCGGCGAGGGTCTTCACCAAGCCGTCGATGCCGCCCTTCTGGATCTGGTCGTTGAAGCTGCCGCGATAGGTCGTGACCAACGACACGCCGTCGATCACCACGTCGTAGACCTTCCAGCCGCTGTCGCCCTTCTCCATCGCGTAGTCGATCGGAATCGGGGGCCCGCCTTGCTGGAGCACCGCGGTACGCACCACGACATCCTTGTCCTGCGCGTTCATCTTGGCGGGCTTCACCTCGATGGTCTGGTTGCGATAGGCGGACAGCGAGGCCGAATAGGTGCGCACGAGAAGCGTGCGGAACTCCTTGGTGAGCGCCTCCTTCTGGGCATCGCTCGCCTGCGCCCAGTTGCGCCCCACGGCAAGGCGCGTCATGCGGGAGAAGTCGAAATGCGGCAGGACCTTCTGCTCGGCCAGCTCCACCACCTTACGGGTGTTGCCGCTCTGCAGGTCCTTGTCGACCTTGATGATGGCGAGGAGCTCGTCGGTTACGCGCTTGAGCAGCACGTCGGGAGCTTCCTGGGCCGCCGCGAGCAGCGGCATGCAGGCAATGAACATCGCGAGGAATCGTCGCAGCATGGTGGCAGGTCCTGTGAAAGTGGCGGGGATAAGACCCCAACGTTCGAGCTTAGGTTTCCGTGGACCTACTTCTTGGCGGGTGGGTCGTCCTGCGCCTTGCTGAAGAGGAACTGGCCGATCAGCTTCTCGAGCACCACCGCCGACTGCGCGATCTGGATGCGGTCGCCGTCGGCGAGCTTCTTGTCATCCCCGCCGGCCTCGAGGCCCACGTAGGTCTCGCCGAGCAGGCCCGATGTGAGGATCGCAGCACCCGTGTCCTTGGGAAACGTGTAGCGCTTGTCGAGCGCGAGCGACACCGCCGCCTGGAAGCGCTCGTTGTCGAAGTGGATTTCTTCCACGCGTCCCACGAGCACGCCGGCACTGCGCACCGGGCCGCGCACCTTGAGGCCGCCGATGTTGTCGAACCGCACTTCGACCCGGTAGGTCTTCGCGGCGCGTTCGGCGCCGAGGTTCCCGACCTTGAACGCAAGCACCAGGAGCGCCGCGAAACCCGCCGCGACGAAGGCTCCGAACCACAAGTCGATCGTTGTTCTTTCCATCAGTGGTCGTCGCGCAGCATGAACGCCGTGAGCACCAGGTCCAGGATGAGGATCACGAGGGCGGAGGTCACCACGGTTCGCGTCGTCGCCCTCGAGACGCCTTCGGCGGTGGGCGGGGCGTCGTATCCCTCGAAAGTCGCGATCACGGAAACCGCGATGCCGAAGACGAACGCCTTCACCAAACCATTCAAAACATCATACCGGAAGTCCACCGCGGCCTGCATCTGCGACCAGAAGGCGCCGTTGTCGACGCCAATCACGACCACGCCGATGATGTAGCCCCCGAATATCCCCATCGAGGAGAAGAGGAGCGCCAGGATCGGCATCGAGATCACGCCCGCCCAGAAGCGCGGCGCGATCACGCGTGCCATCGGCGAGACCGCCATCATGTCCATGGCGGTGAGCTGCTCGGTGGTCTTCATGAGGCCGATCTCCGCGGTGATCGCGCTGCCCGCGCGCGAGGCAAAGAGCAGTGCGGCGACCACGGGGCCGAGCTCGCGCACCAGAGACAGCGACACCAGCACGCCGATCGACTCGGTCGCGCCGTAGCGCTGCAACGTCTGGTAGCCCTGCAGGCCCAGCACCATGCCGACGAAGAGGCCGCTCACGATGATGATGATGAGCGACAGCACCCCGGTGAAGTAGACCTCGCGCATCACGAGACGGAAGCGCTTGAAGCTGGTGCCCGAAGAGGCGATAACGAGGCCGAAGAAGCGCGCCATCACGCCGATGCGCCAGATGCCGTCGATGAAATTGCGCCCGAGGCGCACCAGCGGGCGGCGTACGCGCTCAACCATGGGCAGCTCTGCGGGACGCGAGGCCCACATCCTCGGCGTAGGGGCGCGCGCCATAGTGGAACGGAACCGGCCCATCGGTCTCGCCATGCACGAACTGGCGCACGAAGGGATCGGTCGAGGCGCGGACCTCGTCCGGCGTGCCTTCCCCCGCGATGCGCCCTTCGGAAACAAAGTACAGGTAGTCGACGATCTCGAGGCACTCGTGCACGTCGTGCGAGACCACGATCGAGGTCGCTCCCAGCGCATCGTTGAGCTTGCGGATCAGCTGCCCGATCACGGCGAGCGCGATCGGGTCGAGCCCCGCGAAGGGCTCGTCGTACAGCACCAGCATCGGATCAAGGACCACGGCGCGGGCGAGGGCCACGCGCCGCGCCATGCCACCGGACAGTTCCGCGGGCAGCAGCCGGCGGGCGCCGCGCATGCCCACGGCTTCGAGCTTCATCAGCACCAGGTCGCGGATCATGCCCTCGGGCAGCCGGGTGTGCTCGCGCAGCGGGAAGGCCACGTTCTCGAAAACCGTGAGGTCGGTGAAGAGCGCCCCGTACTGGAACAGCATGCTCATCCTGCGCCGCATGCGGTACAGGCTTTCACTGTCGAGGCCGTCGACGGACTCGCCCGCGATCCGGACCGCTCCCCCCGTGGGGCGCAGCTGGCCGCTGATCAGCCGCAGCAACGTGGTCTTCCCGCAGCCGCTGCCCCCCATGATGGCGACCACCTTGCCCCGCGGGACGCGCATCGTGATGCCCTTGAGCACTGGCCGGCGACCGTATGAAAAGGTCACCGCATCGACATCGACCAGGGTTTCGGGCACGCGGGGCGTTGGGAATCGGCGAAAGGGGAGGAGAATTCTAGCATTTTCGACCCGGCACCCTCCCCTATAATCGATCGCGTGAAGAAGCCCAGCTTGCTGCTGGTCGACGACGACCCGCTGATCAACGAAAGCCTCGCCTTCGCGCTCGCCGATGACTTCGAGGTGGCGCGTGCCGGGGACCGCGCGGGTGCGGTCGAAAAACTGCGCACGGGACTCAAGCCGGACCTTGCGCTGATCGACCTGGGCTTGCCGCCGGTCGCGCACCTGCCCAACGAGGGTTTCAAGCTGATCGGCGACCTTCTCGCCCACGCCCCCGAGGTGCGCATCCTCGTGCTCACCGGCCAGAACGAGGAGTCGAACGCGCGCCGCGCACGCGCGCTCGGCGCGGTCGACCTGGTCCCCAAGCCTTGCGAGCCGCATCTGCTGCGCGCAATGCTCACGCGCGCGATGCGCTCCCCGGTCCTGGACCGCCCCGACGACAGCCCCGAGAACGCGCGTGCGCTGATCGGCGAGAGCCCGGCACTGCGCCGCCTGCGCAGCCAGATCGACCTCTATGCCGCGAGTGCCTTTCCGGCGCTGATCGAGGGCGAATC
>JALYSB010000047.1 GCA_030855025.1 Pseudomonadota bacterium
CGTCCTTGGCGCGGCGGCCGAAGTCGGCGATGGCCTGCTCGACCTGGGCGATCGACATCTGGTCGGCGTTGCGCAGGATCGGCACCACCAGGCCGCGCTCGCTGCCGACCGCGATGCCGATGTCGAAGTAGCCGTGATAGACGATGTCCGTGCCGTCGATGGACGCATTGACCACCGGGTACTTGCGAAGCGCGTGGACGACGGCCTTCACGAAGAACGACATGAAGCCCAGCTTCACGCCGTGGTCCTTCTCGAATTTTTCCTTGTAGCGATTGCGCAGCTCCATCACCGGGGCCATGTTGACCTCGTTGAACGTGGTGAGGATGGCGGCGGTCGCCTGCGATTGCACCAGCCGCTCGGCCACGCGCTGGCGCAGGCGCGACATCGGCACGCGTTGCTCGCTGCGGCTTCCGGCCGGAACGTCATTCCCGCGTAGGCGGGAATCCAGACGAGGTGCTTCCGCCGCTGTCTGGGCACCCGCCTTCGCGGGTGGGACATCCATCACGTCCGCCTTGGTGACCCGGCCGTCACGGCCGCTGCCAGGGACCGTGGCGGTGTCGACGCCCTTCTCGGCGGCGATCTTGGCGGCGGCGGGGGAGGCAGGCTTCGATGACTGGGTCCCCGCCGGAGCCTGCCCTCGAGCGTCTTTATCGGGGGCGGGAACGACCGCTTCCTTCTCCACCGGCTTCGCGGTGGCGGTTGCGGTCGTATCGATCACGGCGATCACCTCGCCGCTCGTCACGCTCTCCCCGTCCTTCTTGACGATCTTCGCGAGCACGCCGTCCACCGGCGCGGGCAGCTCGATGACCACCTTGTCGGTCTCGACGTCGATCAGGTTCTCGTCGCGCTTGACCGCCTCGCCCGCCTTCTTGCGCCAGGCGACCAGGGTGGCCTCGGAGACCGATTCGGAGAGCTGGGGGATCTTGACTTCAACTTGCATGGGAATTCCTTTTCACGCAGCTTCTTTCTTGGACGCTGAATCGAGGCCGAGGGCCGCTTCGACCAGCGCCTTTTGCTGTTCGTTGTGCAGCTGGAGGTATCCCACAGCGGGCGATGCCGACGACGTCCGTCCCGCATACGAGAGCGCCTGATCGGCGCGCAGGTGGCGCAGGAGGTAGTGCTGGATGCGGTGCCATGCGCCCTGGTTCCCCGGCTCTTCCTGAGCCCAGACGATGCTCCTGGCATTCGGGTAGAGCTCGAGTTGGGCTGCGAACTCGTCATGCGGGAACGGGTAGAGCTGCTCGATGCGCACGATCGCGATGTCGTCGATCGCCCGCTTGGCGCGCTCGGCGGCGATGTCGTAGTAGACCTTGCCCGCGCAGAAGATCACGCGCTTCACCTTCTTGGCCGCGATCTTCTCGACCTCCGGCAGGATCACCTGGAAGGCGCCGCCGGCAAGCTCCGCGATCGGCGAGGCCGCCTCCTTCTTGCGAAGCAAGCTCTTGGGCGTCATCACGATGAGGGGTTTCCTCATGGGCCGCACGACCTGGCGGCGGATCATGTGGAAGAACTGCGCGGCCGTCGAGGGCACGCACACCTGCATGTTGTGCTCGGCGCACAGCTGCATGAAGCGCTCCAGGCGTGCGGAGGAGTGCTCGGGCCCCTGGCCCTCGTAGCCGTGCGGCAGGTAGAGGGTGAGGCCGCACATCCGGCCCCACTTCGCCTCGCCCGAGGCGATGAACTGGTCGATCACCACCTGCGCGCCATTCACGAAATCGCCGAACTGGCCTTCCCAGATCACGAGCTCGTAGGGCTGCGCCGTCGCATAGCCGTACTCGAACCCCAGCACCGCCTCTTCCGAGAGCAGCGAGTCGATCACGAGGAAGTTGGCCTGGCCCGGGCGTACATTCTGCAGGGGTGTGTACACGCCCGCATCCCATTTCTCGCGGTTCTGGTCGTGCAACACGGCGTGGCGGTGCGCGAACGTGCCCCGCCCCGCGTCCTGGCCCGAAAGCCGCACCGGGTGCCCTTCGTCCACGAGCGACGCGTAGGCGAGGTTCTCGGCCATGCCCCAGTCGAGCGAGACCTTGCCGTCGCCCATCTCGCGGCGGCCGGCGAGCAGGCGCTCGACCGACGGGTGCAGCTTGAAGTTGGCGGGAATGTCGGTGAGGCGCCCCGCAAGCTGCTTCAGCTTCGCGAGCGGCACCGCGGTGTCCGCGCTCTGGCGCCAGTCGACTCCGATATAGGGCGCCCAGTCGATCGCGAGCGCGGGCTTCAGGCCGTAGAGAATCCTGGGATTGGTGCCCTTGCCGGCGTCGAGCGCGGTGCGCACGCTTGTCACCAGCTCGTCGGCAAAGCCCGCCGCGATCACGCCCTCCTTCTCGAGCTTGTCGGCGAAGAGCTTGCGGGTCCCGGGATGCTGGGCGATCTTCTTGTACATCAGCGGCTGGGTCACGAACGGCTCGTCCTGCTCGTTGTGGCCGAGCCGGCGGAAGCACACCAGGTCGATCACCACGTCCTTGTGAAACTTGTGGCGGTATTCCTCGGCGATCGCGGCCACGAAGACGCACGCCTCCGGGTCGTCGCCGTTCACGTGGAAGACCGGCGCCTCGACCATCTTGGCGATGTCGGTGCAATACAGCGACGAGCGCGCATCGCGCGTATCCGACGTGGTGAAGCCGATCTGGTTGTTCACGACGATGTGCACCGTGCCGCCGGTCTTGTATCCGCGCGTCTGGGACAAGGCCATCGTCTCCATCACCACGCCCTGGCCCGCGAAGGCCGCGTCGCCATGGATCAGCAGCGGCAGGACCTGGTCGCCGGTGTGGTCTTTGCGACGGTGCTGGCGGGCACGCACCGAGCCCTCGACCACCGGGTTCACGATCTCCAGATGCGAAGGATTGAAGGCGAGCGTGAGGTGCACCGCGCCGCCGGCCGTCTTGATGTCGGAGGAGAAGCCCTGGTGGTACTTCACGTCCCCGGAGGACAGCTCGTGGGCGTGCTTGCCCTCGAACTCGGAGAAAAGGTCGGCGGGAATCTTGCCGAGGTTGTTCACCAGCACGTTCAGCCGGCCGCGGTGCGCCATTCCGATCACGACTTCCTTGGCGCCGTGGGCGCCGGTGTTCTCGATCACGGTGTCGAGCATCGGGATCATGCTCTCGCCGCCCTCTCCCGAGAAGCGCTTCTGGCCCACGTAGCGCGTGTGGAGGTAGCGCTCCAGCGTTTCCGACGCGGTGATGCGCTCGAGGATCCACTTCTTCTGCTCGGGGGTAAACGCCGGCGTCGAGAGGCTGCCCTCGAACTTGCCCTGGATCCAGCGCTTCTCGGCGGTCGACGAGATGTACATGTACTCGATGCCGATGGTGCCGCAATAGGTCTTCTTCACATTCGCGACGATGTCGCGCAGCCTCATTGCGCCCTTGAGGCCCTGCCACGAGCCCGGGGAGAACTCCCGGTCCATGTCGGCGTCGCCGAGCCCGTAATAGGAGAGCTCGAGCTCCGGCACAGGCGTGCGCTCGAGGCGCTTCAGCGGATCGAGCTGCGAGTAGCGCGAGCCCATCACGCGGTGCGCCCGGATGTACTGCAGCACCTTGAGGGCTTTCTCGTCCTGGGGAGCGGCCGGGGCTGCAGGCTGCGCGGCCTTCGCACGCTGCTCGAACGCCGCGATCACCGGGCTGTGAGCCACGTCCTTCGCGCCCCCGCCCTGCTGCCACGCGTCGAACGCGGCACGCCAGGATGCGTCAACCGACGCCGGGTCGGCGAGATAGCTCTCGTAGAGCTCCTCGACATACGGCGCATTCGAGCCGAACAGGTTGGAGGAGGCTTCGAATTCCTTCGACACAATTGCCATGACCGTTTCCTCGTCTATTTTCTTTTCGCGATGGGCACCACGTCGCGCTGGGTCGGCCCGTTATAGAGCTGGCGCGGGCGCCCGATCTTCTGCTCGGGGTCGGAGATCATTTCGTTCCACTGGGCAATCCAGCCGACGGTGCGGGCGAGCGCGAAGATGCAGGTGAACATCGAGGTCGGGATGCCGAGCGCGCGCTGCACGATGCCCGAGTAGAAATCCACGTTCGGGTAGAGCTTGCGGGAGACGAAATACTCGTCCTCGAGGGCGATCTTCTCGAGAGCGACCGCGAGCTTGAGCAGCGGATCGTTCTTGGCGCCGACCTCCTCGAGCACCTCGCGGGTGGTCTCCTGCATGAGCTTGGCCCGCGGATCGTAATTCTTGTAGACGCGATGCCCGAAGCCCATCAGCTTCACGCCCGAGTTCTTGTCCTTCACCTTCTTCACGAACTCGCCGAGCTTGGCCTCGCCGCCGTCCTTCTGCAGGTCCATCAGCATCTGCAGGGCCGCCTCGTTGGCGCCGCCGTGGGCCGGGCCCCAGAGGCACGCGATGCCGGAGGCGATGCAGGCGAAGGGGTTCGCCCCCGAAGAGCCCGCGAGCCTCACCGTGGACGTCGACGCGTTCTGCTCGTGGTCGGCGTGCAGGATGAAGATGCGGTCGAGCGCGCGCACCAGCACGTCGTTCACCTGGTACTCCTCGGCGGGGACGCCGAACATCATGCGCATGAAGTTCGCGGTGTAGCCAAGGTCGTTGCGCGGGTACATGAACGGCTGGCCCATGTTGTACTTGTAGGCCATCGCCACGATCGTCGGCAGCTTGGCGATCAGGCGGAACGCGGAAATCTCGCGATGCTCGGGGTTATTGATGTCGAGCGAGTCGTGGTAGAAGGCCGACAGCGCGCCGACCACGCCGACCATCACCGCCATCGGATGGGAATCGCGGCGGAAACCCGAGAAGAGCCGCGCGAGCTGCTCGTGCACCATCGTGTGGCGGGTCACGGTCCATACGAAACTGTCCTTCTCGTCGCCGGTGGGCAGCTCGCCATTGAGCAACAGGTAGCAGACCTCGAGGAAATCGCAGTTCAACGCGAGCTGGTCGATCGGGTAACCGCGATAGAGCAGCACACCCTTGTCGCCGTCGATGTAGGTGATCTTCGAGGCGCACGCCGCCGTCGACAGGAATCCCGGATCGTAGGTGAACATCCCGGTCTTGCCGTAGAGCTGGCGGATATCGACGACGTCCGGCCCGATCGTGCCGCCGTAGACGGGCATCTCGAGGCTTTTGCCGCCGTCGATGTTGAGTGTCGCCTTGCCTTTAGCTTCCATCTTTGGCTCCATCGGCCGCTTCAGGCGGCCCTTAGTTTTTCCACCAGCTCCCCCAGCGCTGCATCGGGGGCATCCGACTTACCCATCACCAGGTCCAGCAAATCGTTGTCGGGCAGGACCAGCAGCCGCTCGAGCGCCGCCGCCTCGCCATCGGTCAACCGCCCTCCCTCACCCGCCCAGAACCGCTCGAACACCAGGTCCAGCTCCAGCAATCCCCTTCGACTCCTCCACTTCAACCGCTCGACACTGCGTTCGTCCATTAAAGCGTTGAAACACAGAGACCACAAAGACCACAGAGAAAAACCATCTGCTGTGTTGGCTCGGAGTCAACGTGGCCACGAACTCCGCACAAGGACTCTCCTCTGTGGTCTCTGTGGTCTCTGTGTTTCAAGCTTTTCAAACCGCGCGGCGCACCAGGAGCTCCTTGATCTTGCCGATGGCGAGCGTGGGGTTGAGGCCCTTGGGGCAGACGTCCACGCAATTCATGATGGTGTGGCAGCGGAACAGGCGATACGGGTCCTCGAGGTCGTCGAGGCGCTCGTTCACGGCCTGGTCGCGGCTGTCGGCGATGAACCGGTAGGCCTGCAGCAGGCCCGCGGGGCCCACGAACTTGTCGGGGTTCCACCAGAAGCTCGGGCAGGCCGTCGAGCAGCACGCGCACAGGATGCACTCGTAGAGGCCGTCGAGCTCCTCGCGCTGCTCGGGCGACTGCAGCCGCTCGCGCTCGGGCATTGGCCGCTCGTCGATCACATACGGCTTGATCGAATCGTACTGCGCGAAGAACTGCGTCATGTCGACGATGAGGTCGCGGATGATCGGCAGACCCGGCAGCGGCTTCAGGACCACGGTGGCGGGAAGGTCGGCGAGCCGGGTGGTGCAGGCGAGCCCGTTCCTGCCGTTGATGTTCATCGCATCGGATCCGCACACGCCTTCGCGGCACGATCGCCGCAACGCGAGCGAGTCGTCGATCGTCTTGATGCGGATCAGCGCATCGAGGAGCATGCGATCGGCCGGGCCGGGCTCGAGGTCGTAGTCCTGCAGGTACGGCTTCGAGTCCTTGTCCGGGTCGTAGCGCTGGATGCGGATCTTCATGGTCAGTAGACGCGTGCCTTGGGGACGAAACTTTCGACGGACAGGGGCTTGAGGTTCACCGGCTTGTAGTCGAGGCGATCGCCGTCGCGATACCAGAGCGAGTGCTTGAGCCAGTTCTGGTCGTCGCGAGTGGGATGGTCCTCGCGCGCCTGCGCGCCGCGGCTTTCCTTGCGCGCCTCGGCCGAGATCATCGTGGCGCGCGCGGTCTCGACGAGGTTGTCGAGCTCGAGCGCCTCGATGCGCGCGGTGTTGAAGACCTTGGACTTGTCGGTGATCCGGGTACGCTGCGCGCGCTCGGCGATCGCCTTGATCTTGACGACGCCTTCCTGCAGCAGGTCCGGGAAGCGAAAGACGCCGCAATGCAGCTGCATCGTGCGCTGGATGTCGCCGCGCACCATGTGCACCTCCTCGCCGTCGGCCTGCGAGTCGAGGCGTGCGACGCGGCTCCTCGAATAGTCGGATGCATCCTTGGGCAGGTCGCGATGGGCGGCGCCGGAGCCGCGCACGAACTCGATCATCGACATCGCCGAGCTCTTGCCCATGACCAGGAGATCGGTGAGCGAATTGGTGCCGAGCCGGTTGGCGCCGTGGATCGAGGCGCAGCCGCACTCGCCAGCGGCATAGAAGCCCGCCACGACGGCGTTCGGGTTTCCCCCCGCGGGTACCACGACCTGGCCGTGATAGTTGGTGGGGATTCCCCCCATCTGGTAGTGCACCGTGGGCACCACCGGGATCGGCTCCTTCACGGGATCCACGTTGGCGAACTTCATCGCGATTTCGCGGATGCCGGGCAGGCGCTTGTCGATCGTCTCGAGGCCGAGGTGGTCGAGCTTGAGCAGCACGTAGTCGCCATGCTCGCCCAGGCCACGGCCTTCCTTGATTTCGGTCGCCATGGCGCGCGCGACCACGTCGCGCGACGCCAGGTCCTTCATGGTCGGCGCATAGCGCTCCATGAAGCGCTCGCCGTTCTTGTTGAGGAGGTAGCCGCCCTCCCCGCGCACGCCTTCGGTGATCAGGACTCCGGCCCCCGCCACGCCGGTCGGATGGAACTGCCAGAACTCCATGTCCTCCAGCGGGATCCCGGCGCGCGACGCCATGCCGAGGCCGTCGCCGGTGTTGATGAAGGCGTTGGTCGAGGACGAGTAGATGCGCCCGCCGCCGCCGGTGGCGAAGAGCGTCGCCTTGGCGTGGAAGATCACGATATCGCCGGTTTCCATCTCGAGGGCGGTCACGCCGAGCACCTGCCCGTCGGCGCCGCGGATGAGGTCCAGCGCCATCCACTCGACGAAGAACTGCGTCTTCGCCATCACGTTGCGCTGGTAGAGCGTGTGCAGCATGGCGTGGCCGGTGCGGTCGGCCGCGCACGAGCTCCTCTGCACCGGCTTTTCGCCGAAATTCGCCGAATGCCCGCCGAACGGCCGCTGGTAGATGGTCCCGTTTTCATTCCGGTCGAACGGCATCCCGTAATGCTCAAGCTCGATCACCACCTCGGGGGCCATGCGGCACATGAACTCGATCGCGTCCTGGTCGCCGAGGTAGTCCGAGCCCTTGATGGTGTCGTACATGTGCCACAGCCAGCTGTCCTCGCCCATGTTGCCGAGCGCGGCGCCGATTCCGCCCTGGGCCGCCACCGTGTGGGATCGCGTAGGGAACACTTTCGAGAGCACCGCAACCTTGAGGCCCGCCTGCGCGAGCTCGAGCGAGGCGCGCATGCCCGAGCCGCCCGCCCCCACGATGACCGCATCGAACTTGCGCACCGCAATGGTCATGCTCGCCCCCACAGGATCGAGGCCGACCAGACGAGATAGCCGAGGAGCGCAAGGCCCACGGCGCCCTCGAGGACCAGCCGCACGCCAGCGGGTTTCACATAATCCATGACGATGTCGCGCATGCCGACCCACGCGTGGTAGAGCAGTGCGGCGAGGAAGAGCATCGTCGACAGCCGACCCCAGGAATTGGCGAAGATCGACTTCCACTCGGCATGGTTCGAGGGCGCGTGCCATGCGAGGCACACGATGAATCCCACGCTGTACGCCGCCATCACCACCGCCGTCAGGCGTTGCAGCAGCCAGTCGCCCAAACCGAAGTGCGCGCCGACGGGCGACTTCGAATAGCGCTTCACCATAGCCGCCAGCCGAGCAGCAGCGTGGTCGCGATTCCCAGGGCCAGCACCGCAACGGCGCTCGCGCGCGCCGGCGCCTTGTCCACGCCGATGTGCACGTCGAGCAGGAGGTAGCGAATTCCCGCCCAGAAGTGGTGCGCGTAGAGCCAGAGCGCGCCGACGGCGAGGAGCTTCACGATCGGCCGCGAGAAGAACTCGCGCCAGTGCGCGTACCCCTGCTCGGAGCCGAGGGTGGCCTGGAGCATGTAGAGCAGCAGCGGGAGGATCGGGAAAAACAGGAGCAGGCCGGAAACTCGGTGGAGGATCGAGACCAGCCCCGGGGGAGGAAGGTGCGCCAGATTCAGGTCGTAGTATTTGGGGCGCGGCTTCGGCGCGGAGCTCATGTTGTTATTCCTGTCGGCAGACTTCGATTTTATCAGGACAGTTCGTTGAAGTAGGAGAAGCCGTCGGTCACGCACAGGCCGCGGCGCCACTCAACCGGCTTGTCGCCATAGGTGAAGGCGATGCGGTCGACGCACAGCAGCGGCGCTCCGGCGGCGACCTTCAGGTGCGCCGCTGCCACCGAGTCCGCTGCCACCGCGCGCAGCCGCTCCTCGGCGCGGATCATGCGCACGCCGAAAACCGACTCGTAGAAGCTGTAGACGGAGCCATTGAATTCCTCGAGCTCGGCGAGCGTGAGACCGGGAAACTGGCTCGCTTCGAACACGATCTCGTCGAGGATCACCGGGCGGCCTTCGAAGGACATCACGCGCTTGAACCCCATCGTCGCCGAGCCCGGCTTCAAGCCCAGCGCGCGCGCCGCTTCGCCACTGGCCTTGCCGCGTTCGAGCGCAAAGAAAAGATTCTTCGGATGCGGCTTTTCACCCGAATCGGGAACCACGCGCAGGAAGCGATACTGGTAGGACGGCTCGTTATGCGACGCGACAAACGTGCCCTTGCCCTGGCGGCGAACCAGGATGTGCTCCGAGGAAAGCACGTCGATCGCCTTGCGCACCGTCCCCTGGCTCACCCGGTAGCGCGCGGCCAGCTCGATTTCCGAGGGGATCGCCTCGCCCGGCTTCCACTCGCCGGCCACAAGGCTCTGCGTGAGCAGGATCTTGATCTGCTCGTATAGTGGCCTGAACGAAGGGGTCGCCGCGCTCTTCTTCATTGCCTCCCAATGCTAGCATGGCTTTTGGCGCATGTCTTATATAAGATAGAACTTATCCCATCCGCACATCTCACCGAATAAGTTTTCAATTTCAACGACTTGCATCTCATGAATCCCTATTATCGCCCGCGCCGCTCGATGCTCTACGTGCCCGGCTGCAGCACCCGGTACCTGAACAAGGCGCGGACCCTCAAGGTCGACTCGGTGATCCTCGACCTCGGCGACCCGATCCTGGTGGAGCTGAAGGAGCAGTCGCGCAAGTACGTGGCCGAAGCCGTGCTGGCGGGCGGCTACGGGCGCCGCGAGGTGGTGGTCCGCGTGAACGACCTCGACTCCCCGTGGGGACACGACGACGTGGAAGCGGTGGCCTCCATCGGGGCGGACGCGGTTCTGTTTCCCAACGTTGAATCGAAGGCCGGCGTGCACGAGGCGCTCGCCGCGCTCGATGCGGCCGGCGGCCAGCACTTGCCGATCATGTTGATGATCGAGAGCCCGATCGCGGTGTTGCGCGCCGAGGAGATCGCCGCTGCCTCGGACCGCATCGCGTGCCTGGTAATGGCGACTTCCGACCTCCTCAACCAGCTCCACGGCCGGCGCACGCCCGATCGCATCGCGGTGGTCCACAGCTTGTCGCAAGTGCTGCTCGCGGGGCGCGCCTACGACCGCTCCGTGGTCGACGGAATCTCCACGGACCTGAAGGACATGCAGTCGTTCGAGTACGCCTGCAGGCTCGCCCGCGATCTCGGCTTCGACGGCAAGAGCCTGGTTCACCCCTTCCAGCTTCCCTATTGCAACGACGCCTTCACGCCCAAGCCCCACGATCTCGCCGGCGCGGACGAGGTGATCGAAGCCCTGGGCCGCGCGAACCAGGAAGGACGCGGCACCGTCGTGGTCAACGGACGGCTGGTCGAGGGCCACCACGTGAAGGGCGCGCGCCGCCTGCTCGCTCTCGCAGACATGATCGAGAAGCTGGAAGCCGGACAGTGAGCGATGCGCGTCCGCTCGCGGGATATTTCTTCGAGGACTACGAGGTCGGGCGCCGCTTCCACCATCCGGTTCCGCGCACGCTGACCGAAGGCGATGCCGCGCTCTACATCGCGCTGACCGGTGCGCGCCAGCCGGTGCACTGCTCGACGCCCCTGGCGCGCGCCCTGGGACACCGTGCCTGCCCGATCGACGACTTCCTCGTTTTCAACGTTGCGTTCGGCAAGACGGTTCCCGATATCTCCTACAACGCCGTCGCCAACCTCGGCTATGCCGACGTGCGGTTCCTGGCTCCGGTCTATGCGGGCGACACCCTCTCCTGCGAGTCCGAGGTGATCGGCGCGAAAGCGAACTCGAGCGGCAAGAGCGGCGTGGTGTACGTGCGCTCGCGAGCCACCAACCAGGATGGGTTGGAGGTGCTCGCCTGGGCGCGCTGGGTGATGGTGAGCGCGCGCGGCTCCAGCGCAGGCGCGGCGCGCGTGCCGGAGCTGCCGCGCGCCGTCGCGAGTCTTGCAGTCCCTGCATTCCTCGCGCCCGGAGCCCTCGATCCGCAGGCCACGGGCGGCGAGCGCTGGTGGGACGACTACGCGCCGGGCGAGACCATCGACCATCCGGGCGGCATGACCCTCGAGGAGTCGGACCCGATGCTCGCCACGCGGCTCTACCAGAACACGGCGCGCATCCATTTCGACGCATTCCTCGCGCGGGACAATCAGTTTGGACGCCGGCTGATCTACGGCGGGCACGTGATCTCGGTGTGCCGGGCGCTCTCTCACGACGGACTCGAGAATGCCTTCGCGATCGCGGCGATCCACGGCGGCACCCACGCCAACCCGACCTTCGCCGGTGACACGCTGTACTGCCGGCACGTGGTGCTTGCGCGCGAGGAAATTCCCGGCCGGCGGGACGTGGGAGCGCTCCGGCTGCGCATGATCGGGGTAAAGAACCACGGCCTGGTCACGCTACCGGCGCTGGACCCAGGCCAGAAGAACGCGGCGGTGGTGCTCGACCTCGACTACTCGGTGCTGATTCCGCGCCGGCAAAACCCCTAAAATAGAGGAATTCGCGAGAGCCTTCATGTCCCCGAGCCCCAGCCCCACCCGGATCCCCCACCCGCGCGACGCCCTGTTCGCCGGCGAGAAGGCGATTCCCGTCATTCCCGCGTGCGAGCATTTCGCGGGCAGCGAGAAGCTGATCGTCAAGGCGCTCGAGCTGCAGGGCAAGCTCGGGCGAATCTTCGACGTGACCTGCGATTGCGAGGACGGCGCCGAGGCGGGAAAGGAAAAGCAGCACGCCGAGATGATCGTCGACGTGTTGAGCTCCACCCAGAACCTGCAGGCGATGGCGGGTGCGCGCATCCACGACTACACCCATCCTCACTGGAAGAAGGACGTCGACATCCTGGTGGGCGGCGCGGGCAAGGTGCTCGCCTACCTCACGGTCCCCAAGTGCACAGCGGCTTCCCAGGCGGCCGAGATGGTCGGCTATATCCAGGATGTCGCGCGCCGGAAGAAGGTGAAGGCCGCGGTGCCGGTCCACGTGCTGGTCGAAACCCACGGGGCCCTGCACGACGCCTGGCAGATCGCGGCCCTCGAGCATGTGCAGGTGCTCGACTTCGGGCTGATGGATTTCGTGAGCGGCCACCACGGGGCGATCCACGCCTCGAACATGCGCTCGCCGGGGCAGTTCGAGCATCCGCTCGTGGTGCGCGCCAAGGCCGGCATCGTCGCCGCGGCACTCGCCCATGGGGTGGTGCCCGCGCACAACGTATCCCTCGACCTCAAGAATGCGTACAACGTCTTTCGCGACGCCTGGCGCGCGCGCAACGATTTCGGGTTCCTTCGCATGTGGAGCATCCATCCGTCGCAGATCCAGCCGATCGTCGATGCGATGAAGCCCGACCTCGGCGAGGTCGCCGACGCATCCGAGATCCTGCTCGCCGCGCAGCGCGCCCACTGGGGGCCGATCCAGTACCACGGCGAGCTCCACGACCGCGCCACCTACCGCTATTTCTGGAACTTGCTGCAGAAGGCCCGCGTGACAGGAGTCGCATTGCCCGAAGAGGCCGCGGAGGCGTTCTTTTGAAAAGGCGAAACACCCCATGAACGATCAAGCCAACCCCGTTGTCCCGCCGAAGCCCAAGAAGTCGGTCGCGCTTTCGGGCGTGCCCGCAGGCAACACCGCGTTGTGCACCGTCGGGCGCACCGGCAATGATCTGCACTACCGCGGCTACGACATCCTCGACATCGCGGAGACTTCCGAATTCGAGGAGATCGCGTATCTGCTTGTGTACGGCAAGCTGCCGAACGATGCCGAGCTCTCGGGATACAAGCGCAAGCTGCAATCTCTGCGGGGCATCCCGATGGCGGTGCAGGACATCCTCGAGTCGATCCCCGCCGATGCCCATCCGATGGACGTGATGCGCACCGCCTGCTCCGCCCTGGGCGTGGTGCTGCCCGAGGGCGAGGAGCGCAAGCTCGCGTATGCACGCGACATCGCCGACCGGCTCATGGCCTCGTTCGGCTCGATGTTGCTGTACTGGTATCACTTCGCCCACTCCGGCCGGCGAATCGAAGTGGAGACCGACGACGAGTCCATCGGCGGGCATTTCCTCAACCTTCTGCACGCCCGCAAGCCCCCGGAGCTCTGGGTGCGATCGATGCACACCTCGCTCATCCTCTATGCCGAGCACGAGTTCAACGCCTCGACCTTCGCCGCGCGCGTGATTGCCGGCACCGGCTCGGACATGCACTCGGCGATCACCGGAGCGGTCGGCGCGCTCAAGGGGCCGAAGCACGGCGGGGCGAACGAGTTCGCGTTCGACACCATCGGGCGCTACGACACGCCGGACGAGGCCGAGCGCGACATCGTGCGCCGCGTGGGCGAAAAGCAGGTCATCATCGGGTTCGGCCACCCGGTCTATACCATCGCCGACCCGCGCAACCAGGTGATCAAGGAGGTCGCGCGCAAGCTCTCGCACGACGCGAAGAACATGAAGCTCTTCGACATCTCGGCGCGTGTCGAGGACGTGATGTGGCGCGAGAAGAAGATGTTCCCCAACCTCGACTGGTACAGCGCCACGTCGTACCACATGATGGGCGTGCCGACGGCGATGTTCACCCCGCTCTTCGTGATCGCGCGCACCTCCGGCTGGGCGGCCCACGTGATCGAGCAGCGCATCGACGGCAAGATCATCCGCCCCAGCGCCAACTACACCGGCCCCGAGAACCTCGAGTTCGTCCCGATCGGAAAGCGCAAGTAGGCGATGCGCGCGCGCCGATTCGCCGCCCTCCTCGCCGGACTTTCGGCTGTCATGGCCGCCGACGCCCAGTCGCTCTTCAAGTGCGTCGGCCGCGACGGCAAGGTGGTGTACCAGGACTCGAAGTGCGCCGAGGACGCACGGCAGAGCACGGTTGCGCCGCCCGCGCCCGCCGGCGACAAGCCGCGGGATGCGGCCAGGGCCGATCCGGCCGCACCCACCCAGCAGCCCGAGCTGCCCATGGATGCGGTGGTCGGAATGCTCTCCAACTACCAATCGTGCGCGGAGGACGTCCCGGGCTTCTCGGCCAAGTTCGACGCCGGATTCCAGCAGTGGAAGCGCAGGAACCGCGTCGCCATGACACGCTACGACCAGGACGGCCCGGCGCAGCGCCAGGTCCGCGAAAGCCTCGAATTCGAACGCCGCAAGACCCGCTCCGACGACGCCGAAGGGCGTGCCGCCAAGGCCCAGATGTGCGAGGCGAACATCGGCTCGCAGCTACCAACCGCCAAATAACCCACCCAAGAGAACCCGCCACGCCCCATGTCCGCACACATTTCAAACATCCGCCCCGACCCCGACAAGGTCCTGGCCGACATCGCCGACTACGTGCAAAAGTACAAGGTCTCCTCGAAGGACGCCTATGAGACCGCGCGCTATTGCCTGATCGATACGCTCGGCTGCGGGTTCGAGGCGCTGGAGTATCCGGCCTGCACCAAGCTGCTCGGCCCGATCGTGCCCGGCACCGTCGTGCCCCACGGCGCGAAAGTCCCCGGCACGTCCTACCAGCTGGACCCCATCCAAGCGGCCTTCAACATCGGCACGATGATCCGCTGGCTCGATTTCAACGACACCTGGCTCGCGGCCGAGTGGGGGCACCCCTCGGACAACCTGGGCGGGATCCTCGCCGTGGCCGACTGGATCTCGAGGAACAACGTCGCTGCCGGGCGCGCACCGCTGGTGGTTCGCGACGTCCTTACCGCCATGATCAAGGCGCATGAGATCCAGGGCGTGATCGCGCTCGAGAACAGCTTCAACAAGGTGGGCCTCGACCACGTGGTGCTGGTGAAGGTGGCCTCCACCGCCGTCATCGCCGGGCTCCTCGGCCTCGCCCGCGATGAGACGATCAATGCGGTCTCGCTCGCCTGGGTCGACGGGCAGTCGCTGCGTACCTACCGGCACTCGCCCAACACGGGCTCGCGCAAGAGCTGGGCGGCGGGCGACGCCACCTCGCGCGCGGTGCGGCTCGCGCTCATCGCGAGGACCGGCGAGATGGGGTATCCCTCGGTGCTGACCGCCAAGACCTGGGGCTTCTATGACGTGCTCTTCAAGGGCAACGAGTTCAAGTTCCAGCGGCCGTACGGCACTTATGTCATGGAACAGATCCTCTTCAAGATCTCGTTCCCGGCGGAGTTCCACTCGCAGACCGCGGTGGAGGCGGCGATGACGCTCAACGCGGAACTCGCGCGGCTCGGCAAGACGCCCGAGGACATCAAGAAGATCACGATCCGCACCCACGAGGCGTGCATCCGCATCATCGACAAGAAGGGGCCGCTCAACAACCCCGCCGATCGCGACCACTGCATCCAGTACATGGTGGCGGTGCCGATCCTCTTCGGGCGGCTCATCGCTTCGGACTACGAGGATGTGGTCGCGGGCGACCCGCGCATCGACAAGCTGCGCGAAAAGATCAGCTGTGTCGAGGACAAGCAGCTTACCCGCGACTACCACGACCCCGAGAAGCGCTCGATCGCCAACGCGCTCACGGTGGAGTTCAAGGACGGCAAGAAGCTGAAGGAGATCGCGGTCGAGTACCCGATCGGCCACAAGCGCCGCCGCAAGGAAGGCATGCCCGTGCTGGTGGAGAAGTTCAGGACCAACCTCGCGCGCCAGTTCCCCGAGAAGCAGCGCGCCGCGATCCTGGAGCTGTGCCTGGACCAGAAGCGGCTCGAGACCATTCCCGTCCACGAGTTCGTGGACCTGATGACGAAAAATTGAAAGAGGACTCCGCCACCATGCCCCATAACGCGTTCGACACCCTCAAGTCCTTCACGCCCGCTCCCGGCAAGACCGGCCAGTACTACTCGCTGCCCGCGCTCGCTGCGGCCCTCCCGTCGGTCAAGCGCCTGCCGATCTCGATCCGCATCGTCCTCGAGAGCGTGCTGCGCAACGTCGACGGCAAGAAGATCACCGAGGAGCACGTGAAGCAGCTCGCCAACTGGAAGCCGAAGGGCGCGCGCACTGAGGAGATTCCCTTCATCCTCGCGCGCATCGTGCTGCAGGACTTCACCGGCGTGCCGCTGCTGGCCGACCTGGCCGCGATGCGCAACGTGGCGGCGCGCATGAACAAGAATCCCAAGGTGATCGAGCCGCTGGTGCCGGTGGACCTGGTCGTGGACCACTCGGTGCAGATCGACCACTACGGCGCCGCCAACGTGCTCGACCTCAACATGAAGCTCGAGTTCGCCCGCAACCGCGAGCGCTACACGTTCATGAAATGGGGGATGCAGGCGTTCGACACCTTCAAGGTCGTGCCTCCCGGAATCGGCATCGTGCACCAGGTGAACCTCGAGTACCTGGCGCGCGGCGTGTTCTCGAAGAACGGCATGTACTACCCCGACACGCTCGTCGGCACCGACAGCCACACCACCATGATCAACGGCCTGGGTGTCGTGGGCTGGGGCGTGGGTGGCATCGAAGCCGAGGCCGGGATGCTGGGGCAGCCGGTGTATTTCCTGACGCCCGACGTGGTCGGCGTGAACCTCACCGGCAAGCTGCGCGAGGGCGTGACCGCCACCGACCTGGTGCTCACCGTGACCGAGATGCTGCGCAGCCTCAAGGTCGTGGGCAAGTTCGTCGAGTTCTTCGGCGAGGGCACGCGCACGCTCGCCGTGACCGACCGCGCCACCATCGCCAACATGGCGCCCGAGTACGGCGCGACCATGGGCTTCTTCCCGGTGGACGAAAAGACCATCGACTACTACCGCTACACCGCACGCACGCCGGAGCAGGTCTCGGCGCTGGAGGCCTACTTCCGCGCCCAGGAGATGTTCGGCGTCTCGAAGAAGGGCGACATCGACTACTCCGAGGTGCACGACCTCGACCTCGACACCATCGTGCCGTCGGTCGCCGGCCCGAAGCGCCCGCAGGACCGCATCGACCTGGGCAACCTCAAGTCGAAATTCACCGAGCTCTTCGCGCAGCCCGTGGCCGTCAACGGCTTCTCGAAGAAGCCCGAGGACCTCGCCAAGCGCGTCACCACCAGCGACGGCGTCAGCCTCGGTTCGGGCGACGTGCTGATTGCGGCGATCACCTCGTGCACCAATACCTCCAATCCCAGCGTGCTGCTCGCCGCAGGACTGCTCGCCAAGAAGGCGGTCGAGCGCGGCCTGACGGTCAAGCCGCACATCAAGACCTCGCTCGCCCCGGGATCGCGAGTGGTCACCGAGTACCTCAAGGCCGCGGGACTCCTGACTTACCTCGAGAAGCTGAGCTTCTATGTCTCGGGCTACGGCTGCACGACGTGCATCGGCAACGCGGGGCCGCTCGCCGAACCCATCGACCTGGCGATCGTGAACAACGACCTGGTGTGTGCCGCGGTGCTCTCGGGCAACCGCAACTTCGAGGCACGCATCCATCCCAACCTGCGCGCGAACTTCCTCGCCTCCCCGCCGCTGGTGGTCGCCTACGCCATCGCCGGCACGGTGCTCAGGGACCTGACCACCGAGCCCGTCGGCCAGGGCACCGCGGGACCGGTCTACCTCAAGGACATCTGGCCCACGAGCGCGGAGGTGCAGGCGCTCATCAAGTACGCCCAGGATCCCGAGATGGCGCGCGCGAACTACAGCGACTTCAACAAGAACAATCCGATGTGGCAGGACGTGCCGTCGTCCTCCGGCCAGGTCTATAACTGGCCGAAGTCGACCTACATCGCCGAGCCGCCGTTCTTCAAGGACTTCGGCATGAGCGCGGGCCGTGCGCACGACGTTAAGGGCGCGCGGGCGCTGGCCCTGCTGGGCGACTCGGTAACCACCGACCACATCTCGCCCGCCGGCTCGATCAAGGACACCTCGCCCGCCGGCAAGTACCTGATCGCCAACGGCGTCCAGAAAGCGGACTTCAACAGCTACGGCGCGCGGCGCGGCAACCACGAGGTCATGATGCGCGGCACCTTCGCCAACGTGCGCATCAAGAACCTCATGCTGCCGGCAAGGCCCGACGGAACGCGAGTCGAGGGGGGCGTCACGCTCTTCCAGCCCTCGGGCGAGCAGCTCGCGATCTACGATGCCGCCATGAAGTACATCGAGCAGAGCACGCCCACCGTCGTCTTCGGCGGCGAGGAGTACGGCTCGGGATCGTCGCGCGACTGGGCGGCCAAGGGCACGGCACTGCTCGGCGTGAAGGCCGTCGTGGTGCG
>JALYSB010000211.1 GCA_030855025.1 Pseudomonadota bacterium
GCCCTCGACCGGGGGCGAGCCCGCACCGAGGTAGGCCGCGACCACCGCGACCCAGAGGTCGGCGAGTGCCGCGCGCGGATCGCTCGCGTAGGGCGTGAGCAGCCGGAAAGCATGAGTACCGGTCACGCCATGCAGCAGCGTGAAATCCCCGGAGGCGGCATAGGCGCGCAGCACGGCGCACGCCATCGCGTCGAGGTCGAGTTGCGCCGGATCGACGCTCGCCACGTAGGCGGCGAAATCGGGGAGTGCCGCGGCCGCGACCGTGCGCTCGACGATGTTGCGCCCGGGCAACCGCTTGCCCGCGTGCGCCGGATCGCGTGCGAGCGCCACCAGCACCTCGTAGGGCGAGCGCGTGCCGGCGGCTTGCGGCGGCACCGGCAACGGCTCGTAGGCCGCCGCCCAGTACGCCAGCGCATGGGCCGCTTCGCGTGCTGTCTCCGACTCGAGCGCGAAGGCGGTGCGGATCGCGCCGTGGAAGGCGCCGGCGGCCAGGGCGGGCACGAGTCGGTCGATCCATCGGCCAAGCACCGTGTTCACGCCCTCATGGTCGATGGCCTTCGAGAAGTAATCGACCCACTCGGGAAACGCGCGCGGCGAGCCGAGGTGCGCGGCCTCGTCGCCGGGCTGGATCACGACCACGCTCGCCGCGATCGGCTCCAGGCGCGGCAGATACGACGACTCGAAGCGGTCGAGGTCCGCCGGGGATGCACCCATGCCGTCGAGGGCAACCATCGCCATGGGGTGGTGGTTGGCGAGGTAGCCGCGATAGAACGCACTCGAGCGATGCGCCGCCTCGATGCGCGCGCGCGTGCCGGCGGCGACACTCATTCGAGCGCCTCGTCGATCTCCTCCTCGAGCTTCTCGAGGAACCTGAGCTTCCTCACCAGCGAGCAGCCGGCGTCGAAGTTGGCGTCCTGGTCGATGGCGCGTGCCAGCATCTGCAGCATCTCGCCCCGGGCGCGCCCGATGTCGCCGCGCAGTGTGCCGAGCGCAGGCGCATCGCGCGCCGCGGTCGCCGCCACCACCGCCTCGCGCCATTCCATCTGCTGCATGAGGAAGTCGGGCGGCATCGAAGTGTTGGTCTCCTCCCCCGTGTCGAAGCCCTTGAGGGCGAGCAGGTAGCGCGCGCGGCCCACGGGATCGCGCAAGGTGCGGTACGCCTCGTTGGCGCGCGTAGCCCATTGCATCGCCACGCGGCGCTCGGCATCGCTGCCCGACGCGAACCGGTCAGGGTGCACCTGCGACTGCAGCTCGCGGTAGCGCTGCTCCAGGTGCCCCAGGTCGACCGCATAACCGAGCGGCAGGCCGAGCAGATCGAAGTGGTTCTTAGTGAATTCCGGGGTCATCGTGGAACCGGGGACGGACCCCAGACCAGGCAAAGGCGAGAACCGGGGTCCGTCCCCTAGACGTTGAACGATTCGCCGCAGCCGCAGCGGTCCTTCTCGTTCGGGTTGTTGAACTTGAAGCCTTCGTTCAGGCCCTCGCGTGCGAAGTCGAGCTCGGTGCCGTCGAGGTACGCGAGGCTCTTCGGGTCGATCAGCACGCGCACGCCGTTGGTCTCGAAAGAGACGTCCTCCGGCTTGATGTCGTCGGCGAACTCCAGCTTGTACGCGAGCCCCGAGCAGCCGGTGGTCTTCACGCCCAGGCGCAGGCCCACGCCCTTGCCGCGCTTCTCGATGTAGCGCTGCACGTGTTGGGCCGCGCGGTCGGTGAGGGTGACCGCCATGTCAGTCCGCCGCCTTCTGCTCGGCCCCGACCTGCGCGGGGGCGAATTTCTTGCGGTAGTCGGCAACCGCCGCCTTGATGGCGTCCTCGGCGAGGATCGAGCAATGAATCTTCACCGGCGGGAGCGCAAGCTCCTCGGCGATCTGGGTGTTGCGGATGGTCGCGGCCTCGTCCACCGACTTGCCCTTCACCCACTCGGTGACGAGCGACGAGGAGGCGATCGCGCTCCCGCAGCCGTAGGTCTTGAATTTCGCGTCCTCGATGATGCCGTCCTTGTTCACCTTGATCTGCAGCTTCATCACGTCGCCGCAGGCGGGCGCGCCGACCATGCCGGTGGCCACACCCTCCTCCTCCTTGCCGAAGGAGCCGACGTTGCGGGGATTCTCGTAGTGATCGATGACTTTTTCGCTATATGCCATGTTCGTCTCCGGTTACCGGACTGCTCCCTTCAATGTGCTGCCCATTGCACCGAATTCAAGTCGATGCCGTCCTTGTACATTTCCCACAGGGGGCTCATCTCGCGCAGCTTGCCGATGCGCTCGCGGATGAGCTTGATCGCGAACTCGATGTCCTGCTCGGTAGTGAAGCGCCCGAGGGTGAAGCGGATCGAGCTATGGGCGAGCTCGTCGTTGCGCCCGAGGGCGCGCAGCACGTACGACGGCTCGAGGCTCGCGGAGGTGCACGCGGAGCCCGACGAAACCGCCAGCTCCTTCATACCCATGATCAGCGACTCGCCCTCGACGTAGTTGAAGCTCACGTTGAGGTTGTGGGGAACCCGCTGGTCCAGGTCGCCGTTCACGTAGATCTCCTCCATGTCCTCGAAGCCCGCGAGCAGCCGGTCGCGCAGCATGCGGATGCGCTCGCCTTCCGCGGCCATCTCGAGGCGCGCCAGCCGAAACGCTTCGCCCATGCCGACGATCTGGTGGGTCGCGAGCGTCCCGGAACGGAACCCTTTCTCGTGCCCGCCGCCATGCATCTGCGCTTCCAGGCGCACGCGCGGCTTGCGCCGCACATACAGCGCGCCGATGCCCTTCGGGCCATACGTCTTGTGCGCCGAGAAGCTCATCAGGTCGACCTTGAGGCGCTCCAGGTCGATCGGCGCCTTGCCGGTGGATTGCGCGGCGTCCACGTGGAAAAGGATGTTTTTCGCGCGAAGTATCTCGCCCATGGCGGCGATCGGCTGGATCACGCCGATCTCGTTGTTCACGTGCATCACCGAGGCAAGGATCGTGTCGGGACGCAACGCCGCCGTGAACTTCTCGAGATCCACGAGGCCATCGGGCTCGGGGTCGAGGTAGGTGACCTCGAAGCCTTCGCGCTCGAGCTCGCGCATCGTGTCGAGCACCGCCTTGTGCTCGGTCTTGACCGTCACCAGGTGCTTGCCGCGGGTCTTGTAGAAATGCGCCGCACCTTTGAGGGCGAGGTTGTCCGACTCGGTGGCGCCCGAGGTCCAGACGATTTCCTTCGCGTCGCAATTCACCAGCTTGGCCACTTCGGCGCGCGCGTCTTCCACGGCCTCCTCGGCTTCCCAGCCGTAGCCATGGCTCCTCGAAGCGGGATTGCCGAAATTCTGCGTGAGCCACGGAATCATCTTCTCGGCCACGCGCGGATCGACCGGCGTGGTGGCGGAGTAGTCAAGATAGATCGGGTGGGTGCGTGCGTTCATGTCTTCCGGCTCCTCAAGCCAGGATGGAATGCGGATCGCGCGACCGGGCGTGGCCGCGCGTGATCGAGACGGGCTTGGTGCGCTGCCTTTCAACCAGGTGCGAGAGCTTCACGCCCGCGAGGAAGCCGTAGACGGTTTCGTTGAGCTCCTCCCACAAGTCGTGGGTCATGCAGCGGCGGCTGTCGAGGCAGTTCTCGCGCCCGCCGCATTGCGTCGAGTCGAGCGGCTCCTCGACGGCGCGCACGATGTCGGCCACCGAAAGCTGCGAGGCATCGCGCGCCAGATGATAACCACCACCGGGGCCGCGAACGCTTTCCACCAGCTCGCGCCGGCGCAACTTGCCAAAGAGCTGCTCCAGGTACGAGAGCGAGATCTTCTGTCGTCCGCTGATGCCAGCCAACGTTACCGGGCCATTGGCGCCATTGAGGGCCAGGTCCAGCATCGCGGTCACCGCGAAGCGTCCTTTGGTCGTGAGTCTCATGGGGGCCTCGGCTTTCGGATGGGGGTTCAATCCCGAGTATTCCAGTCAACTATAGCAAAATCCGACTGATTCAGTCAACTATAGGCCCAAGTTGGCACAGGCGTTGCAAACTGCGGGTATGCACTCATTTTCCGGGTGGACCTTCATCGTTGCGCTGCCCCTGGCAGTCATAGCGGCGCCCCAGATCGGCACCTGCCCGGTGCTTCCTGCCGACAATGTCTGGAACGCGCCCGTCGATACGCTGCCGCGGCATCCGGCCTCGGACACGTTCGTGGCCACCATGGGCGCGACCCGTGGCGTCCATCCCGACTTCGGCACCGTCTACGAGGGCGCGCCCATCGGCATTCCCTACGTGACGGTTCCGGGCAACCAGCCGCGCGTTCGCGTCACCTTCGAGTATGACGACGAGAGCGACCCGGGCCCCTACCCCATCCCGCCGAACGCGCCGATCGAGGGCGGGGCCTCGTCCGACGGCGACCGCCACGTGCTGGTGGTCGACCGCGACAACTGCATTTTGTACGAGCTCTTCTCAGCCTACCCCCAACCCGACGGCAGCTGGGAGGCGGGCTCGGGCGCCGTTTACGACTTGCGCTCGAACGCGCTGCGCCCCGCGGGCTGGACTTCCGCCGACGCCGCGGGGCTGCCGATCTTGCCGGGCCTGGTGCGCTATGAGGAGGTGGTCGCGGGCGAGATTGCGCACGCGCTGCGATTCACCGCCCCGCAGACCCAGGGGACGTACGTGTGGCCTGCCAGGCACGAGGCGTCGAGCCTCACCGGATCGCAGTACCCGCCGATGGGATTGCGCCTGAGGCTCAAGGCGAGCTTCGACCTCTCGGGATTCTCGCCGCCGGTGCAGGTCATCCTGCGCGCGCTGAAGAAGTACGGAATGATCCTCGCCGACAACGGCTCGGCGTGGTTCGTCTCGGGGGTGCCCGATTCGCGCTGGAACGACGACATGCTGGTGGGCGAGCTTGCGCGCGTGAAGGGCAGCGACTTCGAGGCCGTAGACGCGGACTCGCTCATGGTCACGAGCGACTCGGGCGCGACGAAGCAGGAGACCGTTGAGAATCCCGCTGCCCGCGGAGACGGACCCCCGCGCGTGATTCGCCGACGGGGCGGCTAGCCGCGGCCGCC
>JALYSB010000048.1 GCA_030855025.1 Pseudomonadota bacterium
CGCGCGCTGCCCCGCCCGCCCTCGATCTCCTGGGCGGCACGGAGCAGGAATCCCATCTGGCCCTCGGCGACCTGCAGCTCGGTGTCGATCTCCGGCGTGTTGTGCGGGGCGCTGCGCAGCTTCTCGATCGTCGCGCGCAGTTCCGACGACGAAGCGGCAAGGGTGGAAGCGATCGCCTCGTCGCGCATCCCCCATCGGCGCAGCAGGTGCATTCGGGCAACGCGCTGCGAGAGCGTCGCGGCATGCGCGGCGTCCAGCGCGAGGCGACCGGTGCCCCGCCGGCCCGCCTCGTGGATGAGCCGCGCCCCCTTGGCCGCGATCCACCCCACCTCTTCGGCGCGCTCGGCGAGGCGCTTGGCGTTGTCGCGGCTGGGCGGCTTGAGGGCCCAGGCGCGATAGTCCTGCCAGAGCAGGCGCAGCAGCACGTAGTTGTCGCGGGTCTCGGGGGTCGTGGCGCGCGCCGTCGCGGCGCGCAGCGTCGCCTCGAAATCGCGAATCGCCTCGGGCAGCGCGCGCCGGCTGCGATCGGCGAGCACTCCCTGGCCGAGTTGCGCGTGGATCTTCGCGATGCGCTCGGTCAGCGCCTCGAGGCGCATCGCCGGTTCCTGCGATGCCGCCGGACCCGCGGCGATCGCGAAGGCAGCGGCGACGCAGGCCCGGGCAAGGATCACGCGGCCGACGGCGCCTCGAATTCGCCCAGCACCCGCTCGCGCGCGTAGCGCTGCAGCGCCGGCGCGAGGAATTCGGCCGCCGCGTCGCCGAGCGCCGCGCACGCCTCATCCAGTGTCGCGCCGCGCTCGAGGGCGGCGAGGAAGGTCCAGTCGTGGCCACCGATCGCGCAGGGCGAAGCCACGCCGTCGATCCGCCGCACCAGGATGCGCGCGGCACCCCCATCGCCCGCGGGCGTGCCGTCGCGCTGCGGCTGGTTGGCTTCCCAGATCGCGAGGATCGGATGGGGGGAGGCGATGAGGCGTACCGCCGGGTGCAGGACAAAACGGATGGCGGCCTGGAGCCCGGGGGCGACGCGCGCGAGCGCGCCCATATCGAGGAGCGGCAGGTCCGCGGCACGGCGCGACTCGTGCACCGCCCATTCGAGCCGCGCGATGTCGGCGAGATACTCGAGCGAAGACGCGTGGGGATAGGCCGCGAGAAACTCGGGGAACGGGCTACCGTACTCGTTCAGGTCGCCGCTGGTGGAACCGCGCGTGCGCGCGAAGCGCTCCGCCGCCTCGCGAAAAAAAGCATCCCCCACCAGCCGCAGGACGACCGGATAGGCGGCGGCGAGCGCGCCGTGCAGGTTTGCGAACGCGTTGCGGCGGTAAGTCTCGACTTGCCCGCTGGCCGCCCGCTCGTCGAAGAGCTCGCCGAAAAAATCGCGCTGGATCCTCGCGAGCGCCGTCACGCCGCGCACGCCTCGCTCGCCCGGGCCGCGATTCCCCGCGCCTTCGCGGCCTCGCCCAACAGCACGTCGAGCGGGGGGATATTGGTGTCCCACTCGACCAGGGTGGGCCGCGGCCCGAACCGCTCGACGGCCGCTTCATAGAGGGACCACACCTCGTCGCAGACCGGCGCGCCGTGGGTGTCGATCAATAGCCCCGCTGCCTGCTCGTGGCCGGCAACATGGATCTCGCCGACCGCGTCGCGCGCAATCGCCTCGAGGTAATGCCGCGCGTCGAATCCGTGGTTCATCGCGTTCACGTGGATGTTGTTGACGTCGAGTACCAGCGCGCACCCCGAGCGGCGCGCGACCTCCGCCACGAACTCCCACTCGGGCAGGGTCGACTCCGCGAACTCGAGGTATGAGGAGACGTTCTCCACCAGGATCGGGCGCCGCAGGCGGTCCTGCACCTGTCCGATGCGTGCGCACACGTGGTCCAGCGCCTCGTCCGTGTAAGGCAGGGGCAGCAGGTCGTTCGCATGCCGACCGCCGAACGATGACCAGCTCAAGTGCTCGGAAACCAGCAGCGGCGCAACCCGCGAAACCAATGCTTCGAGCTTCGCCAGATGGCGCTCGTCCAGCGGGTCCGCCGATCCGAGCGAGAGCCCCACGCCGTGCAGGCTCAGCGGATAGAGCGCGCGGAACCGGTCGAGCCAGGCCAGGTCCGGGCCCCCGGGGGCGAAGAAATTCTCGCTATGCACCTCGAGGAAGCCGAGCGCGGGCCGGCGAGCGAGGATTTCGCCGTAGTGCGCAGCCCGCAGCCCGATGCCGACCACGCCTACTTTCCGGGCGCCTGCTTCTTGCCTCCGGCCTTCTCGCACGTGCCCTTCGGGACGTACTTCCACTCCTCCGGGGCGTTGTCCTTCGTCGCCTTCCCCGCGCACGTGTGCGTCGCGGTGCCGCAGTCATTCTGGCCGGCCTTGGCGACGCCGTAGCATTTCTCCTTGTCGCCCTTCGAATCCTGGGCAGACACGGCCGGATTCAGTCCCATCGCCACGAGGCCTGCGAGGGCGGATTGCATGAGCTTCCTTCGGGTATTCGCATTCATGGTCTTCGGGTTCTCCGTTGCTGGAAAGCTAGTCCTGGGTGCGGAATTTTTCCGACGCCTGGTGCAGGAACTTGAGCTGCGAATCGAAATTGCGGCACATGAAACACTGGTCGAGGTGCGCCTGGAGAGAGACCAGCTCGGCGGGAGACAGGCGCCGCTCGTGGGCGATCGACAGGATCCGGGAGGCCTCGCGGCAGTTGACGCTATCGCGCACTCTCTTCCTTTCCAAACCAGCTCTTCTCGAGGCAGGCGCGCAGCGCAAGGCGCGAGCGATGCAGGATCACCCAGCAGTTCGACGCGGTGATGGCCTCGTCCTTACAGATCGCCTCGGTATCCTCGCCCAGGACCTCGCGTTTGAAGAACACGCGCGATCCCATGTGAGGCAGGCGCCCCAGGCAGCGCTCGAACGCCTCCCAGAAACGCCGTTGCTCGAGCGCGCCCGCGGGATTGCTCCACGACTGCGGGGCCTCGCGCCAGTGGCCGGTGGCGTCGAAGATCTCGTCGAGCCAGGCTTCGTCCTCGGCGGTCGTGCCCTCGTCGAACTCGACATGGCTTCTATCGGCGGTCGCGCGGCGCTGCAGGTCGATCACCTTGAAGCGCAGGATCGAAGTCAGCCAGGTGCGCAGCGACGACTTGCCCGCGAAGGTGCCGATGCTCTCCAGGGCCGCGAGCAAGGCCTCCTGGACCGCCTCCTCGGCCTGCTGGCGGTCGCGCAGTTGCGCGAGCGCGTAGCGCACCAGGTAAGGCCGATGGCTTTCGATCTCGGCAAAACGCGGATCGGTGGTGGGGGCTTGCGGTGACATTTTCCGGGGAATATTACCACCCGCGCAGCAGCGCCCTCGCACCGATCGGGGGTGCGAAACCCGTTTCCGAGCGCCTATTTTCCGCCCCAGGGTCTTTTTGTTTGGCCGGGTGAACCCTAGAATAGGGGCCGCCGATCAACGCCCGCAACCACCGCCCCCAATGCCGCCCAAGCTCACGTCCGCCCAGAAGGCCGAGGTCCTCATCGAGGCCCTGCCTTACATCCAGAAATTCTACGACCGCACCATCGTCATCAAGTACGGCGGCAACGCGATGACCGACGTGGCGCTCCAGGAGGACTTCGCCGAGGACGTGGTGCTCCTGAAACTGATCGGCATGAACCCGGTTGTGGTGCACGGGGCGGGGCCTCAGATCGGTGCGCTCCTGCAAAAGCTCGGCAAGCAGAGCGAATTCATCCAGGGCATGCGCGTGACCGACGAGGAAACGCTCGACGTGGTCGAGATGGTCCTGGGCGGGCTCATCAACCAGGAGATCGTGACTCTGATCAACAAGGCGGGCGGAAAGGCGGTCGGCCTCACGGGCAAGGACGGCCATTTCATCCATGCGCGCCGGCTCAAGGTCGCGAGCAAGGAAAACAAGAAGAAGAAGATCGACGTCGGCCTCGTCGGCGAGATCGTGCGCATCGACCCGGAGATCATCCAGCTGCTCGATACGCGCGACTTCATCCCGGTGATCGCCCCGCTCGGCGTGGACGAGAAGGGCACGGCTTACAACATCAACGCCGACATCGCCGCGGGCAAGCTCGCCATCACCCTCCAGGCCGAGAAGCTGATGTTGCTCACCAACACCACGGGCGTGCTCGACAAGGAAGGCAAGGTCGTGACGGGCCTCACCGCGCAGAAGGTGAAGGAAATGATCGACGACGGCACCATCTCCGGGGGCATGCTGCCGAAGGTCGAGTGCGCGCTCGACGCGGTGCGCAACGGCGTGAAGAGCGCGCACATCATCGACGGCCGCGTGTCGCATGCGTTGCTGCTTGAAGTGCTGACCAGCTCCGGCGTCGGCACCCTCATCCGCGGCGCCGCCGCAAATCGGGCCAACCATCGCTGAAGCGAGTCGTTGGCCCGCCCCGGTGCGAGGCCGGGGCCCCATTTCCTAGCGAGAAAGCGTCGCCGCCAACGCCACGTGGTCCGATAGCCGCGACCAGGGAGCGCCGGTGTGGCGCTGCACGCGGTCGACATTCAGGTCGCGCACGTAGATGCGATCGAGCGTGAATAACGGCATCTGCGCCGGAAAGCTGCGGGCGGGGCGGCCCTCGGTGCGCTCGAACACCTCGTAGAGGCCGAGCTCGGCGGCCAGATAATCGCTCGCCTTCTTCTGCCAGTCGTTGAAATCGCCCGCCACGACCAGGGGTCCCTTCTTCGGCACGGCGGCGCGGATGCGCTCGACCATCCATTCGAGCTGGAAGCGCCGGCTCCTCGCCCAGAGGCCCAGGTGCACGTTGATGCAGTGCAGCGGCTCCTTCCAGCCGTCGATCTGCACCTCGCAATGCAGCAGCCCGCGGCTCTCGATCGGATGGTGCGAGATGTCGATGTTCTCCCACACCGGGATGGGGTGCCGGCTCACCACCGCGTTGCCGTGGTGGCCATGCTGGTAGACCGCGTTCATGCCGTAGACGCAGTGCGCGCCCTCGTGGGTGAGGAATTCGTGCTGCGAGACCCCGGGCCACAACACATGGCGGCGCGCACTCTTGTCGTCCTTTCCCTGCACTTCTTGCAGGAAAGCCACATCCGCGTCGAGCAGCTTCAGGCCGTCCTTGATGCCGTGCAGGACGAGGCGCTTGTTGAACTGGCTCAAGCCCTTGTGGATGTTGTAGGTCACGACCGTAACGGCGCCATCGCGGGACATCTATTGGACCTTGTTCCTCTCGGGAAGCATGAGTATCGCCTTGCGGTTGCTCCAGGAAAACACGCGCTCGGCCGCCTCCTGCCAGGGCGTCCATTGGGCCTGCAGATGCTCGCCCGGCGCCACGCGCACCGCCTGGACTTCCGGCAGGCGCAGCCCAAACACGTGCTCGGTGTTATGCGTGACTCCGGGCGCGTAACGGTGGCGCCACACAGGATAGATTTCGAAGACGTTCTGCAAGTTCCATTCCTCCAGGTGGTAGCGCGCATCCAGCCCGGTTTCCTCTCCGACCTCGCGAATCGCCGTCTCGCGCAGCGTCTCCCCGGTGTGCTGGCTGCCGGTCACCGACTGCCAGAACCCCGGCCGGTCCGCGCGTTCGAGGAGGAGAACCTCCAGGGCGTGCGTGTGGATGACGACCAGCGTGGAGACCGGGACCTTGGGCTCGGCCAAGGGGCTACGCGCGCATGCGCGCGGCGACCGGCGTGTCGCCGGAGAAAAACGCGTGCGGCATGTCGCGCGTGCGATGCTGGGCCACGGCGTGGCCGAAGCGGTTCACCCCGATGAAGCCGACGTCCGCGTCGAACTCGCGTCCCAGGCGCTCGAGCTCGCGGCGCATCGCCTCGCCGAGCGACGATCCGCGCTCGACCTCTTCGGCGATCGCCCGCGTCGAGAGCGAGCGCAGCACGTATTCGCCGGTGCCCGTCGCCGAGGCCGCGACGTGCGGCGAGGCGTAATTGCCCGCGCCGCAGACCGGGGAATCGCCCACGCGCCCGACGAGCTTCAGGGTGACGCCGCCCGTCGAGGTTGCGGCAGCCAGGATTCCGCTGGAGTCGAGGGCCGCGGCGCCCACCGTGCCCCCGGCGTACTCAGGGTGGTCCTTGAGGAAACGGTGCATCTTGAGGCTGTTGCGGCCGAGCGCCTCGTCGATGCGGTTGCGCTTGTCCTCCCAATCGGCCTTGCGTGCGGGAGTCACCGGGTCGTGGTCGCCGAAGCCCAGGCTGCGCGCGAACCGCTGAGCGCCCTCGCCGGCAAGCATTGCGTGGTCGGTCTCCTCCATCACCTTGCGCGCGACGAGCACCGGATTCTTCACCCGCTGCAACGCGCACACCGCGCCCATGCGGCGCTGCCCGCTTTCCATCACCGAGGCGTCGAGCTCGCAGAAGCCGTCGAAGTTGAGGACCGCGCCGGTACCGGCATTGAAGATCGGATTGTCCTCGAGGAGCACCACCGTGGCGCATACCGCATCCACGGCGCTGCCGCCCTGCAGGAGGATGGCGCGCCCTGCCTCCACCGCAGCCGCCATGCCGTCGATGGCCTCCTGCTCCGAGCCGGGGCGCCAGTTGCCGGCACCGCCGTGGGCGATGAGCGCGGCTGTCACTTGACCCTCTCCGCGGCCTCGCCGACCGGCGTGAGAGGCGCGGAGTTGCGCAGCTTGATGTGCAGTTCCCGCAGCTGCTTCTCGGTGACCGCGCTGGGCGCCTCCACCATGAGGTCCTGCCCGCGCTGCGTCTTCGGGAAGGCGATCACGTCGCGGATCTGGTCGACGCCCGCCATCATCGCGACCATGCGGTCGAAGCCGAACGCGATCCCGCCGTGGGGCGGCGCGCCGTAGGCCAGCGCCTCGAGGAGGAACCCGAACTTGGCGCGCTGCTCCGCTTCTCCGATCCCGAGAACCTCGAACTGCTTCGCCTGCACCACCGCGCGATGGATCCGCACCGAGCCGCCGCCGATCTCCCAGCCGTTCAACGCGATGTCATAGGCCTTGGCGAGGACGCGGCCCGGATCGGTACCCATCAGCTCCACATGCTCGTCCTTGGGCGCGGTGAAAGGATGGTGGGCGGCTGCCCAGCGCGCGTTCGCCTCGTCGTATTCGTACGCGGGGAAATCGAGCACCCATACCGGGCGCCAGCCCGCCTCGGCGTGGCCCTTCTCGTGGCCCACCTTCTGACGCAGTGCGCCCAGGGCATCGTTCACCACCTTGCGGCGGTCGGCACCGAAGAAGACCACGTCGCCCGCGACCGCGCCGGTGCGCGCGATGATCTGGCCGAGGATCTGCGGCGAGAGGAACTTCACGATCGGCGACTGCAGGCCTTCCTCGTTCAGCTTCGCGGGATCGTTGACCCGGATATACGCGAGGCCCTTCGCTCCATAGATCGCGACGAACGGCGTGAGGTCGTCGAGCTCCTTGCGCGTGAACTGCTCGTTTCCGCCCGGCACGCGCAGCGCGGCGACCCGCCCGTCCTTCAACTCGGCGGCGGACTTGAACACCTTGAATCCGCAATCGCGCATGAGGTCGGTCAGCTCGGTCAACTCGAGCTTCACGCGCAGGTCGGGCTTGTCGCTGCCGTAACGCGCAGTCGCTTCCGCGTAGGTGAGGCGCGGAAACGCTCCCAGGTCCACGCCCAGCACTTCCTTCCAGACCTGGTGTACCAGGCCCTCCATCAGGTCCTGGATCTCGCGCTCGGTGAGGAACGAAGTTTCCACGTCGATCTGGGTGAACTCCGGCTGGCGATCCGCCCTCAGGTCCTCGTCGCGAAAGCACTTCACGATCTGGTAATAGCGATCGAAGCCAGCGACCATCAGCAGCTGCTTGAAGAGCTGCGGGGATTGCGGCAGCGCGTAGAACTGGCCGTCGTGCACCCGCGAGGGCACGAGGAACTCGCGCGCGCCCTCGGGCGTCGACTTGTACAGGATCGGCGTCTCGACCTCGATGAAGCCCTTCGCGTCGAGGTAGCCGCGGGTCGCGCGCGAGGCCGCGTGGCGCATCCTCAACGCGCGCTGCATCGGCTCGCGGCGCAGGTCCAGGTAACGGTACTTGAGGCGCACCTCCTCGGACAGGTGCTCCTCGTCGATCATGAACGGCGGGGTGAGCGCGGGATTGAGGACCTCGAGCTCATGCGCGAGCACCTCGACCTCGCCGCTCTTCAGGTTCGCGTTCACGGTGCCCCCGGGGCGCCGACGCACGACGCCGGTGACGCGCAGCACGAACTCGTTGCGGACCTGGTCGGCGGTCCTGAACGTCGCCGCGCGATCGGGATCGCAGACAACCTGCACCAGGCCCTCGCGATCCCGCAGGTCGATGAAGATCACCCCGCCATGGTCGCGCCGGCGGTGCGCCCAGCCATAGAGCGTGACGGTCTGGCCAAGGTAACGGGTGTCGGTGGTGCCGCAGTATTCGGTGCGCATGTTTCGAGTTTCACCCGCGCTTGCGCGGGTCCGGTGAGATTAGGTCCCCGTCGTCACGGGGACGGCGGCGCTGTCTGGATCTGGTTCTTGATTCTCCGCGCCGCCGGCTCCGCCACGCCCATCGAGATGATGTACTTGAGGGCGGCATCGACGGTCATCTCGAGCTCGATCGTCTCCGAGCGCGGCACGATGAGGAAGAAGCCCGCGGTGATGTTGGGCGTCGTCGGCACGAATACCGAGATCTGCTCGCGTCCCAGGATCTCGGCCACCTCGTTCTGCGGCGTGCCGGTGACGAGCGCCACGGTCCAGGCGCCAGTGTGTGGGTAACGCACCAGCACCGCGCGCCGGAACGCCTTGCCCTCGGGCGAGAACAGGGTGTCGCTGATCTGTTTCACCCCCCCGTAGATCGAGCGAACGATCGGGATGCGCGTGAGGATGCGGTGACCGAACCCGAGCAGCTTCTGGCCGAAGAAGTTCGCCGCGACCGCGCCGGTGGCGAGCACGATCGCCACCGTGAGGATGATCCCCAGCCCCGGCACGTGGAAGCCGAACAGCGCCTCGCTGCGCAACGACATGGGCAGCAGCAGCAGCGACTGGTCCATGACATCGACCAGCAGCTTGAGCACCCACAGCGTGATGCCCAGCGGGATCCAGACCAGGAGCCCGGCGACGAAATAACGCCTGACGGTGTGCATCAGGGCTTGGCCGGCGCCGACGGGCCCGGGGCTTTTGCGCCGCTGTCGGCCTTGGTTGCCGACTTCCCCTCGGCCTTGCTGTCCGTCTTGGTCTCGGCCTTGCCTTCCGACTTGCCCTCGGCCTTCGCCTCGGACTTGCCTTCTGCGGCGGCGGCGCCCGTTTCCGCCGGCGTCGTCCCGCCCTTGGAATCCGCGGCCTTGGCGGGGGCGGCCCCCGAGTTGCGGAAATCCGTCGCGTACCAGCCGCTTCCCTTCAACTGGAAGCCCGCGGCGGTGAGCATCTTCGAGAACGTGGGCTTGCCGCACGCGGTGCAAACCGTGAGGGTGGCGTCGCTCAGCCTCTGCAGGAACTCCTGTTGGTGCCCGCAGCTCGAGCAACGGTACTCATAGATCGGCATGGCCGCTTCCTGCTTCCGAAATCGTCAATTTCACATTTTAACAGAGGCACTTGGGGCATTTGTGCAGCGCGTCAATTAATCACTCCGGAGCCGCCGCCCGGCGCTGTCGGGCGGCGAAGAACCCCCCGGCTGCGAGCGCCCCGGCCATGGTGAGGAACACCGGCGCCATGCCGAGCGCGGCACCCACGCCGCCAAAGGCAAGCGGCAGGACGGTATGGCTCGCGTTGAGCACGACGGAGCGCACGCCGACCGCTTCGGCCGCGCGCCCTGCGGGCGCCTTGGCATAGAGCAACGACATGATCGAGGGCTGCGTCGCGCCCAGGCCGAGGCCGAGGAGGAATGCGGTTGCCGCCAGCAGCGGCACGGTGTGCACCACCGGAAAGATCGCGTAGGCCGCGCATGCGACCGCCATCGCCCCGGTGATCATCGTCCACTCGCGCAGCCACCGCGAGATCCACGGCAGGAAGATCCGGATGAGGAACGTCGCGAAGGCGAACGCCCCGAGGATCAGCCCGATCGTCGAGGCCGAAAGCCCGATCGAGGTGCCGTAGATCGGCATCACGAAAACGAACAGGTCCCACGCGGATGCGAGGAGCCCCGTCACCAGGAAAACGCGTCGCAGCTCGGCGTCGCGCAGGAGGTCGAAAGCGCTGCGGCGCCCACCCTCGTGGCTCGCGCCGGGCCGATGGGTGAAGGCGCGCCGGCGCGCGAGGAGCACGCCGAACGCCGCGCAGGCGAGGCTCGCCAGCATCACGAACGTGGCGGTGAACCCGAGGTGGTCGATCGCGACACCCGCGGTGGTAGGCCCGAAGAAGTTCGAGATCGAGAAGCCGAGCGCGAGCCAGCCGAAGTTGGTCTTGCGCTCCCTCTCGGGGCTGCCCTCGCCGACCGCGTGCTGCACGGCGATGTGGAAGAGCATGAAGGCCGTGCCGGCGCCCGCGGCGGCGAAGTAGAGCGCAGCAATTCCCGGAAAGGCGCCTGGCAATGCCACCGCGAGCGCCAACAACGCGGTGGCGGCAAGAATCGGGGTGCGCACGCCGATGCGATCGACGAGCCGCCCCGAGGGCACCCCGAGGAGCATGGGCAATGCCGCGAACAGCGACATCATCATGCCCACCGCGAGCGGGGAGGCGCCGAGCGCGAGCGCGTTCAGCGAGATCGTGAGGCGGCTGCCGTTGAATGCGGCGTGGGCGAGGACGGTCGCTACGACGATCAGCGCAAGCGGCACCTACGCGGGCCGGCGCGATTCCAGCGCGGCGATGCGCACCTCGATGGGGGGATGGCTCGAGAACAGGCCCAGGAACTTGTTGTGTCCCTCCGCGATGCCGCTTGCCTGGAACGACTGGGGCAGCGGGGCAGGCTCCGCGCCGCCGAGCCTGCGCAGCGCCGCGACCATCGGGCGCGGCGTGCCCATCAGGGAGGCGGCGCCCGCGTCGGCGCGGAATTCGCGCTGGCGCGAGAACCACGCGACGATGATCGAGGCCAGGATTCCGAACACGATCTCGCAGACGAACACGGTCACGTAGAAACCGGGACCGATGCCGCGCTCGGTCCTGAACACCGTGCGGTCGATCGCGTAGCCGACGACGCGGGCGAGGAACACCACGAAAGTGTTGACCACGCCCTGGATCAGCGTGAGCGTGACCATGTCGCCGTTGGCGATGTGCGAGACCTCGTGCCCGAGGACCGCTTCGACTTCGTCGCGCGTCATGCTCTCGAGCAGGCCCGTCGAAACCGCCACCAGCGCGGAGTTCTTGAAGGCGCCGGTGGCGAAAGCGTTAGGCGCGCCCGCGAAGATCCCGACCTCGGGCATGCCGATTCCGGCCTTGCCGGCCAGCGTCTTGACCGTCGTGATCAGCCACTGCTCGTCGGCGGTGGCCGGCGCCTCGATCACCCGGACCCCGGCGGCGAATTTCGCCATCCACTTGGAGATGAGCAGCGAGATGATCGCGCCGCCAAACCCGATGATCGCCGCGAAAATGAGCAGCGACGCGTAGTCGATGCCGTTCTGCGCGAGCCAGCGGTTGACGCCGAGGAGCTGCGTGGTGACCGACAGCACCACCATCACCGCGACGTTGGTCAAGAGGAACAGCAAGATGCGTTTCATACTCGTCTCTCTCCGGTCAAAACGGGATATCGTCTTCGAAGTCGTCGAACTTGCCCCCGGCGGGCTTTGCCGTGGCGGGCTTGGCCGCCGCGCTCCGGCCGCCGCCGCCGCCTGCTTCCTGGGCAGGCTCGCCGCGGTCGCCGCGATCCCCGCCACCCATTCCCTGGCGCGAGCCGAGCATCTGCATGCGATCGGCGACGATCTCGGTGGTGTACTTGTCGGCGCCATCCTTGTCCTGCCACTTGCGCGTCTGCAGCCGCCCCTCCACATACACCTGGCTGCCCTTCTTCAGGTACTCGCCGGCAATCTCGGCCAGCTTGCCGAAAAAGGCGACCCGGTGCCATTCGGTTTTCTCCTGCTTTTCGCCGGCCTTGTCCTTCCAGGTCTCGGTGGTGGCGATGGAGATGTTGGTGATCGCGCCGCCGTCGGGCATGTAGCGCGTCTCGGGATCGCGGCCGAGGTTGCCGATGAGGATGACCTTATTGACCGATGCCATGAATCTTTCCTTTCTTAAGTTCGGGATGCCGGTGAGGCGGCCGGCAGGAAATCGCCCATGTTCCAGGCCACCGCGAGCCACGCGGCGGTCACGACCAGGCAGCAGACGAGCACCGTGACGAAGCCCGCGTGCTGCGCGATGGCCCCGCCGGCGGCGGCGCCGAAGAACGTGCCGAGGAACTGTACGCTGGAATACACCCCCGTGGCAGCGCCCCGGGCCTCCCGGGGAGCCGCTCGCGACACGAGCGCCGGGAGCTTGGCTTCAAGAACGTTGAAGCCCGCGAAAAAGATGACGAGTGCCGCCACCATCACCCCAAGGCTGTCGAGGCGCGCGGCGAGCAACGCCACGGACACGCCCACGGTCGCGATCGCAGCGAGGAACACGGGGCGCTCGTGCGTCGACGCGCGGCCCACGAGCGTTGGCAGCATCAGCGCGAGGCCTGCGGTTACCGCACCCAGGTAGACCCAGCCGTGGTCGGCCGGGGCGAGCCCCGCACGGGCGAGCGCCACCGGGACCACCACGAAGAGCGCCATCAGCACCGCGTGGAGGGCGAAGATGCCCACGTTCAGGCGGGCGAGCTCGGGATTGCGAAGCAGCACGTGCAGCTTGACGGGCGGCAGTCCCGGGGGCGTGGCTTCCGCGTCCGGCACCCCGAAGCGCACCACCGCGACGGCCACCAGGGCCAGCAGGCCGGTGAGCGCAAAGATCCCGGGCACGCCCGCCCGATGCATGAGGAAGGGCCCCGCCACGAAGGACAGCAGGAACACCCCGCCGATGGTCGAGCCGATGATCGCCATGGTCTTGGAGCGCTGGCTCTCGCGCGTGAGGTCGGCGGCCATGGCGAGCACGGTTGCCGAAATTGCGCCCGCGCCCTGCAGCATGCGCCCCAGAATCATCGCCAGCGGCGAGTCGCCCAGCGCGCACACGAAACTGCCGGCGGCCAGCATGGCGAGGCCCGCGTAGATCAGGGGCTTCCTCCCATGCCGGTCGGAGAGCCAGCCGAAGGGGGCCTGCAGGAGCGCCTGGGTGAGGCCGTAGGCCCCGAGGGCGATGCCCACGAGCGTGAGCGTCCAGCCCGGGCGCCCATCCGCCCAGAGGGCGAAGACCGGCAGGATCACGAACATGCCGAACAGGCGCAAAGCGAAGATTGCGGCCAGCGACACGCTGGCGCGCAGCTCGCTCGAGCTCATGCGGGCCGGGGAATTCACCGAAATAGGGGGTTGGAGCAGGGAAAGAAGGCTGAGGTATATTAGCAGATTGCCCTATGGAAACGATCCGGATCCGCGGCGCGCGCACGCACAACCTCAGGAATGTCAGCCTCGACATTCCCCGCAACCGGCTCGTCGTCATCACTGGGCTCTCGGGATCGGGCAAATCGTCGCTCGCGTTCGACACGCTCTACGCCGAGGGCCAGCGCCGCTACGTCGAGTCGCTTTCGGCGTATGCGCGGCAGTTCCTGCAGCTGATGGAAAAGCCCGACGTCGACCTGATCGAGGGCCTGTCGCCCGCGATCGCGATCGAGCAGAAGGCGACCTCGCACAACCCGCGCTCGACGGTGGGGACCGTCACCGAGATCCACGACTACATGCGCCTGCTGTTCGCGCGCGTGGGCGATCCCTACTGCCCGGAGCACGAGGTGGCGCTCAGCGCGCAGAGCGTGTCGCAGATGGTGGACCACGTGCTCGAGCTCCCTGTGGACACGCGCGTGATGGTGCTCGCACCGCTCGTGGTTGGACGCAAGGGCGAGCAGGCCGAGCTCTTCGACGAGCTGCGCGCGCAGGGGTTCGTGCGCCTGCGGATCGACGGAGAGGTGCACGAGATCGACCGGCTCCCGAAGGTCGAGCGCAACAAGAAGCACACGGTCGAGATCGTGATCGACCGGTTGAAGGTCGGCGTGGCCATGCAGCAGCGCCTCGCCGAATCCTTCGAGACGGCGCTGCGGCACGCCGACGGCCGCGCGATCGCGGTGGAGATGGATTCGAACCGGCAGCACCTGTTCTCGGCCAAGTTCGCCTGCCCGATCTGCAGCTACTCGATTCCGGAGCTCGAGCCGCGGCTCTTCTCGTTCAACAATCCGATGGGCGCCTGCCCGCGCTGCGACGGGCTGGGGGAGATCACGTTCTTCGACCCGCGGCGCGTGGTCGCCTTCCCCCACCTGTCGCTCGCCGGCGGCGCGGTGCGCGGCTGGGACCGGCGCAACCAGTTCTACTTCTCGATGCTGGTGTCGCTCGCGCAGCACTATGCCTTCGATGTCGAGGTGCCGTTCGAGACGCTGCCCGCAGCCTCCCAGGAGATCGTGCTCGCCGGCTCGGGCACCGAGAAGATCGCGTTCAAATACCCCGGCGAGCGCGGGCGCAGCGCGGTGAAGGAGCATGCATTCGAGGGGATCCTGCCCAACCTGGAGCGGCGCTACCGCGAGACCGACTCGGCCGCGGTCAAGGAGGAGCTCGCGAAATACCTCAATACGCGCGCCTGCCCGGCGTGCGACGGCACGCGGCTGCGCGTCGAGGCGCGGCACGTGCGCGTGGCCGGGCGCAACATCCACCAGCTCTCCTCGATGCCGCTGAAGGAATCGCAGCCGTTCTTCGAGCACCTGGAGCTTCCCGGCTCGAAGAAGGCGATCGCCGAGAAGATCGTGCGCGAAATCGCCAACCGCGTGCAGTTCCTGAACAACGTCGGCCTCGACTACCTGTCGCTCATCCGCTCGGCGGACACGCTTTCGGGGGGGGAAGCGCAGCGCATCCGGCTCGCGAGCCAGATCGGCTCGGGCCTTACCGGCGTCATGTATGTGCTCGACGAGCCCTCGATCGGCCTGCACCAGCGCGATAACGCGCGCCTCATCGAGACTCTCAAGCGCCTGCGCGACCTGGGCAACTCCGTGATCGTGGTGGAGCACGACGAGGAAGCGATCGCGGCCGCCGACCACGTGGTCGACATGGGCCCGGGGGCCGGCGTGCACGGCGGGGAGGTGGTGGCCCAGGGCACCCCCGCCGACATCCTGCGTCATCCCGACTCGCTCACCGGGCAGTACCTCTCGGGCCGTAAGTCGATTCCGATCCCGCCGCGGCGGCGGCGTGCTGATCCCGCCAGGATGCTGAGCATCGCGGGGGCACGCGGCAATAACCTGAAGAACGTGAACGTCGAGCTGCCCGTAGGGCTCTTCGTCGCGATCACCGGGGTGTCGGGCTCGGGCAAGTCCACCCTCATCAACGACACGCTCTATCACGCGGTGGCGCACCATCTCTATGCCTCGGCGGCCGAACCCGCCGAGCACGACTCGATCGAGGGGCTCGATTTTTTCGACAAGGTCATCAACGTCGACCAGAGCCCGATCGGACGTACGCCGCGCTCGAACCCCGCGACCTACACCGGCCTCTTCACACCTATCCGGGATCTGTTCGCGGGCGTACCGGAGTCGCGCGCGCGCGGCTACGGGCCCGGGCGCTTCTCGTTCAACGTGAAAGGCGGGCGTTGCGAGGCCTGCCAGGGCGACGGCCTGATCAAGGTCGAGATGCACTTCCTGCCCGACGTGTACGTGCCCTGCGATGTCTGCCACGGCAAGCGCTACAACCGCGAGACGCTGGAAGTGCACTACAAGGGCCGCTCGATCGCCGAGGTGCTCGACATGACGGTGGAGGCCGCCCACGCGTTCTTCGCCTCGGTGCCGTCGATCGCGCGCAAGCTCGCGACGCTGCTCGAGGTCGGGTTGGGCTACATCAAGCTGGGCCAGAGCGCGACCACGCTCTCCGGGGGCGAGGCGCAGCGCGTGAAGCTCTCGCTCGAGCTGTCGAAGCGCGACACGGGGCGCACGCTCTTCATCCTCGACGAGCCCACCACGGGACTCCATTTCCACGACATCGACCTGCTGCTCAAAGTCCTGCACCGGCTGCGCGACCACGGCAACACGGTGCTTGTGATCGAGCACAACCTCGATGTGATCAAGACCGCCGACTGGGTGGTCGACCTCGGCCCCGAGGGAGGCGACGGCGGCGGGTGCGTGATCGCGCAGGGCACGCCGGAAGACGTGATTCATGTCGCCGAGAGCTTCACCGGCCGCTACCTCAAGGCAATGCTGGAACCGGCGCCCCGCAAGAAGGCCGCGGCCGGTTGATGGACCCGCGCGGCCTGCTGCTCCAAAGCTTCTCGGCCGCGGTGGCGGCGGCCGACCCCCTCCAGATCGTTCCCTCGCACTTGCCGCATCCTCCGCGCGGGCGCACCTTCGTGGTGGGCGCCGGGAAGGCCGGGGGCTCGATGGCCCACGCCGTCGAGCGGCACTGGCCGGCGGATGCGCCGCTTGATGGCATCGTGATCACCCGGTACGGCCATGCCTTGCCCGGCGGGCGCATCCGCATCGTCGAGGCCGGCCACCCGGTTCCCGACGAGCGTGGCGAGGCGGCCGCGCGCACGATCCTGGAAGCGGCGCGGGCCCTGGGCCCCGATGACCTGCTGCTCGCGCTGGTCTCAGGCGGGGGTTCGTCCCTGTTGGCACTTCCCGTCGACGGCGTCGGCATGGCCGACCTCAAGGCGGTCACTCGCGACCTGCTGGCGAGCGGGGCACCGATCCAGGACATGAACACAGTGCGCAAGCACTTGTCGCTCATCCAGGGCGGACGGCTCGCGCAAGCCACGCGCGCGCGCGTGCTGGCGCTGGTGATTTCTGACGTGACCGGAGACGATCCCACGCATATCGCTTCCGGGCCCTGCGCGCCGGACCCCTCGACCTTCGCCGAGGCTCGCGAGATCCTCGAGCGCTTCGGCGTTCGCCCCGCCCCGCCGATCGCTGCCCACCTCGAGGCGGGTGCCGCGGGACGAATTGCGGAGACCCCCAAGCCGGGCGACGCGGCATTCGCGCGCGCCGAGAGCCGCGTGATCGCCACCGCGCAGCGCAGCCTTGCCGCGGCCGCGGACTTCTTTCAATCGCAAGGCATCACGCCGATGGTGCTGGGCGACAGCGTGACCGGCGAATCGAGCGAGGTCGCCAAGGTGTTCGCGGCCATCGCCCGGCAGCTGCGCCTGCACCGCCATCCCTTCACCCCGCCCGTGGCGGTCATTTCCGGCGGGGAGACCACCGTGACGCTGCGTGGGAACGGACGCGGCGGGCGCTGCAGCGAGTTCCTGCTGTCGCTCGCGGTCGAAGCGGGCGGGCTCGAGGAGACCTGGGCGCTCGCCTGCGACACCGATGGCATCGACGGCAGCGAGGACAACGCCGGTGCGATCCTCACCCCGGACGCGCTGGCGCGGGCGGGTGCCCTCGGACTCGCCCCCAAGCGCATGCTCGCGGACAACGACGGCTACTCCTTCTTCTCGGCGTTGGGCGACCTGGTGATCACCGGGCCCACGCGAACCAATGTCAACGACTACCGCGTGATCCTCGTGCGATGAGGGAGCTGCTCGAGGTCGGGTCGGAAAAGGTCACGCGCCCCACCAAAGCGCCATGAAGCTAAGCGTCGTCATCCCCTGCTACAACGAGGTTGCCACCATCGAGCGAATCATCGATGCGGTGCGCGCTTCGCCCTGGCCGGTCAAGGAGATCATCGTCGTCGATGACTGCTCCACCGACGGCACGCGCGAGCGCCTCGGCGAGCTGCGCGCTCGCGTCGACCAGGTGCTGCTGCACGCTGCGAACCAGGGCAAGGGCGCAGCGCTGCGCACCGGCATCCGGGCGGCCACTGGCGACGTGGTGATCATCCAGGACGCCGACCTCGAGTACGATCCCAACGAGTATCCCCGGCTGCTCGCCCCGATCGCCGAAGGTCGCGCCGACGTGGTGTTCGGCTCGCGCTTCAAGGGCGGCGGCGCCCACCGCGTGCTCTATTTCTGGCACTCGGTCGGCAACCGCGTGCTCACGCTCCTCTC
>JALYSB010000212.1 GCA_030855025.1 Pseudomonadota bacterium
CGCGGGGCGTGGCGGCGGCGGAGCTCGACCGCGCAGTCGAGCGTGCGGCCACCGCGCTCGCGCAGGCGCTCGAGGACGAGCGGGGCCGGTGGCTTCTCGGACCGCAGCGCGGCGCGCGCAACGAGTACCGCATCTCCACCGTGATCGACGACGTGCGCGCGATGCTCGTCATCGACCGCGTGTTCGAGGACGGGCAGGGACGCACCTGGGTCGTCGACTACAAGACCAGCAGCCACGAGGGCGCGGATCGCGAAGGCTTCCTCGACGAGGAGCAGGTGCGATATCGCGAGCAGCTCGAGGGATACGCCGCCGCCCTCGGCAAGAGAGATGTCGGCCGCGGACTTTACTTCCCGTTGCTGAAAGGATGGCGCGAATGGTCGTGAGCTATCTGCATTTATCGGTGTTCATCTGCGGATTTCTTTGCTCTTTGCCAATGGCCATCCTGGCTCAGGATCTACTGGAGAAATCCCCCGCCGCCGACTGGCGCGAGATCGACCCTGAGAACACGCTCTACGTCGAGCTGCCAGGGGGCCGCGTAGTCATCGAGCTCGCCGCCCACTACGCGCCGGCGAACGCCGCGGCGGTGAAACGGCTCGTGCGCGAGAAATACTTCGACGGCGCCTTCGTGATCCGCTCGCAGGACAACTACGTGGTGCAGTGGGCGCGGCCCGAAACCGACGAGCGCGCGAAGGCGATGGCGAGCGTCAAGCTCGCCCCCGAGTTCGAGCGCGCGATGGATGCGAAAGTCCCATTCACGAAGCTCGACTATCCCGATACCTACGCACCCGAGGCGGGCTTCTCGAGGGGCTTCCCGGCGGCGCGCGATCCGAAGCGCAAGCGCACCTGGCTTACCCACTGCTACGGTAGCGTCGGCGTGGGACGCGACAACGACGCCGACTCGGGCAATGGCTCCGAGCTGTATGCCGTGATCGGCCAGTCGCCGCGCGGCCTCGACCGCAACATTACCGTGGTGGGGCGCGTCGTGCGCGGCATCGAGCGCCTCTCGGTGATGCCGCGCGGCGCCGGCGCCATGGGTTTCTACGAGAAGCCCGAGCAGTGGATTGCGATCTCGTCCACGCGCGTGGCGGCGGACGTGCCCGTGCCGGAGCGCACGCCGCTGGAGGCCTTGAAAACCGAGAGCGCCACGTTCAAGGCGTGGGTCGCCTCGCGCGCGACGCGCCGGGAATCGTGGTTCAAGGAACCGATCGGGCGTATCGGCGTGTGCAACGTGGCCCTCCCGGTGCGCGACAAACGCTAGGGCGCGATCCCGAGCTCCCGGCAGAGCCGCGCCACGGTGTCCTTCAGCGCGGCGACTTCCCCCTCCAGCCGGTCGACGTTGGACTGGATCGCCGCGAGCTCGCTCGGGGAAAAATGGGTGTCAGAGACCATTTTCCCGCCGGGCGGAAAAATGGTCTCTGACACCATTTTCTCCGGCTCGCCCGAGAGCAAGTGCACCCAGCGAGTCTCCCGGGCGCCCGGCTGCTTCGGCAACTCCCTCACATAGGGCTTCTCGGCGAGCTCGTTGAGGAAGGCCTCCACCGAGAGGATGTCGCCGAACTTGTGCAGCCGGTCGCTGTTGATGCGCAGCTCACCCGCAGTCTGGGGACCGCGCAGGAAAAGCGTCGCGAGGAGGGCCACCGACTGGGGTGGCACGCCGAGGACCTTGCCGACATTCTGCGCGTAGCGCATCACGCGCCCGCCGCTCGACTCCATCACCATCGACAGCGCCTTCAGATGGTCGATGGCGCCTTGCACCTCGGACTCCGCCGCCTCGATCACCGGGTCGCGGCTGGTCTTCTGGTTCGCGCCGGAGACGAGCGCGTTCAGCGTGAGCGGATAGCTGTCGGGAACGGTGTGCTGCTTCTCGACCAGCACGCCGAGCACGCGCGTCTCCAGGAGCGAGAGCGCGATCAAAACTTGACGTTGCCGAACAATCCGATCACGCCGATGGCGATGAGGTAGATGGCGACGATGAAGTTGAGGAGGCGCGGCATCACGAGGATCAGGATGCCGGCGATGAGCGCGATGATCGGGCCGATGGTGAGGTGCAGGTTCATGGGTTCCTCCGGGGGGTTGGACCCCTTCGACACCCTGCCGACGGCGCGGTTCGCCGCCCTAGGCGGCGATCCACCCGCGCATCAGCTCGAGCACCTTCTCCGGCTGCTCGATCGACGCCATATGCCCCGAATCCTCGACGATCTCCAGGCGCGCGCCGGCGATTCCGCGCGCGAGCTCCTCGAGGAGCTCCACCGGCATCAGCGCATCGTGTCGCGCAGCGATAACAAGCGCGGGGCAGCGGATGGCCGCCAGGCTCGGCCGGCTGTCGATGCGCCCGATGATGGCGCACTGTTGCCGCTTGAAGGCCTCCTTGCCCACGCCGTGCGCCATGGCGCCGATGATCCCGGTCAGCACCGGGTCCTCGAGGTGCTGCGGCGTCATCAGCTTTGGCAGGAGAGCATTCACCACGCCCTCGAAATCGCGGTCGGCGAGCGCCATCAGGCGCCGGCGGTTCTCGGTGGCTTCGGCGGAATCGGGGCGCGCGTGGGTGTTGAGGAGTGCCACCCGGGTGATGCGCTCCGGCGCCTGTCGCAGGATCTCGAGGGCGACATAGCCCCCCATCGAATGTCCCGCAAGGAGGAACCGGCCGGCGGGCGCCTGCTTGAGCGCTTCCCGCGCGAGCCCCGCGATGGTGTCGGCACGCGTCATGTCGGCCGCGACGCACGTGGCGATGTCGGCCGTGCCGGTGATCAGCTGCTCGAAGGCGTCGGCGTCCTCAAGCAGCCCGGGCAGTATCAGGACGTTTGCGTGGCTCATCTTTCTGCGATGGTACGCCACGCAGGAAGCGGCGAACCACGCCGGTCTCGGCGACTGACATCAGGGCGGGCACGTGGCCGCAGCCCGGAATCTCCACGAGCCGGGCCGCCGGCTTGATGTCGAGCATCGTGTTCGCGACAGACTCGGGGAAGACCTCCGAATGCTCGCCGCGCAGCAGCAGCACCGGGCAGCGCACGCGATACCACGCGTCCCAGAAGAAGAGGCCCGCCGAGAACGGCATCGGCCGCGCCACACGGGTGATCGCCGGGTCGAAATGCAGCCGGAACCCCGTGCCGTCCCTGCGCGAGCCGTGAATCGCGAGGTGCCGGAACTGCGCATCGCTGATCGCGCCCCAGTCGCGATGCGTGTGGCGCATGTGCTCCTCGACGTCCTCGATCGTGGCGAAGCTCGCCGGGGCCTCGAGGTTGCGCGAGATCGCCCGCAGCGCGTCGATCGGCAGGAAGGCGCCGACGTCGTTCATCACCAGGCGACGGATCGGGCTCGACGCCTGGGAGGCGAGCATCAATCCCAGCAGGCCGCCCATCGACGTGCCGATCCAGTCGACCTCCTTGATCCGGAGGTGCGCGAAGAGGGAGTGGATGTCGGCAACGAACTGCCCGAAGTGGTAACCCACGGGGGAGGCGAGCCATGCGCTCTCGCCACGGCCCGCGACATCGATGCAGATCACCCGTGCGTCGGCTGCGAGCTCCGCGGCGATGAAGTCGAAATCGCGGGCGTTGCCGCTATAGCCATGGGCGCAAACGATCACGCGCGGGTTATTGCGCCGGCCCCACTCGGTGTAGTGCAGGTCATGGAATCCGCCGATGCCCAGGCCGCGGTACGTTCCATGACGGGGCTCGACGCGTTTGGCTGCGCGGCTACGCCCCGAGCGGTCGGACGAGGAGGGCCGCTCGGCCTCCGGTTCGAGTCAATACCGCGGGACGGACCTCTTCAGGAACGCGTCGCTGGCGATCGCCTGGCGCTCGCGCTCACGGGTAACGGTCGGATCACGCAGCACGACCCGCTTCACCGCGTTCACGACGCTCATCACGAGCTCGCTCAGGGCCACGGCGATGGCCAGGGTGCGCTCGGCACGGGCGTGGCGGATGTGGGTCTCGATGGCCGCGAAATCGGGGTACTTTTCCTTGAAATTCATGTGGCCTCTCCTTGTGGAAGTCCCGGCCCCTACGCTTGCAAGAGTAAAAATCGGGGCCAGGTACCAAATATAGGTATTATGTTGCAGTGCAACAACAGATGCTTTGTACGGCAATGACACCGAAAATCTGATCCATGGCCAAGGGAACCATTCGCCCGCCTCCGCTGAACGCCCTGCGCGCGTTCGAGGCTGCGGCGCGTCACCTGAGCTTCAAGAACGCCGCCCGCGAGCTGCACGTGACGGCGGGGGCGGTGAGCCACCAGGTGAAGCTCCTCGAGGACCACCTGGGGGTGCCCCTGTTCCGCCGCCTCACGCGCGCGCTCGAGCTCACGGTGCAGGCGCAGGCGATGCTGCCGAAAGTGCGCGACGGGCTCGCGGCGCTTTCCGCGGCGGTCGATGGCGTGCGCGAGCACAAGGATGCGTGCGCGCTCTCCGTGATCGCCCCGCCCAATTTCGCCGCCCGCTGGCTGGTACCCCGGCTGGTACGTTTCACGGTCGCGCACCCGGACCTGGACCTGCACATCGCCAGTCGCCCGACGATGATCGACGGCCGCGGTGACAGCGCGATGTTACCCGTGGGCGATGCCCGCGAGGGCGCGCCGCTGGCGATGGTTCGCTTCGGCGACGGCCGCTATCCGGGCGCCCACGTCGACGAGGTGTTTTCGGCGGTCTACGTCCCGGTTTGCAGCCCGAAATTTCTCCAGGGCAAGCACCCGCTGCGCGCGCCCGACGATTTGCGTTTCCACACCTTGCTGCACGACGATACGGTGGTGGAAGAGGGCGCGCGGCCGAGCTGGAGCGACTGGCTGCACGCCGTGGGCGTGAAGGGCATCGATGCCGCGCGTGGCCCGCACTTCAGCGACGCGTCGCTCGCCTTCGAGGCCGCGCTCGAGGGCATGGGCGTGGCGCTCGCCATGCGCCCGCTGGTGCGCACCGAGATCGAAGCCGGCCGCCTGGTGGTGCCCTTCGACATCGCCGCCCCGGCGAGCTACTCCTATTACCTGGTCACGCCCGAG
>JALYSB010000049.1 GCA_030855025.1 Pseudomonadota bacterium
AGCGAGTCGAGCCGCTGCGCACGGGTTTCGAGGGCGCGCCGCAGGTCGCGCCCGAGCCGCCGGCGCGTGGCCGCCAGGGCCTCGCATAGGGCCACGCGGTCCGCACTCGCAGCGGCGGCCGCAGCAGTCGGCGTGGGTGCGCGCAGGTCGGCAACGAAATCGGCGATGGTGAAGTCGGTCTCGTGGCCCACGCCGCTCACGACCGGGATGCCGGAGGCCGCAATTGCGCGCGCCACGACCTCCTCGTTGAACGCCCACAGGTCCTCGAGGCTGCCGCCGCCGCGACCCACCACCAGCACATCGCATTCGGCGCGCGCGTTGGCGGTGGCGATGGCGCGCGCGATTTGCGCGCCCGCACCCTCGCCTTGCACCTGGGCGGGATAAATCACGACGGGTGTCATGCAGGCGCGGCGCGCGAGCGTGGTCAACATGTCGCGCAACGCCGCCGCCTGGGGGGAGGTGACGATCCCGATGGCGCGCGGGAAGGCGGGTAGCGCGCGTTTGCGCGCCGCCTCGAAGAGCCCCTCGGCCGAGAGCTTCGCCTTGAGCTTCTCGAACGCCTCGAACAGCGCGCCCAGGCCCGCCTTGCGGACCTCCTCGACCACCAGCTGGTAGGACCCGCGCGGCTCATAAAGCGTGACCCGGGCGCGCACCTCGACCTGCTGGCCGTTCTCGGGCCGGAAATCGAGGAATTGCGCGCGCGTGCGGAACATGGCGCAGTCGATCTGGGCCGAAGAGTCCTTCAGGCAGAAATACCAATGGCCCGAGGTGGCGTACTTCACGTTCGAAAGCTCCCCGGACACCCACAGCACCTCGAACTGGTTTTCCAGGAGGGCACGCACCCGCCTGTTCAGGTCGGAGACGGTGAGGACCGGTGCGGGCGAGGGGGGCAGTGGGCGCATGGGGGTGGAATCCTTGTCCAACGGGGGTATGGGTTGCGTAGGACAACAGGAGGTGCGCGCGTAGGACATGAGGAAGGGGCTCGTAGGACGCCGGGAAACGCGCTTTTTCGCTCTGTATCGCGTATTGCGACTATCCACCGGTCGGCCAGAGTGGGGCGCAAGCGTACTCGCATTCGAGCCGCTCTCCTAGCAACGGGGGAAAAAATACGTAAGTGGCTGATCGGGTTGACTAAAGGGGCAACGCTCAATTCTTGAGCAGAATTGAAAAAAGCCTTTGTGATACGCCACTTGGGGAAGGTGCCGGAAACTCGCCCACAGGCTTATCCACAGGCTCTGTGGATTAAATGTGACAGCCTTACCGCCATTTAACGACACCCGGGTTACACCCCCCGGCGAACCGTCGGGAATGCCACCCATCGACGCTCTGCGTGACCGTGGACTGAATCCTTAAGCGCATCAACCGCTTCGATGCGGGCCTTGTGGGTTGAAGCCGCCCGCAATACAAGAGCTTGTGGAATCATCGACCCCGGGCTAAAGTGCCTGCGGTCCCCCGAAGGAGCATTGCGCGCGTGCTTTCGATCATCGAAGCGGCCGGTTGGCCGATCTGGTTCATCATCGTCACCTCGATCATCGCGCTTGCCATCATCGGCGAGCGCTTCTGGTCGCTCCGGACATCCGTGGTCGCACCGCGCGACGTGCTCCCGGCGACCATCCGTGAGTACCAGGCCAAGGGCGTGACCCAGGATCTCGTGAATCGCTTGCAGGCCGGCCCCCTCATCGGCCGCATCTTCGCTGCGGCGCTGGTGAACGAGAAAAGCCCGCGCGAGGTGATCAAGGACGCAGTCGAGGACGCCGGGCGCGCGGTCGGCCTCGACCTCGAGCGCTTCCTGAACACCCTGGGCACGATCTCCACCGTCTCGACGCTCCTCGGCCTCTTCGGGACGATCGTCGGGATGATCGAGATCTTCGGCTCGCAGAATCCCACCACCGGGGGTGGCAATCCGGCGCAGCTCGCGCACGGCATCTCGGTGGCGCTCTACAACACGCTCTTCGGCATCGGCGTGGCAATCCCGGCGGTCATCTTCTACCGCCACTTCCGCAACCGCGTCGATGTCCTGGTGATCGAGATGGAAAGCCAGGCCATCAAGCTGATCGAGATCGTCCACGGCGAGCGGCGGGCATGAACTTCCGCCGCGGTCGGACGCGGGACGAGCCCGACATCAACCTGATTCCGCTGATCGACATCCTGATCGTCATCCTGATCTTCCTGTTTCTCACCACGACCTACAGCCGCTTCGCCGAGCTGCAGATCAACCTTCCCGAGGCTTCGGCCGCGGCCTCGCCCGACAAGCCTGCGGTGCTGAGCGTGGCGGTCGACGCGGTCGGCAAATATGCGGTCAACGGCGTCACCGTCGCCTTCGGCAGCACGCAGGCCTTCGCGACCGCGCTGCGCGAGGCGGCGAAGGGCGCCAAGGAGCCGGTGGTGGCGATCAGCGCCGATGCCAAGGCAACCCACCAGTCCGTCGTCAACGTGATGGAAAGCGCGCGTCTCGCCGGCTACAACCACATCTCCTTCACGACGCAGACCAAGCGCTAGGCGCCGGGCACGAGGCGGGCGGGTCGAGATGAGAGCGTGGTTCGATTCCGAATGGCAGAAGCTGGGCGGAGGCGCGTTGATCTTCCTGCCGCTCGCCGCTGTATTCGCCGCCGCCGTGTGGGTGCGGCGCAGGCTCTACGGCGCACGCATCCTCCCCGCATGGCGCGCCACGGTGCCGGTCGTCGTAGTCGGCAACATCACCGTCGGCGGAACCGGCAAGACACCGCTCGCGCTCGCCATCCTCGATCTCCTGCAGCGCCGCGGCTGGAATCCCGGCGTCGTCGCGCGCGGCTACGGGCGCGTGCCGCGGGGCGAGCATGACCCGCGCGGGGTCGTGCGCGTCTATCCCGACATCGCTACCCCGGAGCTCTTCGGCGACGAGCCCGTGCTGATCGCGCGGCGCTCGCGCGTGCCGGTGTACATCTCCGCCGATCGCCCGGCGGCTGCGCGCGCCTTGATCGCGGCCCATCCCGAAGTGGACGTGCTGGTGAGCGACGACGGCCTGCAGCATTACGCGCTTGCGCGCGACGTGGAGCTCGCGGTCGTCGATGGCGAGCGTCTCTTCGGCAACCGGCTGATGCTCCCCTCGGGCCCGCTGCGCGAGCCCATCTCGCGCCTGGATTCGGTCGATGCGGTGATCGTGAACGGCGGCGCCCTGGCGGGGCTCGAGTCGCCGCGACGCCGGACTTTCGGCATGCACCTGGCGAGCGAGAGCTTCGCGCGGCTCGCATCCAACCAGGAGCTCGCACCCGCGGAATTCGCCCTCATGGCGCGCGGCCGGCACGTGGTGGCCGTGGCGGGGATCGGAAATCCGCAGCGCTTCTTCGACCACCTCGCGGCGCTCGGCGTGCAGGCGCGGACCCGCGTCTTCGACGACCACCACCACTACCAGCCCGGCGATCTCAAGCTCCCCGGCGCCGAGATCGTGCTCATGACCGAGAAGGATGCCGTAAAATGCGCGGCATTCGCCGATGCACGCATGTGGTTCCTGCGCGTCGAGGCGAGCCTTCCGGCAGAATTCGAAGACTTCCTCCTTACCCGCATCAATCAGGCCCGCAGGAGTGCCGATGGACCCCAAGCTGCTTGAAATCCTGGTGTGCCCGATCTGCAAGGGCCCGCTCCTCTGGAAGAAGGATTCGCTCGAGCTCGTCTGCAAGGCCGACCGCCTCGCATTCGCCGTGAAGAACGACATCCCCGTGATGCTCGAGGACGAGGCACGCACGCTCGCTCCCGACGAGGAACCGTAGGCTGGAGCGCCTCGCCTTCAAGGTCGTCATCCCCGCGCGCATGCGATCAACGCGGCTGCCGGGCAAGATGCTCGCCGACGTGGGGGGGAAGCCACTGGTGGCGTGGGCCGCCGAGCGCGCGCGCGAAAGCGGGGCCGACGACGTCGTGATCGCCACCGACCACCAGGAGATCGCGGACGCCGCGGCCGCGCTCGGCTGGAAGGTCTGCACCACGTCCGCCGACCATCCCACCGGAACCGACCGGCTGGCCGAAGCGGTCGCCCTCCTCGGCTTCGCGCCCGACGAGATCGTGGTGAACCTCCAGGGCGACGAGCCGCTCATCGATCCGATGCTGGTGCGCAAGGTGGCGGGCGAGCTCGCGCTGCGGCCGAACGCCTCCATCGCCACGGCCGCCCATCCCATCACCTCGGCCGCGGAGTTCTTCGACCCCAACGTCGTCAAGGTGGTCATCGACACGCGGGGTTATGCCCAGTATTTCTCGCGCGCGCCGATTCCCTACGCGCGCGACGCGTTCGCCGCCTCGCGCGCGGGCTTGCCCGAAGGGCTGCCGGCGCTGCGCCACATCGGCATCTATGCATACCGGGTGCGCTTCCTGCGGGAGTACATCACCCTGTCCCCCACCCCCGCCGAACGCTTCGAGGCGCTCGAGCAGCTGCGTGCGCTCGGGCACGGCCACCGGATCGCGGTCGCATTCTGGGAAGGCGCGATGGAGCCGGGCGTCGACACCCGCGAGGACCTGGAGCGCGTGCGACAACGCCTGGCCGCGACGGATCGGTAGCGGACGCTCTCGCCACGGGGGCGCGCGCCGCGGGTTTTTGGTTTTCGGTCCGCTATAATCTCGGGCTTCACAAGAATCGACCCTCGGGGGTTGGGAATGCGGCTGATCTTGCTGGGCGGACCGGGGGCAGGCAAGGGCACCCAGGCGGCGTTCATCGCGCAGCGCTACGGCATTCCGCAGATTTCCACCGGCGACATGCTGCGCGCGGCGGTGAAGGCCGGAACGCCGCTCGGCGTCGCGGCCAAACAGGTGATGGACCGCGGCGACCTCGTCTCCGACGACATCATCATCGGGCTGGTGAAGGAGCGCATCCGGGCCGCCGATTGCGCCCGGGGGTTCTTCTTCGACGGCTTCCCCCGCACCATCCCGCAAGCGGAGGCGATGAAGTCGGCGCAAGTCCCGATCGAGCATGTGGTCGAGATCGCCGTGCATGACGCCACGATCATCGAGCGCATGTCGGGCCGGCGCGTGCACGTGGCCTCGGGGCGCACCTATCACGTGAAGTTCAACCCGCCCCGGAACGACATGACGGACGACGTGACCGGCGAGCCCCTCGAGGTGCGCGCCGACGACCAGGAGGAGCGGGTTCGAAACCGCCTTGGGGTCTACCATCGCCAGACCGAGCCGCTGATCGGCTACTACTCCCGGTGGGCTGCCACGGGCGACCCGCGCGCCCCGAAGCACCATCGCATCGAGGGGCTGGGCAAGGTCGAGGAAATCCGCGACCGCATCTTCGCCGCCCTGGACTGACCCCATGCCACGCAACGCGTTCTACGCACAATCCGGCGGCGTCACCGCCGTCATCAACGCCAGCGCCGCGGGGGTGATCGAGACCGCGCGCAGGCACCGGAAGCATATCGGCCGCGTTTTCGCGGGCCGCCACGGCATCCTCGGCGCGCTCACCGAGGAGCTGATCGATACCAGCATGGAGACGCCCGCCGCCATCCGCGCGCTCAAGCACACGCCCGGCGGCGCTTTCGGATCCGCGCGCTACAAGCTGAAGTCGATCGAGAAGAACCTGCGCGAGTACGAGCGCCTGGTGGAAGTGTTCAAGGCGCACGACATCGGCTACTTCTTCCTCAATGGCGGCAACGACTCGGCCGACACGTGCCTGAAGGTTTCCCAGCTCGCCGAGAAGATGGGCTACCCCCTCACCGCGGTGCACGTCCCGAAGACCGTCGACAACGACCTGCCGATCACCGACTGCTGCCCGGGCTTCGGCTCCGTGGCGAAGTACGTCGCCACCAGCATGCTCGAGGCGGGCTTCGACGTGGAATCGATGGCCAAGACCTCGACCAAGGTGTTCATCATGGAGGTGATGGGGCGGCACGCGGGCTGGATCACCGCGGCGATGGGCCTCGCCCGATCGAAGGCGGGCACCGCTCCGCACCTGCTGCTCTTTCCCGAGATCGCATTCGACGAGGACGCCTTCCTCGCCGCGGTGAAGCGCAACGTCGAGCAATACGGCTACTGCGCGGTGGGCGTGTCCGAGGGACTGCACGACAAGGAGGGCAAGTTCCTCGCCGAGTCGGGATTGACCGATGCCTTCGGCCATGCGCAGCTGGGCGGCGTCGCCCCGCGCATCGCGGAGCTGGTGCGCGGCAAGCTGGGGCTCAAGCACCACTGGGCGGTCGCCGATTACCTGCAACGCTCGGCGCGCCACATCGCGTCGAAAACCGACCTCGAGCAGTCCTATGCCGTGGGCAAGGCCGCGGTCGAATACGCGGTGAAGGGCATGAACAGCGTCATGCCGACGATCGTGCGCATCTCGAGCAAGCCGTACCGCTGGAAGATCGGCGTGGCGAAGCTCACGGATGTCGCCAACGTCGAGAAGAAGATGCCGCGCGACTTCATCACGGCCGACGGATTCCACATCACCGCCAAGTGCCGCAATTACCTCGCTCCGCTGATCGCCGGCGAGGCGTTTCCACCGTTCGAAAACGGGCTTCCCCGGTACGTTCGACTCCGGAACGTGGCGGTGCGCAGGAAGACCCGCGGAGATTTCAAGCTGTAACGCCTAAAGACACACCGCACTCACAATAATGGGAGAAGCAACATGTTGAACCAGGCTATTTACTTGGCGCTCGTATGCGGGCTCATCGCGCTCGCCTACGGCGCCTTCACCGCGCTGTGGATCCTGCGCCAGCCCGACGGCAACGACCGAATGCGCGAGATCGCCGCGGCGATCCAGACCGGCGCCAAGGCCTACCTGAACCGCCAGTACGCGACCATCGGCATCGTGGGCGTGGTGATCTTCGCAATCATCGGCTTCGTGCTCGGGTGGACCACGGCCTGCGGCTTCGCCATCGGCGCGATCGCCTCGGGTGCGGCGGGCTACATCGGCATGAACGTCTCGGTGCGCGCCAACGTGCGCACCGCCGAGGCCGCGCGCCGCGGCATCGGCCCCGCGCTCGACATCGCCTTCAAGGGCGGCGCCATCACCGGCCTGCTGGTCGTTGGGCTGGGCATCATCTCGGTGGCCGGGTTCTTCTGGTACCTGCTGGGAGCCGGCGGCAATGCCAAGATGAGCGACGTGGTGAAGCCTCTCATCGGGCTGGCCTTCGGCTCATCCCTGATCTCGATCTTCGCCCGCCTGGGCGGCGGCATCTTCACCAAGGGCGCCGACGTCGGTGCGGACCTGGTCGGCAAGGTCGAGGCCGGCATCCCCGAGGATGACCCGCGTAACCCCGCGGTGATCGCCGACAACGTGGGCGACAACGTGGGCGATTGCGCCGGCATGGCCGCGGACCTCTTCGAGACCTATGCGGTGACCCTCATCGCCACCATGGTGCTCGGAGCGCTGCTCATGGCGAGCTCGCCGGCGGTCGGCAACGCGGTGGTGTACCCGCTCGTGCTGGGCGGCGTCTCCATCATCGCTTCGATCATCGGGTGCTATTTCGTGAAGACCGCCGAGGGCGGCAAGATCATGAACGCGCTCTACCGCGGCCTGGCGGTGGCGGGCGTGCTGTCGCTCATCGCGTTCTACTTCGTCACCGACTGGATGATGCGCGATGTGATCGCCGCCTATCCGGTGCCGGGCGTGACCGTGCTCAAGCTCTGGGGCACGTGCGTCGTGGGCCTGGTGCTGACCGCGCTGATGGTATTCATCACCGAGTACTACACCGGCACGGACTACGCCCCGGTGAAGCATGTGGCCGAGGCGTCCACCAAGGGCCACGCGACCAACATCATCGCGGGCATCGGCGTCTCGATGCGCTCGACCGCCTGGCCGGTGCTCTCGGTGTGCCTCGCGATCTGGGCGGCCTACGCGCTGGCGGGACTCTACGGCATCGCGATCGCGGCGACCTCGATGCTGTCGATGGCCGGAATCATCGTGGCGCTCGACGCCTACGGCCCGATCACCGACAACGCGGGCGGCATCGCGGAGATGGCGGAGCTGCCGAAGGAAGTGCGCAACGTGACCGATCCGCTCGACGCGGTGGGCAACACGACGAAAGCAGTGACCAAGGGCTACGCGATCGGTTCCGCCGGGCTCGCGGCGTTGGTGCTCTTTGCCGACTACACCCACAGGCTCGAGGAAGCCGGGCGCCACATCACCTTCGACCTGTCGAACCCGGCGGTGATCATCGGCCTGTTCATCGGGGGCCTCATTCCCTACCTGTTCGGCGCGATGGCGATGGAAGCGGTGGGGCGCTGCGCGGGCTCGGTAGTGGAGGAAGTGCGCCGCCAGTTCCGCGAGATCAAGGGGATCATGGAAGGCACGGCCAAGCCCGACTATTCGCGCGCCGTCGACATGCTCACCAAGGGCGCGATCAAGGAAATGATGATCCCGAGCCTGCTGCCGGTGCTCTCGCCGATCGCGGTGGCGCTCGTCGTCGGCTTCCTGATGGGCAAGGACGCGGGCGTGCAGGCCCTCGGCGGCATGCTGATGGGCACCATCGTGACCGGCCTTTTCGTGGCCATCTCGATGTGCACCGGCGGCGGCGCCTGGGACAACGCCAAGAAGTACATCGAAGACGGCCACCACGGCGGCAAGGGCAGCGATGCCCACAAGGCCGCGGTGACCGGCGATACGGTGGGCGATCCCTACAAGGACACCGCCGGCCCCGCTGTAAATCCGCTGATCAAGATCATCAACATCGTGGCGCTGCTGATTGTGCCGCTGTTGTGACCTCCTAGGCCCTGCGTTATGGCCGAACCCATTCAGCGGCGCCTGGCGGCCATACTGGCCGCCGACGTCGTCGGCTTCAGCCGCATGATGGGGGCTGACGAGGAAGGCACGCTGGTGAACTTGAAGGCCGCTCGCGCGGAGCTTGTCGATCCGGGGATCGCCCGCCACGGCGGGCGCATCTTCAAAACGACGGGCGACGGCCTGCTGGCCGAATTCCCGAGCGTCGTTGCCGCGGTGAGGTGCGCGGCGCAGATCCAGGCGGCGATGCCGGCGCACGAGGCGGCCCGGGAACCAGGATCGCGCCTCGTGTTTCGCATCGGGGTGAATCTCGGCGACGTCATGATCGAAGGCGACGACGTCTACGGCGACGGCGTGAACATCGCGGCGCGCCTGGAGGGCATCTGTCAACCGGGCGGCGTCGCGATCTCGTCAAGCGCCCATGAGCAGGTGCGCGGCAAGCTTGAATTCGGATTCGTCGACTGCGGCGATCACGCAGTGAAGAACATCGCGCATCCGGTGCGCGTGTTCGGACTGGACCTGTCGACCAAGGGCATCTCCGCGAAGGGAGCGCGGCGCTCCCGACGGCTACCGTTGTGGGCGTACGTCGTCCCGGTCCTGGCGCTCTTGTCGGGGATCGGATGGTCCGTCGATGGCGGATCGGTGCAGAAGGTGCGCACGGCGATCGCTTCCCTGTGGGGCAAGCCCGCCCCCGTTGAGAAGGCGCGCGCGACCATTGCCGTGATGCCGCTGGAGAATCAGAGCGGCGACGCGAGCCGCGAGTATTTCAGCGACGGCATCACCCAGGACATCATCGGCGCGCTGGGCCGATTCTCGGGGCTCATGGTGATCTCGCACAACAGTGTGCAGGCCTACAAGGCGCGCATGGCATCGCCGGCGGATCTCGCCCGCGAGTTGGGCGTGCGATACATCGTGCAAGGCAACCTGCGGCAGGTTCAGGAAAGGCTGCGTGTGTCCCTCGAGCTAAGCGACACCGAGAGGGGCGTCCGGTTGTGGTCGGAACGCTACGAAGGCGAAGGCAAGGATGTGTTCAGCATCCAGGACAAGATCGTGCACCAGATCGTTGGAGTCCTGGCGGTGAGGATCACGGCCCTCGAGCAGCAACGCGCGGCGGCCAAGCCGGCCGAAAGCCTCGAAGCCTACGACATGGTCCTGCGCGCGCGCGAGCTGATACTGCGCAGCGATCGCACCGCGAACCGCGAGGCGCGCCGGCTTTCCTCCGAGGCGGTCAAGCTCGCTCCGGGCTTCGCCGAGGCCTTCGTGACGTCCGCTGCGGCGGAATGGCAACGCGCGGAGCTGGGGTGGAACGAATATCCGGTGGAAGGGGTGCGGCTCAGCGAGGAGTTCGCCAAGCGAGCCCTCGCACTCGACGATCCGGGCGCCCAATCGCGAGCCCACGCGCAAATCGGCCTGATCATGAGCTTCCGCGGCCAGTACGAAGAGGCGCTCGCGCAGGTCGAGCTTGCGATGAAGTTGAATCCGAACGACGCCAACGCCCAGGCGTTGCGCGCCAGCGTGCTTCTGTGGCAGGGCAAGATCGACGAGTCCATCGCCGCCTACGCCACCGCGCGCCAGTTCGACCCGCGGCAGTCCTCGGGGGCCGGGATCTCGCTTGCACTCGCGTACTTCATCGCCGATCGGCCGCAGGAAACCCTGGCTGTCACCGCGGAGAGCATCTCGCGGTATCGGAACGGGGCCTTCCTTCACGCCCTGCGCGCCGCTGCTTACGTGCAACTCAATGACATCAAGGCGGCGCGGCGCGAGGCGGCGTTGGTCCGCGGGGTGAATCCGCTATTCCAAGTCGATCAGTTTGGCACACGCTTTCGCAACCCGGCGCACCAGGCGAAGATCCAGAACGCCTTGCGTACGGCCGGCCTCTAAGTTGCCGGCAAGGCGCTCGCAACTACTTCTTGTCCCGCCAGTTCCTGGCGGCCCGCTCGACCAGTGAAGAATCGGCAAGCGCGGCGTCCTTCGCCTTCATGGATGCGAACGTATAGAGCTTGCCGTTGACCACCAGGAAAATCTCGGGGTTTGCTTCTGCTTTCATGCCCTTGGCGAGGCCGGCGGTGCAGAAACCGGCAAACTGCGGCGCGTAACGGTCGGGATCCGTGCTGAATGCCTTACGGTTGTTCGCGCTGGAAAAGAGGTAGCGGCCTTCATCGAAGTCGAAACTGATATCCTCTGCGCCCTTCATCGCCTTGTTGTCGGTGAAATAGGCCACGGGGTCGTAGCCTTTGAGCACCAGGCGCGTGGACTGCGCCGGCATCTGTGCGTCGCTTGCCGTCGAGAACAACGGTCCCAGGATGAGCGCCGCGAGCAAGTGACGCGCAACCGCGCTGAACCCTTTCATGCGTCTCCTCAAGTGAAACCGCCCCTTGGAACAATACCGCATCCTACGCCGATTGGCCAAGAGGCGGTCGGATTCGCGTAGACTCGGCGCCCTCTCTGCGGAACGGGACTCACGGGTGGCTGTCGATTCATATCACGGACTGAGCTGCCGATGAGAGTCCTCGTCCTCGGAGCCGGTGTCGCCGGCGTTGCCGCCGCCTGGTACCTCTGGCAGGACGGCCACGAGGTCACGGTCCTCGACCGCAACGAGGGTGTGGGCCTCGAGACCAGCTTCGCCAACGGCGGCCAGCTCTCGTACAGCTACGTCGCGCCGCTGGCGAGCCCGTCGGTCATCCCGAAGATCCCGCCGTGGCTGCTGCGCCGCGACTCGCCGCTGCGTTTCCGCCCGTCGCTGGATTCGGACCAGTGGCGCTGGTGCCTGGCGTTCCTCGCCGCGTGCAACCAGCGCACCGCGGACATCACGACCGAGCGGTTGCTGCGCCTCGCCTTCTACAGCCGCGGCCTGATGCACGAGCTGGTGGGCAGCCACGACATCGATTTCGACTACGTGCAGAACGGCAAGCTGGTGGTGCACACGCAGCGCGATTCGTTCGAGTCGGCGCGGCGGATGATGGAGTACCAGGGCAAGCTCGGGGCGGAGCAGCGCGCGCTCTCTTCGCAGCAATCGGTCGAGCTCGAGTCCGCGCTCGCGCACATGGGCCCGCGCATCTGCGGCGCGATCTACACGCCGAGCGAGGACGTGGGCGACACCTACAAGTTCTGCAACGAGCTCAAGCGCCTCATGACCACGGGGCCGAACCCGGTGCGCTTCCGCTTCGGCATCGAGGTGGAGCGGTTGCTGCCGTGGAACGGGCGCCTCATGGGCGTGGAGACCAGCCACAGCATGACGACACCGCGAAGCCGGAGTTCGTGGCGATCAACGCGCGCCACCAGGGCGCGAAGTGATGATCGCAGATAAAGGCGAGAAGAGAGTTTCGTGCCTCCGGGTAACAGGGAAGAGTGCATGCAAACTGGGGATGGGTTAAGTTTTTCTGTTGAACGAATGTCCATTGAAGGTCACTCTGGGCCGCAGTCGAAGGAGGGCGGTCGCCCAGAGCAGCACTGAGCCCGGGTTCGAGCCGGCACGGCTGCTGCGAAACAGTTCGCGCAGAAGGCGGCACATGGATTCGACGGAATTGGTGGTCCGTGGTAGCCCGAGATTCGGGTGTGTGAGATAGGAGCGGTAGAACTGCGGCCCATTCAGGAACTCGCGGACCGTCGTTTGAACGCGCTGCGTTCCGCAGTCGCCGTGCGACAAGCGGTTTAGCTGCTCGAGTGTTCGGGACAAGCGTTTCCCCTCGGGAAGTTCTAGGGCGCTTCGGATGAGCTGATGGATTTCCTCGCGCACGAGGCCGCCGCGGAGTGCATAACGCACGCCGCGACGTAGCGCCTGCAACTTCAGGAGCAAGTGGAAATGGCACAGTTGCAGTACCCATCGGTTCTGGTTGGCGAGCCGCCGCATCCCGGGAAGGTTGTCGACGACCACGGCTTGGATGCGGCGCATGGCGCGCGGCGGAATGGTCGCCAAGGCCTGCCGCCAGCGCGAAGCTCCCTCCTTCCCCGGCAGCAGCAGCGGGTCGAGGAAGATGGCTTCGTTGCCGCGGCAAGGTTTGAGCGCCATCAGGTAAAGAACCCACGGCCTTCCACCGAACTCGAACCAAAGGCCGTCGGCCAGGAGCACGAGGGGTCCTCTTGGGATGATTAGCTGCGGACTGGGTCGAGCTACAAAGCGACGAAGCGCCTGACGAAAGCGGTACCGATACGCCGGCAACTCCACGCCTGGGCGCCTGGAGAAGAGCTGGCCGAGCGTGAGGCCCTCCACGAGTACTCGGCGAAGTACTGCTGGCGATGTCCGATGGGACGGGCGACCGCGCTTCCTTGGGCGGACTGTCCACGTATGTCGGCACGGGACGCACTGCCGACGTCTCGGCCCAAATCGCCGAACCCGAGCGCCACAACAGGGAGACTTCGCATGTTTGGAGTTCATGCATGCGAACTACCTCAAAGCGCTCCCTAGCGTCCGAGCGAGGACCCGCCTTCCACACGCAGATTGTCAACAGAATTTCTTTACCCATCCCCAAACTGTGACGACGTTCCGCGTAGGCATGAACACCCTCTGGGGTTTTATCTGCGTTCATCTGCGTTCATCCTTTCTCACGCGTAGCGTGCATCTGCGTTCCATGCGTCGCCTCCGGCGGCAGCCGGGGAAAGCAAGTTAAACTCGCCTCCCTCATGAAAGTCATCGTCCTCGGAGCCGGCGTGGTCGGCGTGTCGTGTGCCTGGTACCTGTGGCGCGACGGGCATGAGGTGACGGTGCTCGAGCGCAACACGGGCGTGGGCCTCGAGACCAGCTTCGCCAACGGCGGGCAGCTCTCGTACAGCTACGTGGCGCCGCTCGCGAGCCCGTCGGTGATTCCGAAGATCCCGCCGTGGCTTCTGCGGCGCGATTCTCCCCTGCGCTTCCGCCCCGAGCTCGATCCCGATCAGTGGCGCTGGTGCCTGGAATTCCTCGCCGCGTGCAACCAACGCACCGCCGACGAGACCACCGAGCGGCTGCTGCGCCTGGCCTTCTACAGCCGCGACCTGATGCACGAGCTGGTTCGCACGCAGTCGATCGACTTCGACTACGTGCAGAACGGCAAGCTGGTGGTGCACACGCAGAAGGAATCGTTCGAGTCGGCGGTGCGCCTCATGGAGTACCAGCGCAAGCTCGGCGCCGAGCAGCAGGCCCTCGATCCGGTGGAGTGCGTGGAGGTCGAGCCCGCGCTCGCCGACATGTCCGCGCGCATCGCGGGCGCGATCTACACGCCGAGCGAGGACGTGGGCGACACCTACAAGTTCTGCAACGAGCTCAGGCGCCTCATGACGACGGGGCCCAACCCGGTCACGTTCCGTTTCGGCATCGAGGTCGAGCGCATCTTGCCGTGGGACGCGAAGCTCATGGGGGTGGAGACCAGCGCGGGCGTGCTCGAGGCCGATGCCTACGTGCTCGCCCTCGGCACCAATGCGCCGTACCTGCTGCGCCCGCTCGGCATCCGCGTGCCGGTCTACCCGCTCAAGGGCTACAGCCTGTCGCTGCCGATTACCAACGAGGCCGCGGCGCCTGCGATCAGCGTCACCGACTTCAAGCGCAAGGTGGTCTACGCGCGCATCGGGGACGACTTGCGGGTCGCCGGCATGGCGGACCTCTCGGGGCGGCGCTGCGAAATCGATGCGGAACGCGTCGACCAGCTCGTGGAGGAAGTGCGGAACACGTTCCCGCGCGCGACCGACTATCGCGTGCTCAGGCCCTGGTGCGGCATGCGGCCGGCCACGCCGAAGGGCACGCCGGTTGTGGGCGCCACCCGGTACGCGAACCTGTGGCTCGACGTGGGCCACGGGGCGCTGGGGTTTACGCTGGCACTCGCGACCGGGCGCATCGTGGCCGACCTCGCGTCCGCAAGAAAGCCTGCCATTGCGTTGGACGGATTCACCCTCACCTAGGAGAACAGATGGCTGTCGATTTCTATCCCGCAATGATGGAGTGGGCGAAGCGCATCGAGGCGATGGCGTTCTTCGACAAGACGTTTCCGCCCCACTGGAAATGACGTTCAGGATCCACAAGACCGACGGGGCGGCGCGCCGCGCCACGCTCACGCTCGCGCACGGCGCGGTCGAAACCCCCGCGTTCATGCCCGTGGGAACCTACGGGACGGTGAAGGCGATGAGTCCCGTGGAGCTTGCGGACGTGGGCGCGCAAATCGTGCTCGGTAACACCTTCCACCTGTGGCTGCGCCCCGGGATCGAGGTGATTCGCGCCCACGGCGGCCTGCACCGCTTCATGGGCTGGAAGAAACCGATCCTTACCGACTCGGGCGGCTTCCAGGTGTTCAGCCTCGGCGCGCTGCGCAAGATGAGCGAGGAGGGCGTTACCTTCCAATCGCCGATCAACGGCGATCGCCTGCTGCTCACGCCGGAGGAATCGATGCGCATCCAGCGCGTGCTCGATTCCGACATCGTGATGGTGTTCGACGAATGCACCGGCTATCCCGCGACCCTCGATGAGGCCGCCGACTCGATGCGCCTGTCGCTTCGCTGGGCGGCACGTTCCAGGGCGGCGCACAGCGGCAATCCCAACCGGCTCTTCGGCATCGTGCAGGGCGGCATGTACCCGGAGTTGCGCGACGAATCCCTCGAAGGATTGGTGAAGATCGGCTTCGACGGCTACGCGGTCGGGGGAGTCTCGGTGGGCGAGCCCAAGGAGGAGATGGGGCGCATCGTCGCGCACACCGGCCCCAGGCTGCCCGCCGGGGCGGCGCGCTACCTCATGGGGGTCGGGACCCCGGAGGACATCGTGGACGCGGTGACTCACGGCTTCGACATGTTCGACTGCGTGATGCCGACGCGAAATGCGCGCAATGGCGGGCTATTCACCCGCCATGGCGACGTGAGGATCAAGAACGCGCGGCATCGCGAGGACACCGCACCGCTCGATCCGCAATGCGCGTGCTATACCTGCCGCAACTTTTCGCGCGCGTACCTCCATCACCTTCACCGCGCCAACGAAATCCTCGGCGCGCGCCTGAATACCATCCATAACCTGCACTACTACCTGGAGCTCATGGCGGGGCTGCGGGAAGCGATCGAGTCCGGGTCGCTGGCGGATTTCACGGCGCGTTTTCGCAACGGCCGCATGGTAGAATCCCCGGTTGGTTAGCGCGTTAAAAAACCTTCTGATTCAACCATTTCCGCTCGGAGTACCCGTCCAATGATCGGCACCGCATACGCCCAGGCCGCCGGCAGCTCCTCGGGTGGCGACACGCTGATGGGGATGCTGCCCATCGTCCTGATGTTCGTCATCCTCTACTTCCTCATGATCCGCCCGCAGATGAAGAAGGCGAAAGAGCACAAGACCATGCTCGACGCCCTCGCCAAGGGCGACGAGGTGGTCGCCATCGGCATCCTCGGCAAGATCGCGAAGATCACCGACAACTACGTGAGCCTCGAGGTCGCACCGAACACCACGATCCAGGTCCAGCGGCAGGCGGTGACCACGCTGCTGCCCAAGGGCACGATCAAAGACGTCCAGTAAGGCATTCATGAACAAGTATCCGCTGTGGAAGTACGCCATCATCGCGATCGCGCTGGTGGTGAGCCTGCTGTACGCCACGCCGAACCTCTTCGGCGAGGAGCCGGCGATCCAGGTGGCGGGGTTGCGCCCCACCGTGAAGGTCGACGAGGCGATGCGCGCCTCGCTCGAGGATGCGGTGAAGGCGGCCGGCGTGACGATCACCGAGAGCGAGTTTGCCGAAGGCGCGCTGCGGCTGCATTTCGCCGATACCGACGCGCAGATCAAGGCGCGCGACGCGATCCAGCCGAAAGTGGGCCCTGGGTACGTGGTGGCGCTGAACCTCGTGTCGGCCTCGCCCCACTGGCTCCAAGCCCTCGGGGCGAAGCCGATGAGCCTGGGTTTGGACCTGCGCGGCGGCGTCCATTACCTCCTGCAGGTGGACTTGCGTGCAGCGGCAAACAAGTTCGTGGAGCGCTACCTGGGGGACGTGCGCGGAATGCTGCGCGACAAGAAGGTCCGCTACAGCGGCATCGGCCGCGAGGGCGAGCGCATCACCATCCGCTTCCGTGAGCCGGAGCAGCGCGATGCCGCCCTCAAGCTGCTGGGAAGCGACATGCCCGACCTCGCGATTCGCGAGCAGAGCTCGGGCGAGGAGAGCGTACTGGTCGCCACCATCAAGCCCGAGGTCGCTAAGCGCGACCAGGAGCTCGCGGTGCAGCAGAACATCCAGACCCTTCGCAATCGCGTGAACGAGCTGGGCATCTCGGAGCCCCTGGTGCAGCAGCAGGGCCCCGACCGGATCGTGGTCGAGCTGGCCGGCTGCCTCGATCCCGGCCGCTGCAAGGACATCATCGGCCGCACCGCAACCCTCGAAGTCCGCCTGGTGTCCGAGGAGCACGCCGCAGGCCCCGGCCAGGACGCCTTCGCCCAGTACAAGGACCAGCCCGCCGCCTTCGGAACCGACCGGTTCTTCGATCAGGAAGGCCGCCCGGTGCTGGTCAAGAAGAATGTGCTCATCACGGGCGATCGCATCAAGGATTCGCAGCCCGGATTCGACTCGCCCGAGCGCGGCGGCGGCGCCGTGGTGAGCATGGCGCTCGACGACACCGGCGGGCGGATCATCCGCCAGGTGACGCGCGAGAACCTCAAGAAACGCATGGCCATGCTGCTGGTGGAGAAGAACGCCACCACGGTGCTCACCTGGCCGGTGATCCAGGAGGAGTTCGGCAACCGGTTCCAGATCTCGGGCATGCCGAGCACGCAGGAGGCGAAGAACCTCGCGCTCCTGCTGCGCGCCGGCGCCCTGGCTGCGCCGATGGACATCATCGAGGAGCGCACCATCGGCCCGAGCCTCGGCAAGGAGAACATCGAGAAGGGCTATCACGCGGTGCTCTGGGGTTTCGCGGCGATCTCGGCCTTCATGATCGTGTACTACTCGCTCTTCGGCGTGATCTCGGTGCTCGCGCTCGCCGCAAACCTGCTGTTCCTCGTGGCGCTCCTGTCCATGATGCAGGCGACGCTCACGCTGCCCGGCATCGCCGCGGTCGCGCTCACCCTCGGCATGGCGATCGACGCCAACGTGCTGATCAACGAGCGGATTCGCGAGGAGGTGCGCTCGGGCATGAGCCCGCAGATGGCGATCCAGGCGGGATACGAGCGCGCGTTCGGCACCATCCTGGACTCGAACGTGACGACGCTCATCGTCGGCTTGATGCTGCTCGCATTCGGCTCGGGACCGATCCGCGGCTTCGC
>JALYSB010000050.1:0-1073 GCA_030855025.1 Pseudomonadota bacterium
GCATTCGACCGGTATCAAGCCGGCCGCCCGCCGCGACAGCTAGGCGTAGAGGATCGGGGAGCGCTTGTGGTCGCTGTGGCACTGCACCGCGCGCAGGAAGTCCCCGCTGGAAAAGTGGCGTGCGTCGTAGAGGCACACACAGTTCAGCGGCAGCTGTTTGGATAGGGCATCGAGCTGCGCCTCGAGGCCTACGACGGCATCCATCCGCAATTTCCTGGACAAGGTCCAATCCTTATTGGCCGCGAGGCAAAGGGCTTGGCCCGCTTGCCGGGCTTCTTCAGCTTCCCGCTTCAGCACGGCGACCTGCGCATCCGCCGAGTGCTGGCCCTCGGAAACGACCAGCCGTGCGGGTGTCCTTCGCCGATGGTTCAACTCCCCAAGAATCCCTCGCTGGGTTTCGGCGGAAGCGACCAGGATGCACCTGTCCCCCCGCTTCAGCCCTTCAGCTAGAAACGTGGCCAGCAGTGTGCGGCCGCCCGCAGCACCGTCGCACAGGGCACACACATGGCGGGATTGCATGCTCGCGCCCGCGGTCTCCTGCGCCAGGGGGCCGGCACTGACCAAGGCGTCGTACTTCGCAAGGTTGCGCAGGCACTTGGGGCTGAGCGTGAGCTCGACCGCGCGCCGGTCGCTCGGCGAGCGCCGATGCTGGACCAGGCCTAGCTCCTTGAGACGGCGCAGGCGCCGCTGGACCGTGGCGACCGATCCCACGTCCAGGAGAAAGAGCTGCTTCAGGGTCAGCGGCTTGCCCCTCGTCTGGTGGTAGCCGATCTCGCCCATCAGATGGTGGTCCTCCACCGTGCCGAAAAACTCGAGGCGCTGCTTCTCGAACGCGGTCCGGGCGCGCAGCCGCTCAAACAGACGCATTGTTAAGGACCTCCAGGCGAATATAACTTACTGTTAACGAACGTGTTTTTCGTTTACAGCAAGGGTGTTCGCTCTGGCGCCGCATGACAAGCACAATTAGCCCTCGTATTGAAGGGCAATACGACTATGCGCGCGGACGCCAGCGCGGGCGTCAGGAGCGCCCTACGCGTACATGTGCAACCCGCCGTTCACCCATAGATTGGTCC
>JALYSB010000050.1:1083-17849 GCA_030855025.1 Pseudomonadota bacterium
CCCGGTGCCGCTTCAGCCCTTCAGCGAGAAACGTGGCCAAAGTTCCGCAGGCATTTGGGGCTGAGCGTGAGCTCGACCGCGCGCCGATGCTGGACAAGGCCTGGCTAGGCGTGCGGGCGCATCCCGCCCCGGGATGACCGCAGCCTAACCTCCGCCCTTCAGCCGCTCCAGCAGGCGCGCGAGCGCTTCGCGGTCGATGCGGTCCTTTTCGCGGAAAGTCGTCTTGGTTTTCAGCAGCCCCTCGATGTCGAGGGTGACGATCGGGACGCCCTCGATCTCGGTCGTCACCACGTGAGGCTGCAGCGATTCGTAGGTCTCGCCGTTTGCCGCGAAGAGGATATCGATGAGGAGATCGTCCGCGATCCGGATGTTTTCCGGCTCGAGGGCGCGGGGCTCGAACCACGCCGGATCCAGCTCCCGCGAGCTCGCGAGAAAATCAAGGGCGCGCATCGCGCGCCGGCCGTTTTCAGCCGAGACCGGAAGGAGTAAATCGATGTCCTCGGTGTTGCGAAGAAAACCGTTCAGGCGCACGGCGTGCCCGCCGACCAGGATGTAGCGCACGCGCTCTTCGTGCAGGCGCTGGAGCAGGCGCAGCAGTGGATCCGGGTTGGCGGCCACCGGGCTCTAACGCCGGCTCTTGGTCTCGGGCGAGTTGAGGCGCCGCGCGGCGTCGAGGGCGCGACGCTCGTCCAGCCGATTCAGCTCGGCGTGGGTGGCGCGAACAACGCCGCGCTCATAGGGCAGGGCCGCCGCCGAAAGCAAGCGATCCAGCGCACGCCCTCGGCGCCAGGCCTCGGCCGGCTCCGGGACGAACTCGGTGCGATTCATGGTTCCCACGATCCTGCCCATGGCGAATTATTGCACGCGAGAAAATCAGGCGTACATGTGCAGCCCGCCGTTCACCGAGAGATTGGTCCCGGTGATGTAGGCGGCGCCCTCGGAGGCGAGGAACGCCACCGCGTCGGCGATTTCCTCGGGCTTGGCGAGGCGGCCGGCGGGAATCTCGGAGACGATCTTCTGCCGCACGTCCTCGCGGATCGCCATCACCATGTCGGTCTGCACGTAGCCCGGCGAAACCGCGTTCACCGTCACGCCCTTCCTCACGACTTCCTGCGCGAGCGATTTGGTGAAGCCCAAGACACCGGCCTTGGCGGACGCGTAATTGGTCTGGCCGAACTGGCCGCGCACCGCATTCACCGAAGAGATGTTGACGATCCGGCCCCAGCCGCGCTCGACCATCCCCTCGATCACGTGGCGCGTCACGTTGAAGACGCTGTCGAGGTTGGTCGACATCACCGCGCGCCACTGGTCCGGGGTCATCTTGCGGAAGGTGGCGTCGCGGGTGATTCCCGCGCAGTTCACCAGGATCTCGATCGGACCGTGCGCGGCCTCGATCTTCTTCACCATTGCACCCATCGCCTCGAAGTCGGTCACGTCGCCGAAGGCGAGCGCGCTCGAGGTGCCGTTCAGCCCCGCGGCCTTCATCGCCCCGTGCCACTTGTCCTCGCTTCCGGGGATGGCAAAGTTCGCGACGACGAAATTTCCGTCGGCGGCGAGGCGCTTGCAGATCGCGGTGCCGATGCCGCCGACCCCGCCCGTGATCAGAGCCACTTTCTTCTTCATTTGCTGGTCCTCTCCGAGTGCCGTCCCCGAAAAAAAACCCCAGGTTTGAGCCTGGGGTTCGAACCTTTATCCGGTAACGCGATAAAGGAGGAGGAGACGTAAATGCGTTTGTCCGGTGCCCGGTATCACTTCCGCGGCTTGGCCGGGCGCGCGGCGGCGATGCCCGCGTCGGTGAAGCTCGCCATGTGGCGGGCGGCCTTGCTGAAGCTGTCGTACGCGGCGGTGGTGGCCGCGAGCTGTGATTTGAAGGCAGCCACCGCGACGCTGTTGCCGCCCGGGGACGATCGCGCCGCCTGGTCGACGCCTTCCGACATTGCCTGCTGGAAGGCGCCCATGCGCTCTTCGGCGAGGCGCGAGTACTCGGACTGCGCGTCGGAGGCGATCTCGTAGAGGCTGCGCGAGTAGCCCATCAGGTTTTCCATCGCGTTCTCGGCGATGCGGGTGCGAAGGCCGGCCAGCTCCTGCACGTCCTTCACCTGCGTGACGGCGCGGGCGGTGTGGGTGGCCTGGGTGAAGGCGCCCTTGGCGTATTCGAGCTGGACCGATATGGCGCGCTCGGCGCCGTCCATGGAGATGCGGGCCGCACGGGCTGCGGCGTCAACGGTGGCGCGGCCGATTTCAGCGAAGGGGTTGGAAAGGGCGGTCATGGCGAATCCTTTTTATGTACGGCTGGCGAAGCATGGTTTGTGCAGCGCAACAATTTCATTCTAGGAAGCGCGCGGCGGGGTGTCAAGAAGAATATTGGTGCATCGCACCAGGGCCGGTGCATCGCGCTGCCGCATTCCCTCAAAATGTAATAAAATGAAGCACTTGTGCCTTATGCGGATGGCAGTATCATGGCCTCGCACATCGCCCGTTTGATGTAGCGCAACATCCCGAGGGAAGAAGACGCATGGCCAATCCCCGCATCATCAAGAAGTACCCCAACCGGCGGCTCTACGACACCGAGACCTCGACCTACATCACGCTGGTCGAGGTGAAGGAGCTGGTGCTGGGTTACAAGGAGTTCGTCGTCCAGGACGCGAAGAGCGGGGCCGATCTCACGCGCGCGATCCTGCTGCAGATCATCCTCGAGGAGGAGTCGGGCGGCGTGCCGATGTTCTCCCAGGACATGCTCGCCAACATCATTCGCTACTACGGGCACGCGATGCAGGGCCTGATGGGCTCCTACCTCGAGCGCTCGATCTTCGCGTTCCACGAGGCTCAGAAGCGCTTCCAGGAGCAGGCGCAGACGATCTACGGGGAGCTGCCGAAGATGCCGTTCATCCCCGGCCAGCCGATTCCCAACGTGATGGGCGGGTACCTGGAGAAGGGCGCCAAGGCGGTGATCGACATGCAGGAAGACTTGCGCAACCAGGCGCTCAAGCTCTTCTCGGGCTTTCCGTACGCGGCGAATTCCGACGCGGAGTCGCCTGCGCCGGAGAAGCCGGCCAAGGCCGCCCGGGCCGCGCGCAAGCCCCGGACTCGCAAGTAATGCCCAAAGTGGGCTTTGTGTCGCTCGGATGCCCCAAGGCGCTGGTGGATTCCGAGGCGATCCTCACCCAGCTTCGCGCCGAGGGCTACGACATCGCGCCGAGCTACGAGGGCTCGGACCTGGTGGTGGTGAATACCTGCGGCTTCATCGACGCGGCGGTCGAGGAATCGCTCGACGCGATCGGGGAAGCCCTCGCGGCCAACGGCAAGGTGATCGTCACCGGCTGCCTCGGTGCGAAGGGCGACGTGGTTCGCAAGGCGCACCCGAGAGTCCTTGCCGTCACCGGCCCCCATGCGACGGCCGAAGTGATGGCCGCGGTGCACACGCACCTGCCCAAGCCGCACGATCCGTTCATGGACCTGGTGCCGCCCCAGGGCATCCGACTCACGCCGAAGCACTACGCGTACCTCAAGATCTCCGAGGGCTGCAACCACCGCTGCACGTTCTGCATCATCCCCTCGATGCGCGGCGACCTCGTGAGCCGGCCGATCGGCGACGTCATGAAGGAGGCCGAGAACCTGGTTCGCGCCGGCGTGAAGGAGCTGCTGGTGATCTCGCAGGACACCAGCGCCTACGGCGTGGACGTCAAGTACCGCACGGGGTTCTGGGGCGGCAAGCCGGTGCGCACGCGCATGACCGAGCTCTGCCAGGCCCTGGGAGAGCTGGGAGTCTGGGTGCGCCTGCACTACGTCTATCCGTATCCCCACGTCGACGAGGTGGTTCCCCTCATGGCCGAGGGACGCATTCTTCCGTACCTCGACGTTCCGTTCCAGCACGCCAGCCCGCGCATCCTCAAGCTGATGAAGCGCCCGGCGTCGTCGGAGAAGAACCTCGAGCGCATCCGAGCGTGGCGCGCGGCGTGCCCCGACATCACGGTGCGCTCGACCTTCATCGCGGGCTTTCCCGGCGAGACGGAAGCGGAGTTCGAGGAGCTGCTCGATTTCCTGCGCGAGGCCGAGCTCGACCGCGTGGGCTGCTTCGCCTATTCGCCGGTCGAGGGCGCGAAGGCCAATGCGCTGCCCGATCCCGTCCCCGACGAGGTCAAGGAAGAGCGGCGCGTGCGCTTCATGCGGCTGCAGGCAGACATCAGCCGCGCAAAGCTGCTTCGCAAGGTGGGCTCGACCCTCCAGGTCCTCGTGGATGGGGTGGAGGGCGCGGTCGCCATCGCTCGCAGCAAGGCGGATGCTCCCGAAATCGACGGTGTGGTCCGGGTAAAGGGTGCCAAGGGCGCAAGGCCCGGTGACCTGCTTCGCGCGCGGGTGACGCGGGCGCGGGATCACGACCTGGAAGCGGACGCGGTCACGCAGTAGCGGGCCCGGCGCGAACGTGCGGCAGCGAACGGAATTGTTCGCCGCCCCGGGGTATCGTGCGCCACGCATGGAACCAACACGGAAAGACGTCGCCGAGCGCCTGCGGGTGTTGTCGGCCCGCGTCCTCAGCATCCAGGAGGAGGAACGGCGCCGGATCTCGAGCGATCTCCACGACGATATCGGCCAATCCGTGACTGCGCTCAAGTTCGGCCTGCATCGCCTGGCGTCAACGCCGCGATTGGGTGCCGGAGCAACCAAGCTGGCGTCGGAATGCATCGGCATGGCCGACGCGACGCTCGAGCGGGTCCGCCAGCTCGCCTACGACATGCGCCCGCCCCAGCTCGACCAGTTCGGGCTCGAAGAGGCCATCCACTGGCTGGTCGAGCGCCAGCGCGCCGCGACCGGCCTCGACATCAAGTCCCACTTCAACGGTCTTCTGAACCGTCGCTTCGGCCACGCAATGGAAAGCGCCTGCTACCGGATCGCCCAGGAAGCGCTGAGCAATGCATCCCGGCACGCGGGCGCCTCCAGCATCCTGGTGGCGATCGAGGCGAGCGCACGGGCCCTCACGCTGACGGTTCGCGACGATGGCAAGGGGTTCGATGCGAGCCCGGTCGCCCGCCGCTCGGTCAAGTCCTCGAGCCTCGGTCTCATCAGCATGGAGGAGCGCGCGCGCCTTGCCGGCGGGCGACTCGACGTTCAATCCGATCCTGGCCACGGCACCATCATCCTTGCAGTATTCCGGATGCCCGCAAAGCCGAAGGCGCCATGAGCGCGCTGCGCATCCTGCTGGCCGATGACCACGCCCTGATGCGTGCAGGCATCCGCGCGTTGGTCGAAGGCGTCCCCGGCCAGACGATCGTGGCGGAGGCTGCCAACGGCCGCGATGCGGTGGCATTGGCCAAGACCCATCGCCCTGACCTGGTGGTGATGGACATCACGATGAGCGAGATGAACGGCATCGAGGCCGGCGTGCAGATCCGTGCCGACAACCCCGCGGCCCGGGTGCTGATGCTGTCGATGCACACCTCGGAGGAGTTCGTCCGGCGGGCGATGAAGTCCGGGGCCTCGGGCTACCTGGTCAAGGATTCGGCGCCCCTCGAGCTGCAGGCGGCGATCGACGTGGTCATGCGCGGCGAGATCTACCTGAGCTCGCGCATCTCCCGCCACCTGGTCTCGGGCCTGGAGGGTGGCGGCAAGCCGCAGGGCGAAGTGCCCCTCGAGTCGCTCACCCCGCGGCATCGCGAGGTCCTGCAGATGATCGCGGAAGGCAAGAGCACCAAGGCGATGGCGTTCGTGCTCAAGGTGAGCGTGAAGACGGTAGAGACGCATCGGGCGGCGCTGATGGATCGCCTCGGCATCCACGACCTGGCGGGCCTCGTGATCTACGCGGTGCGCCACAAGCTCGTGAGCCTCGAGCCGCGCTAGGTGAAACGTTGCGCGGGGCTAGAAATGCCACCCGGTTGGCCGGGAGGCGCGTCGCAGCATACCGCTTCGCGCGACCCGCGAATCCGGGACCATCTTCTCGGTCTCTGGAAGGATAATTCCCTCCATTTCGCGAATCGCCTCCCTCGTTGCCGAGTCCGGAGCGCGCTTCCACGCTCCAGAGTTGCGATCGAAGTATTCGAAGTCGTAGACGGGTACGGAGTGCATTCCCGAATCGTAATTTTCGCCGAAGCCCAAGTCTGTTTGCTGCCCCACACAGGCCCCAGAATCAGACAGCGCCTACAGAAGGCGACGATTCGGGATGTCAGCGGGCGCGAGGCAACGCCTATAAACGGCGCGCGCCGCTATAGTTGTGGGCGGTCGCTGCCGGGAACGCGCAGCTCCTCGGGACTCGCCATGATCTTCGACCGGGCCCAGCGGGCCAATCCCACGCTGCGCCAGAACGCGACCAGCTGGCGATAACCCAGGTTCTCGATGAACGCGCCCATGATCAGGCGCGCCACCTGGTCCGCGCGCGGGTACTGGCGAAACGAGTACTCCTCGAGCAGCAAAGCGCTCGCCGAGACCATGAACCCGAGGGCGAACGAAGCCGCGAGGTACGCAGCGAGGAAGCCTCCCGGCAAGAGCCCGAAGGCGAACATCGCCAGCACGAAGGCATAGCCCGCGATCTCGACCAGCGGGCCGTAGCACTCGAACACCACCAGGTACGCGTACGCGATCATCCCTTCGGCCCCGCGCGAGCCCAGCAGCTGTGCGTTGGCGTGAAGGCTTGCCGCCAGGCCCCCATGGCGGCCGATGTGCATGCGCGCGAGCGCGGCGAACGTCTCCGGTGCGATCGTCCAGCTGACGGCGTCGGGCACGAAGTGGACCGAGTATTGCTCGCCGCGCCCGCTGAGAAGGCGATGCAGCCGCATCATCAGCTCCGTGGCCGCTCCGAGCGTTTGGGACTTGAAGCCCCCGGCTTCAACCACGGCGTCCTTGCGGAAAATCGCCAATGCCCCTGACATCACGAGGGCACCCCGCATCTCGGCCCAGCCGAGGCGCGCGAACGGGTAGGTGCGGAGGTACTCGGATACTTGCAGCAGGCCCAGCATCCCGCGCGGGAGCTCGACGCCGACGACACGATTGCCGGCGATGCTGCAGCCATTGGCGAGGCGAATCGCGGCCCCGGACGCCACGGTGAAAGGGTCGTCCACGAACGGTTCGGCGGCGCGCCGCAGGCTGTCGCGGTGCAGCAGCGCCCGCGCATCCACGGCGCAGAAGAGCGGATAGCGCGATGCGTTGATCGCCGCGTTCAGCGCATCGCCGCGCCCGCCGTTGTCCTTGTCGATCACCCGAACGCGCGGGTGCGTTCTCGAGCGGTAGATGGCGCGAACCTGGCGCGTCGCGAGCCGGCGCCAATAGACTTCCGGGAATGGCTCCAGGTCGAAGGCGTCCTCGAGCGCGGCGAGCGTGCCGTCGGTCGAGCCGTCGCTCACCACCACGATCTCGAACTCCGGATAGTCGAGCTGCAGCAGCCCCTGCACCATGTCGGCAATGGTCGATTCCTGGTCGAGCGCGGCGACGACGAGCGAGATGGGCGGCTCGAAGCCCTTGTACGCCGACGGCAGGTCCTGGATTGCGCGCAGCGTGACTTTGCGCTTGAGCGGGCCCAGCGCGACGAAATGCACCCCGAGCTGGATCAGGTGCGTAGCCGCCAGGAATACGAGGAAGAGCCACGCGATCGCGTGCGCGGCAGTGGTCACGTCCAGCGCCTCTCGGCGAGGGCCTGGCCGAGCATGTCCGCGGCAAAGGCGTCACGCGCATTCTCGCGCAGGTTCTCGAGCTCGAAGGGTTCGAGGCCTTCGAGCCGCGTGAGGGCCTGCGCGGAGTGATACCGGACCCACCACACCGGATCACGCAGGAGCGCCAGGAGCCGCGCCAGCTCCTCGCGGCCGCCGACGCGGCCGAGGGCACGGGCCGCTGCGAGACGCACGCGCCATTCGGAATGTTCGGCAGCCCCGTGGGCCCACGAAAGATCCGACCGGTGGTCGACATAGTCGAGTGCCACGATGATGACCTCGGGGTCGGTGCTCGACCCCAGCCAGCCGAGCACGATGGTCGCGATGCGCTCGCGATAGCCGAAGCGCGCGAGCTTGCCGACGCGATCGAGGCCGGAGCGCGGTCGGCGCAACAGCATCGCCACGATGGGGGCGGTCACGACCGCGGGGCCGAGGGATTCGAACACGCTGGCGAGCCGCGCGAGCGGCCAATCGGCGCGCTCGGGGATCGAGAGCGCGAGCAGGTCGAGCGCGCGCCGTGAATCGATGCGGAGCAGGGCGAGCGCGGCGGCGAACGAGGTCACGGGATCGCGGTGCTGCGCGATTTTCTCGAGGCGTGCCCAGCCGCTCGCCTCGCGCAGGTGGCCGGCCGCGTTGATGCCGATGATGCGAAGCCGAGCCGAAGGCCGGCCCATCAGCTTTAGCGCGCGCGCATCAAGGCCATGGAGGGCTAAGAGGGTGCCGAGACGGTTCGCGCCCTCGCCCGCCTGCGCCTCCTGCGAGTGGTTCCAGAGGGCCAGGAAATAAGGCAGGTCGAGATCCGAGATCGGCTCGAGGCGCGCCGCGTGCGGATCCTCCGCGGCTTGCTGCAACGCACCGCGCCATTGCTCTTCGACGCGCCGCAGCCGCGCATGCCGCCAGCGGCGCAGCGCGCGCTCCACCACGATGGTCACGAGGAGGAGGAGGGCGGCGGAGAGCGCCCCGGCGGCGATGCCCTCCGCGAACGGCAGCAACGCGCCGGCTACTGGCGGTTAAGGCGCGGGTCCACGATCTTCACCTTGTGACCACCGGATGGCTGATGTCCATCGTTTCTCCCGCGTCGCGTGTCTTTTCAAGGAAAAAATCATAGCACGCAGGGGTGCCGGAGCCGCCCCTGCGCCGGGACATCAGGAGGAGGATAATCGGGCAAAAAGCCGGTGACACGACGACTGGGGAGAAGCGCACATGGGCTTTCGACGCGATGCCGGGATTGCCGCAGCCGTGATTGTCGCGGCCTGCGCGGCCGGTCCGGAGAAGAAGGAAGCAGCGCCCGCGGTGCAGGACTTCGATGCGGTACAGATCGTCCGAATCGATACCGTGGGGCCCGCCGGTGGCGTGAGCGCGCGTTGCGGCGTGAAGAACGACCGCGGCAACAGCGAGATTCTCGCGCCCGGGGTGGCGGAAGTGATTCGCTCGGCGCGCCCGCTCGAGGTGCTCTGCTTCGCGCCGGGATATCGCATCGCGATGCGCTCCCTCGAATCCTCGGGCGACGTGATCGGGCCCGCGGCCACGGGTGTCGTCACCGGCGGCGCGATGGGCGCGGTGGCCGCGCTGCCGTTGCTGGCGGTCCCGGTGTTCGGCCCGCTGATGTATGCCGGCGTGGTGGGAGGCGGTGCCCTGCTCGGTGGCGCGGTGAACGCGGCTGACAAGCATTCGAAGGGCAAGATCTATTCGTACCCGCCGTCGGCGGTCATCGCGATGGTGCCGGAGTCGGCAGTGTCTTCCGATGTGGTGGCAGCGGCCCGGCCGCTGACCGCCACCGAGCCGGTCCCGCAGCCCACGCATGCCGCAATGAGCGCGGCGCCGATACCCGCGATGGTACCGATGCAGCCCGCTCTCGCGGCGGCCGCGCCCCCGCCCGCGGTCTTCAAGGTTGCGGCCGCGCCTTCCGTGGCGCCGATGCTTCCCATTTCCCATGAGGTGCCGGCGTTCCCGCCCGAGGCCGTGCAGGCGGGGCTTACCGAGGGCAAGGTGCGCGCGCAACTCGCCATCGACGCCGAGGGAAACGTCTCCGCGGTGCGCATCGTCGAGGCGCGGCCCGCGGGGCATTTCAACCGCGCGGTCACCGAGACGCTGTCGCGATGGAAATTTCCCGGGGGAAGCGCGGGCCGGCAGTTCGATGCGGAGATCGAATTCCGGCGGTGACTCGGCGAACGACCGACTAGCTATCGGTCGACTTGAGCTGCGGGAAGAGGATCACGTCGCGGATCGAGGCGCTGTCGGTGAAAAGCATCACTAGACGGTCGATGCCGATGCCTTCGCCCGCCGTGGGCGGCAGGCCGTACTCGAGCGCGCGGATGTAGTCGGCGTCGTAGTACATGGCCTCCTCGTCGCCCGCGTCCTTGGCCACAGCCTGTGCGGCGAAGCGCGCGGCCTGGTCCTCGGGGTCGTTCAGCTCGGAGAACCCGTTGGCGATCTCGCGCCCCGTGATGAAGAGCTCGAAGCGGTCGGTCACCGCCGGGTCGGCGTCGTTGGCGCGCGCGAGCGGCGACACGTCCACGGGATGCGCGATGATGAAGGTGGGCTCGACCAGCTTCTCCTCGGTCGTCGCCTCGAAGAGCTTCAGCTGCAGCATCCCCAGCCCGTCGGTGGCGAACACCTCGGTCTTGAAGGGCGCCAGCGCGGTGCGCAGGAACTCCGCGCGCCCGAGGTCCGCCAGCACGTATTGCGGGTTGTACTTGGCGATCGCCTCGGCCATGGTGAGGCGATCGAAGCGCTTGCCCAGGTCGACGGTTGCACCCTGGTAGGTGAGGAGCGTCGTGCCGAGGACTTTCTGCCCCAGCTCGCGCAGCATCGTCTCGGTGAGGTCCATCAGGTAGTGATAGTCCTGGTAGGCCTCGTAGAACTCGAGCATCGTGAACTCGGGATTGTGGCGGGTGGAGATGCCCTCGTTCCTGAAGTTGCGATTGATCTCGAAGACCTTCTCGAGGCCGCCTACGGTGAGCCGCTTGAGATACAGCTCCGGGGCGATGCGCAGGTACATGTCCTGGTCGAGCGCGTTATGGTGGGTCTTGAAAGGCCGCGCCACCGCGCCCCCCGGAATCGCCTGCAGCATCGGCGTCTCGACCTCGAGGTAGCCGCGCGCGACGAAGAACTCGCGCAGCGCCTGGACCAGGCGCGAGCGCTTGATGAAGGTCTCGCGCGACTCGGGATTCACGATCAGATCCACGTAGCGCTGGCGATAGCGCTGCTCCATGTCGGTCAGGCCGTGGAATTTGTCGGGCAGCGGGCGCAGTGCCTTCGACAGTAGCCGCAGCTGCGCCGCGTGCACCGAGAGCTCGCCCTTGTTGGTCTTGAAGATGGTGCCCTCGACGCCGAGGATATCGCCCAGGTCCCAGTGCTTGAAGGCCTCGTGGGTGTCGGCGCCGGTCACGTCGTTGTTCACGTAGATCTGGATCTGGCCGCTCATGTCCTGCAGCGTCGCGAACGACGCCTTGCCCATGACTCGCTTGAGCATCATGCGCCCGGCGATGGTGGCCATCGACTTTTCGCCCTCGAGTGCCTCCTTGGTCTTCCCGCCATGCGCGGCGTGCAGATCCGCGGCGAGGTGCTTGCGCCGGAAGTCGTTCGGGAAGGCCGGGCCCGCCTCGCGCAGCCTGGCGAGCTTCGCTCGCCGCTCCGCGATGATCTGGTTCTCGTCGATCGGAATCGACTTGTCGTTTTCACTCATTCGCAGAACCCCATGAACACAGAGACCACAGAGACCACAGAGGAGGACGTCGGCGATGCTACTTCACGAATCGACGAATCCCGTTCTTGAGCGGGTTGCAGTTGAAGTTGATGAGAAGCCCAAGTCGCAGCTTGGCGAGTCGCAAATATGTCAGGACTTGCGCCTCGTGAATCGGAAGCAAGCGCTCGATTGATTTTAATTCGAGCAGCAACTTGTCCTCAACGACTAAATCGGCTCGGAAGCCAGTGTCCAGGACATGGTGTTTGTATTGGACGGGAATGGGAACCTCTTGTTGAACGGCGAAACCCGCTTCCGAGAGCTCCACAAACAAGCATCGGTTGTAGACGCTTTCGAGGAGGCCGGGACCCAGATTTCGGTGAACCTCTATGGCACAAGCCAGAACGCCATGGGAGAGGTCTTTCAGGACGTTGATCGGGACGGACGAGACAGCGCTTTCCATGGGGCTCTTTCAAGAAAAGGTGTCCCATGTAACGCGCCACGTCGGCTTCCAGCAGACCTTCTCTGTGGTCTTTGTGGTCTCTGTGTTTCATGCCCTAAACGCCTTGCTTGAGGCTGGCGGTGATGAAGGGGTCGAGGTCGCCATCCAGAACCGACTGGGTGTTGCCGACCTCCACGTTGGTTCGCAGGTCCTTGATGCGCGACTGGTCGAGGACGTAGGAGCGGATCTGATGGCCCCAGCCGATGTCGGTCTTGGCGTCCTCCATCTTCTGCTTCTCCTCGTTCTGCTTGCGCAGCTCGAGCTCGTAGAGCTTGCTCTTGAGCATCGCCATCGCCTCGGCGCGGTTGCGGTGCTGCGAGCGGTCGTTCTGGGAGGAGACCACGATGTTGGTCGGCAGGTGGGTGATGCGCACCGCCGAATCGGTCTTGTTCACGTGCTGGCCACCGGCGCCCGAGGCGCGGTAGGTGTCGATGCGCAGGTCAGCGGGGTTGATGTCGATCTCGATGGTCTCGTCGACTTCGGGATACACAAACACGCTCGCGAAGGACGTGTGGCGGCGCGCGTTGGAATCGAACGGCGACTTGCGCACCAGTCGGTGGACGCCGTTCTCGGTGCGCAGGTGGCCGAAGGCGTACGGGCCGATCACCTTGATCGAGGCGCTCTTCAGCCCCGCCACCTCGCCCGCGCTCTCCTCGAGCAGCTCGGTCTTGAAGCCCTTGCGGTCGCAGTACTTGAGGTACATGCGCAGCAGCATCTGCGTCCAGTCCTGCGCCTCGGTGCCGCCCTGGCCCGCGTTGATGTCGACGAAGCAGGTGTTGGGATCCATCGGGTCCGAGAACATGCGCCGGAACTCGAGGCCGGCCACCAGCTTCTCGATCCCGGCGACATCGCCTTCGACGGCGTGCAGCGTGTCGTCGTCGCCTTCGCCCCGGGCGAGGTTGAAGAGCTCCGCGGAGTCCTTGAGCCCCGACTCGATCTTCTCCACGGAGCCGACGGTTCCCTCGAGGGCGGCGCGCTCCTTGCCGAGGTCCTGCGCCTTCTTCGCGTCGTTCCAGACGCCCGGATCCTCGAGCATCCGGGCGACTTCGATCAGGCGCGACTTCTTCGCGTCGTAGTCAAAGATACCTCCGCAGCTCGTGCGCGCGAGTCGCGAGGTCGTGGAGGGAATTCTCGATGAGGTTGAGGCGGTCGGCTTCCATCGGCCGAATTATACGGGGTATCACCCCGGCCTCCCGCTCGACTCAGCGCGAGCGACCGCGCATGGACGCCGGCTGGCCCGGCAGCTGCAGCGACTTGCCGGTGTTGACGATCTGGTCTCCGTCGACGCGCAGGATGGAGACGTCCTTGTCCATGTAGTTGCCGACGTAAATGTAGCGACCGTCGTTGCTGAACACCGCGCCCTCGGGCAGGCCGCGTACTTCGACCTCGTTTGTCCGGGTGACCTTCTTGCCGTCGATGCGCAGTGCCACGACCGTGGCGTTGCGGTTGTAGAACCAGGCGTTCTTCGCCGAATTAGTGCCGCGAAGCAGGATCGCCACCGCGAGCCTGCCGGTGGGGCTGATGGCGAGGCCTTCCGGCGCATCGCCCACCACCACCTTGTCGATGACGCGCGGCGGGTTGGCCTCGAGGTCGATGACGCTTACCGTGTCCACGTGTCCATCGGCCGCGCCCGAATTGCCGTTGTCGGCGGTCAGCGCGATCCGGCCGTCGGGCGTGATGTCGAGGTTGTAGGGCCAGAGGCCCACGGGGACATCGAGCTTGTTGTACGTGACCTTCTCCCCGTTCACGTCGAGGAAGGCCACCTTGTGGTTGGGAAACTTGGCGGCCAGCGCGCGCTTGCCGTCGGGCGTGAACGCGACGTGCGCCACCGACTCGCCGATCGCGACGGTGTCGATCAACTCGACCTTTTTTCCGGAGATGCGTAGCACGCTCACCGAGTTGTCGGTGCGGTTGGCGACGAGTGCGAGGGTGCCTGCGCGGTTGATCGAGAGTCCCGAAGGCTGCTTGCCGATGGCGAGGGTGTCGATGAGCTTCGGCGGGTTCTGGGTCAGGTCGATCACATACAGCTTGTTGTCCGGAGCGGACTTCCACCCCGCGCCGTCCTGGGTCCAGCCCATCGAGTTGGCGACCAGCGCGAGGCTCTCGTCGGGGGTGATGGCGAGGTTGGTGGGCGGACCGAAGATCGAGTTCATCAGCGGCAGGTTCGCGATGATCCTCGGAGCGAGCGGATCGGTGCCGATGTCGACGATCGAGACGCTGTCGCTTCCCGGCGCGCGCAGGACCAGTTTGCCCGTGTCGTCCCAGGTCACCTTCTCGTCGTTGCCGATGATCATCAGCTCGCGCTTGCCGCCCGAGGGCGCAACGGCGGCACAACCGGCGAGCGCGACCAAGCAGGTCGCCACCAGGACACTTTGGGGTTTCATGGGACGCTCCTCGAGGGGTGAGCGGGGATTATAGGCGTGGCGTCATGCGACGTGCTCGACCACCAGCTGCAGCGAGGTGCTGCCCTGGTACTCGTTCACGTCGAGCCGGTAGACGGCGTCGATCGAGGCGGGCAGGGGATCGGCGCGTCCGAAGAGGATCGCGCCGAAGCGGCGCCCATCGCGCGCGAGCGTCAGGCGCGAGTGCCGTTCGCCCACGATCTTCTGCGCCTCGACCGCGAAGCGCCCGACGAAGCGCGGCTCGGGAAAGCCCTGGCCCCACACCTGCTCCTTCAGCAGCCGCGCGAAATCGTAGGTCATCTGCGCGCTCTCGAGCTCGCCGTCGGTCTCGAGGCGCTGCTGCAGGTCCGCGGGGGTGAGGAGCTCGCGCGCGACAGCTTCGAACGCTTCGCGGAAATCCTCGAGCCGGCTGGCGGGCAGCGTTGCGCCCGCGGCGGCAGCGTGCCCGCCGAAGCGCTCGAGCATGCCGGGACAGCGCTTGTCCACGAGGTCGAGCGCGTCGCGCAGGTGCAGGCCGGCGATCGAGCGCCCCGACCCCTTGAGGCGCGAATTCGATTCGGCCGCGAACGCGAACACCGGCCGGTGGAAGCGATCCTTGAGGCGCGAGGCGAGGATGCCCACGACGCCCGTATGCCAGTCGGCATGGTGGATCGCCAGCGTATAGCTTTCGCCCGCCTCGAACTCCTCCACCATCTTCATTGCCGAGGCTTGCATCTCGCCCTCGATCTCGCGGCGTTCCCGGTTCAGCTTGTCGAGGCGCTGGGCAAGCTCGGTCGCGCGCGCGCCGTCCGCGGCGAGCAGGCACTCGATGCCGATCGACATGTCGTCGAGCCGCCCGGCCGCATTCAGCCTCGGTCCCGCGGCGAAGCCCAGGTCGTAGGCGGTGGCGGTGCGCGGATCGCGGCCCGCGATCTCGAGCAGCGCCGTGATGCCGGGAGATGCCTTGCCGGCCCGGATGCGAGCTAGTCCCTGGGTCACGAGGATGCGATTGTTCGCGTCGAGGCGCACCACATCGGCCACCGTGCCGAGCGCCACCAGGTCGAGGAGCTCGGCGAGATTGGGCTCGGGCTTCTGCGCGAAGGCGCCGCGGCGGCGCAGCTCGGCGCGCAACGCGAGCATCACGTAGAAGATCACGCCCACGCCGGCGAGGTGCTTGCTCGGAAATCCGCAGCCCGCCTGGTTGGGATTCACGATGCACGCCGCCGCGGGAACCTGGGCACCGGGCAGGTGGTGGTCGGTGACCAGCACGCGCATGCCGAGGCGATTGGCCTCCTCGATGCCGTCGACCGCGGCGATGCCGTTGTCGACGGTGATCAGGATGTCGGGCGAGCGCTTCGCCGCCTCGCGCACGATCTCCGGGGACAGGCCGTAGGCGTGATCGAAGCGGTTGGGCACGAGGTAGTCGATGTTCGCGCCGAGCGCGCGCAGCGCCTTCACGCCCACAGCGCACGCCGTCGCCCCGTCGGCATCGTAGTCGGCGACGATCAGCAGGCGCTCGCCTGCGGAAATTGCGTCGGCGAGCATCCTCGCGGCATCGTCGACGTGGTGCAGCCGGTCGGGCCCCGCGAGCGCGGCGAACCGGGTCTCGAGCTCAGCAACCGTGGTCATCCCGCGCGCGGCATAGAGCCGGGCGAGGCGCGGGTCGCAACCCCCGGCCACCAGGAGCCCGAGCGCGGCGGCGTCGATGGCGCGGTGGTGGATCTCAGGCATGGGCGGCGAGCGGCTTCCTCGCGCGGAACCAGCGCCACTTCGCCTGGGGCGAAAGCGTGGCGACCAGCGTGTCGCGCGGCCCGGGCAGCACGATGCGCACGCCGTCGAATCTCTGCGCCGCGACGCCGAGATCGGCAAACCATCCGTCGTCGAGGGTGGTCGCGGCCTTCGCCCATGCGGCCTCGCCCCCGCTGCGCAGTGCCGTAGTGAGCCGGTCCTCGACCACGAGCACCCATTCGGTCGGGCGAACCGCGTCGATGAGCGCGAAGCTCTCCACCGGGGGCAGCGTGCGCGTGCCCGCAAGGCGCCCGAGGCCGCGCGCGAATGCATCACGGGCATACACCAGCGCGTACGCGGATTCCACTTTGCCCGGCACCGGGCCCTCGCCCCAGAACCAGACGCTGTTGATCGCGGGCTGGCCGGCTGCCTCGCGCGACGCATTCACCGCGTGCGCGGCGAGAACCATCTGCGCTTCGGTGATCGCCGCCGCCCAGTTGATGCGCCCCGATCCCTTCGGCAGCAGCCCGAAGACGTTGCGGCCGATGGCGGCTGCGAGCGGCGTGGTTGCGGGCACCTCGCCCTCGGGGACGCGAACATACCAGCGGTCGGGGGCCGGCGCGATGAATTCCAGTCCGTCGCTTTCGAAGTGCGCTTGCAGGGCGGCGACCAGCGCCGCCGCTTCGACGCTCGTGACCCCCAGCACCGCGGCGTCGTGCAGCGCCACGGCGTCCTGGCCGATCCGCAGATGAACCGGGTCGGCGCGCAGCCAGTGCCCGGCGCGCGCCGGGTCGTCGGCCACCAGCGTGATCGCCGCGATGCCCGCGGGCTCGGGC
>JALYSB010000213.1 GCA_030855025.1 Pseudomonadota bacterium
GCATCGCGCCGCGCGATCCGGCGCCGGATCTCGAAGGCCGCATGGAGCGGCTGCTTCACCGGCCAATGGGTGTGCTCGTTGGAGTACCCGGGGTTGTAGAACGGGTCGCCCGCGCGCAGGAGCGGCTTCCACTTCAGGCGAAAGAGCGCGGAGTCCTCCGGGTGCGGGTCGTTTCCGCGGCTCGTGCCGCGCGTGTAGGACTCGTGGTGCACGAGGCGCGCGTGGGGCGACATGATCACGCGGTAGCCGCGCTCGCCCACCCGCAGGCAGAGGTCCACGTCGCCAAAACCCACTGCGATCGATTCGTCGAACCCCTGCACTTCGCGGAACGCGTCCGCACGCATCAGCATGCAGGCCGCCGTGACGGCCGAGACCTCGCGGTTGACGCGCATCAGCTCGGGCTCGATCGGATCGTCGGGGAAGCGCACCCACTTGGCATAGTGCTCGGCGGCCCCGTACATGCCCACGCAGACGCCCGCGTGCTGGATGTGCTTGCGGTCGGGATAGAAGAGCATCGGGCCGACGATCCCGACGGAAGGCTGTTGGCCCAGCTCGAGCATTCGCTCGAGCCACCCCGGCTCGAACGCCTCGATGTCGTTATTGCAGAAGAGGTAATGCGAATAGGCCTCTTCCAGCTTCGAGACCGCGAAATTGTTGATCGCCGAGAAATTGAAGGTGCCCTCGTAGCGCAGCACCCGGGCCGTGTCGCCCAGGGACAGCAGGTATGCGCGGGTCTTCGGATCGTCGGACTCGTGGTCGACCACGACGATGTCGTAGGCGGCGGCGCCCGCGTTGGCGCGGATGCTCTCGATGCATTGCCGCAACAGCTCGCCGTGGTTCTTGGTCGGAATGATGATCGCCACCTTCAGCCCGTCGCGAAGCGGATAGCGCGCCTCGAAGAGGTTGAAGCGGCTCCCCTCCTCCACCGCGCCGGCCGCCCCGCTGCGCTCGAGGTGGCGCTGCAGCACGGCGCGCGAAGTGTCCATCACCTGCTGCTTGCGTCCGGAGCCCGCCGAGCCCCCGTGGATGCGCCAGCGGTAGAGGATGTCGGGGATGTGAACCACCGCCTTGGCCCGCTCCGCCGCGCGCAGGATCAGGTCATAGTCCTGGGAGATGGTGAGCTTCTCGTCGAATCCGCCGATTTCGCGCAGGAGCGACGTCCGATACCCCACCAGGTGGACGATGTACGGATGCTCGCGCAGGTACTCCAACGAGAACGCCGGCCGGTAGGCATAGCGCCGCACCGTCTGGCCGTCGGGGGTGATCAGGATCTCGTCGGAGTAAAGAAGGTCCGGATCGTCCTCCACGATCGACTCCGCGATTCGAAACAGGGCGTGATCCTCCAGCAGGTCGTCGTGATCGAGAAGCACGCAATAGTCGGCGGTGGCGAGCTCGAGCGCCCGGTTCGTGGCATGGGAGACGCCGCGGTTCTCCTTGCCGTAATGGACGTTGATTCGCCCGTCCTCCTTCGCGTATTGCTCGAGGAGGCGCCGCACGTGCGGCTCGGTCGAGCAATCGTCGGCGATGCACAGCTCCCAGTCGGGATAGAGCTGGCTTCGCACCGACTCGATCATCTGCACCAGCACGTCCTCGCGCGTATTGAACGTCGGCACCAGCACCGCGATCAGGGGGCGCACGTTCATCGTCGCGATCCGCTCGACCACGCGCGGGCGCACATCGCGCTCGAACTTGCGTCGATAGTCGGTCCAGAGGTCCTTGCGCGTGGGGTCGTCGTTGCGCAGGCCGAGCAGCGCCTTCTTGGATTCGATCCAGCCGCCCTTGCGCCACGCCTCGGCAACCTTCCCCACCCGGCGCGGCAGCGCTGAGGGCTCGCGCGCCACCCATCCGGCGACCCGTGCCGCGGTCTTGATCTTGCGCACCGCATGGCCGAGGACGCGAATCGGGCTGGACGCGCGCCAGCTGGTGGATGCGTAGATCTCGTCGAGCTGTGCGCTTTTCACGTCGAGAACCGCCTTGCGGTGCTCGAGCTCGTTGGTGAGGTGCGTGATCCGTGCATCCCGGTCGATGAGCCCCGCGTCGCGCTCGGCCACCTCGCCGCTCAAGCCCACGATGCCCTGCACCAGCTTCTCGCGATCGCGCGCGGCGTGGGCGGCGGCGGCCTTCGACGCGGCCTCGCTTCGAATCCGCGCCTCGTTGATGAGCGACATCTGCAGGTGCACGCTCTTCACCTGCTTCCACATGCCGGCGGTCACCATCACCTGGGCGGCCAGCGCCTGCTCGGCGGACGCCGCAGCCCCCGCCCCCTGCCGCATCTGCTTGGGCGGCAGCACCGCGCGCGCGGCCGTGACCGGTGCGACGCGGTGATACTCGGCCACCATCGCGCTAGCGGCTAACGGCTTCCAATCCGCGATATTGCGGCGCACCTGCGCGAGTGTCGCGCGGTCGAGGTCGATCGACTCGACCGCCGCCGCCATGGCACCCGCCGAAGGCTCGAACAGATACCCGTTGTCACGATCGCGAATGCGCTCGGCAAACGCACCCACGCGCGTGGCCGCCACGGGGATGCCCAGCATCCACATCTCCGAGAGTGCGTAGCTGAAGGTCTCGGGGACGAGGCTCATCAGCAGCGCGAGGTGCGGATTGATGCTGGCTACGTGACCGGGGAGGTCGGCCATTTCGTAGTGGCTGACGAGGTGCACATGGGGTGTCGACCGGAAAAGCTCCCCCACTTCCCGGGCGCCGACCAGGAAGACCTCGGCGAAGCGCGTGAGGCTGTCGATCGCGCCCTCCAGGAGCTCGAGGCCCTTGGCCTCTGACAGCTGGCCGAACACCATCACCCGCAGCCGATCCTCCACGGCGGGTTCGGGGGCGGGGCGCCGCTCGAGAACCTCGCCGTAGCCATGGGGAATGGTCACGAAGCGCACGTCCCTGAAAAGCCCGTTCAATCGCACGAGGTTGTCCTGCACCGAGCGGGTCGGCACCACCATCGTGACATTGGGCCGCTGCACCAGCTCCATGAAACGGCTCCGGACCGCGATCCGCTCGGGCGGGAGGAAATCGACGAACGGGTTGAAGCGCGGATTGCCCGCGTAGCACTGCTCGACTCGCTTGCCGTCGCAGTCGCGGCAGATGCCGTTGAAATGGATGTTGATCGCGGGGCAATAGGGAAAGTAGTCGTGGTTCACGACCAGCGTCGGCAGCCCGGTATCGAGCACCTCGAGCGAATGCCCGATGAGGGACGACACCAGCACCACGTCCACGCGCTTGTCGCGCACGATCCGGTCTAGCGCCTCCCGGTACTCGGGATGGCCCACGGCGGTGGCCACGATCGAACTCGAAAACGTCCACGCCTCGAGCGGCTGCTCGTCGCCGGGATGGGCGAAAAGCGCGACCCCGTCGCCGGCCGCGCGGTCGTGGGAAAACGAGCGCAGGACGAGGTTGGTCCGCTCGGAGTCGGCCGCCGCGAAGTCCTGCAACCACTTCGCGCTGCCGCCCCCCAGGTCGTGGATCACGTGCAGCTGGACCGGCCGCGCGCTCGTGTCGGGTTGGCTCATGACCGGCAATTTTACCGGACAATGCAATAATTCCCGCCCGTGGCCGAGATCCTCGACATCGTCGTACCCGTCTATCGCGGCGAGGCCGAGACGCGCGCCTGCCTGGAAAGCGTGCTCGCGGCCGCCACCCGACGCCCCTTCGAGGTCGTGGTCATCGACGACGCGAGTCCTGAGCCGGCGATCTCCGCATGGCTGCGCGCGCTCGCCGCAACCGGGCGCATCACCCTGATCGCCCACGACGACAACCGGGGGTTCGTCGCGAGCGTGAACGAGGGCATGCGGCTGCACCCGGCGCGCGACGTGGTCCTCCTCAATAGCGACACCGAGGTGGCCAGCGGGTGGCTGGACCGCCTCTGGGCGCATTTCGCGGCCGATGCATCGATCGGCACCGCCACGCCGTTCTCGACCAACGCCACCATCTGCAGCTACCCGCGGACCCTCGCCGCGAACACGATGCCGCCGGGCGAGACGACGACAAGCCTCGATAGAGCCTTCGCCGCGGCCAACGCCGGGCGGCGCGTCGACATCCCCACCGCAGTCGGCTTCTGCATGGCCATCAGCCGCCGGGCGCTCGACCGCGTCGGCCTCTTCGATGTCGAGCGCTACGGCGCGGGCTACGGCGAGGAGGTGGACTTCTGCATGCGAGCGGCACGCGCGGGCTTTCGCAACGTGCTCGCCGGCGACGTCTTCGTGATGCACGTAGGTGAGGTCTCGTTCGGGGGCACAGGCGCCGAACGCCGCCTGCAGGCGCAGGCGACGGTCGATGCGCTCTACCCCGAGTTCCAGCAGCGACTGGCGGTGTTCCTGCCGGGCGATCCGCCGCGAATGCTGCGCCGCCGTGCCGATCTCGAGCGCCTGCGGCGAGCGCCGGGCGAGATGCTCCTCCACGCCGTCGGCGATCGCATCACCCACCTCGAATGGCCCCGGCCGGGCGAGGAGTTCGCCCTCTGGCTGGACCTAACGCACGATGCCGAGCGCTTTGCCCAGCTCATCGCGGCGGTGGCCTCGCGCGCGGGGCCGATTCCCGAGCTCGATGAGCGCTGGCTCGTGCCCCCCGCGGAAGGTATGATTCGGGGGCACCGGATGACCCCACCTCCGAGATAAAACGTCAAAGCCGTGAAACTCAGCGCGCGCTGGAACCCGAAGTTCAGCCTCAATACGTGGATCCGCGTCGGCGCGAGCCTCTCCATCGTGGCCGCGTTCCTGTTCCACGAGGCCGAGTGGACCCAGTTCCGCTTCATCCAGCAGCTCGAGCTCTGGGCCTACGACACGCGCTTGCGCCTGTTCATGCCCAACACGCTCGACCCGCGCGTGGTGATCCTCGACATCGACGAGAAGAGCCTGAACGCCGAGGGCCGCTGGCCGTGGAGCCGCAACAAGGTGGCGCTGATGGTCCGCCAGCTGTTCGACACTTACAAGGTGA
>JALYSB010000051.1 GCA_030855025.1 Pseudomonadota bacterium
CGCCCCACCCACTCGGGGTTTTCACCTTCGCATCAAGGCTCTGAGCCTTCCCCATCGAAGGCCGTCCCGCCACGATGATGAGATCCCCGTCCTGAAGCCCCGTCGTCATCTCATCGAGGTCGACGAACCCGGTGGCCTTGCCGGTGACCGAAGCCGGATTGCGATGCAGCTCATCGAGCCGGCTCATCACTTCCGCCAGCACCGTGGACATCTTGGCGAAGCTCTCGGAGGACCGCCCGCCCCGCTCCCCGATCTCGAGGATCTTGGTCTCGGCCTCGTCGAGGAGTTGCCGCGCCTCCCGCCCCTGGGGCGAGTACGCCGAATCCGCAATGGTGGTGCCGACCTCCGCCAGCTTCCGGACGATCGCCCGCTCGCGCACGATCTCCGCATACCGGCGAACGTTGGCGGCCGAAGGCGTGCTGGACGCCAGCTGATGGAGGTACGCAAGCCCGCCCACATCCGCCAGCTCGCCGTTGTTCTTGAGCGCCTCCGAGACCGTCAGCACATCCGCCGGCCGGTTCTCCTCGACCAGCTGCGTGATCGTGCGCCAGAGGATGCGGTGATCCGCGCGGTAGAAGTCGCTGTCGGAGATGACATCGCCCACGCGGTCCCACGACTGGTTGCTGAGGAGGAGGCCGCCCAGCACCGCCTGCTCGGCTTCCACCGAGTGCGGGGGCAGGCGCAGCGATTCGATCTGGGCGTCGCCCGGAACGGAACGGGCAAAGCGGTCGGAACCGGCGGGGGCCGAGGGCATCGGTTTTTATCTCCTCGAGGGGGGCTCGCGGCACTCCCAAACCACCGCGAGGACGAAGTCTGCACGCCCCCCCCTGTGGATACAACGCATAAGCCTGTGCATAAGCTGTGAACAATCGGTGTAATTCACGGTAATACCGGTGGATGGAATCTCGCACGCGGATCGCTCATGGGGTGAGCTACTCAAAGGCCGAGGAAAAGCTTGAGCCGGGCGCGCACTTGAAGGAGGGTTGCGCGCGGAAGGTGGTCGAGAACCGCGACGTTTCGGGCCTTCCAATCCACTGTCTTGACCTGATGCGAAAGGATCACGCCGGAAACCGCAAATCCCGGTGGCACCGCCACTTCCAGGTCAGAGCGGGGCTTGGACGCCTTGCCCCCGCGCGTCGTCACCGGGCACACGATTGCCAGCCCCGATTCCTGGAATGCGTCGATCGAAACGACGAGCGCCGGGCGCCTGCCGCGCTGCTCGTGCCCCGCGGCACCCTCGTCGGCATCGATCTCGATCAGGTCGCCCGGCCCCGGAGCTCTCACCCGGCTTCCTTGCCTCGCGGCTTGCCGAAGGACACGAGCTTCGGCCTCTCTCGTCGAATCGCCCGGGCGAGATCGGCCTCGGTGAACGCGGGCAAGTCCGGGGCCGCGGGCTCGATGATCAACTTGCCGCCCTCGAGCGTGTAGGTGACCACTGCCCCTTCGCCCACGTTGAGCTGCCGGGCGATCTCCGCAGGCAGGCGGAAGGCGAGGCTGTTGCCCCATTTGAGGATCGATTGCTTGCTCATCAGCGCCTCCGTGTATAGCCATTGACTATACTCCAGGACTTGTCCGCTCCGGGCGCCGTCCAGGAAATTGTCGCCCCGGGCGCCGCTACTGCGGGCGACAGTCGCCCCGGGCGCCGCTACTGCGGCGATGGACCGGGGCCCAATAACACCCCCGCTAAATCAGCGCTTCGAGGCCTTTGCGGTCGAGCAGATCAAGCAGCTTTAGCGAGGGGCCGCTCGGATGCTTCTCGCCAATCTCCCATTGCCTGATCGTGGACACGCTCGTATTGAGCACCGCAGCGAGTACGGCCTGGCTAAGTCTGTGTCGATCACGCAACGCTCGAATTCGGGAGCTGGAGTAGGCCGGGACGGGCTTGAGGCAAAGCGCATCGTAGTCTTGCATCCGACGCTTATCGATAAAGCCCGCGGAATGCAGCTCGCGCGCGGTCTCATGAACCGCTGCGAGAATCTTGCTGGATGCCCTGCGCTTGCTAGCCATGATTCACCTCGATCAATCTGGAGTTGGCCGCCAGTGTTTCCAGTTCGACTATCGAGAGTTTCGAGAGGTCTGCCGCGATCGCCTTAAGCCCTTCGAGCTCCTTGGCGCCGATGTTCGAGCGGTCGCTCTTCTCAAATCCATAAAGGAAGAACCAGCGGCCTCCCTCGCTGGTTGCCACAAGAGTCCGGGCACTCCCACTCTTGCCACGGCCGGGAAGGGCAATTCGCTTCTTGAAGACTCCTCCACCCAAATCCGCGTCTACCAGTCCGCGCTCCATCTCTTGAGCACACAAGGAGACTATAACACTAAGTGATATAGTCGTGAAAGCGGCTGTCGGCATGCAGATTTAACGCCGCACCGTGGCCATCGTTTACGGATCTGCTCTTCCCTGGGCCCCCGCCTACGCGGGGGTGACAGTTCTTACGCGGGGGCGACAGTTCTTACGCGGGGGCGACAGTTCTTACGCGGGGGCGACAGTTCTTACGCGGGGGCGACACCGCGCTTGTCGCCCCGGCGCCCGCCCCGGCTCGTCAGTTGGCCGGGGGACCGGGGCCCAATCTCCCCAAAACACGCCACCCCCGGAAATTGCGATACTCCGCAATCCGGGAGGAAAAATAAGATGCAAGCCCCGCAGGTCTTCTCCGGCCCCTTGGGCCGCCGCTTCGAGTTCGTCCGCCCGCTCGGCCAGGGCGGCCAGGCCGAGGTGTACCTCGCCACCGACCGCTTCCACCAGCGCAAGGTGGCGTTGAAGATCGTGCGCGCCGGCCACCAGGCGAGCGAGGACCGCACCAAGCTCGACCACCTGTGGGTGAACGAGATGCGCCTGGCCGGGCGCCTCAAGCACCCCTACATCCTCGAGGTCTACGAGGCCGGCACCGAGGGCGACTGCAGCTTCCTGGTGATGGAGTACCTCGCGGGCGGCTCGCTCAAGGACCACTCGGAGCCCCATACGCTCCTGGAAATCCCGCGGGTGGCCGACATCGTCTTCAAGGTGTGCCACGCGCTCGAGTACGCCAATACCGAGGGGCTGCTGCATCGCGACATCAAGCCCGCCAACGTGCTGCTCGCCTCCGACGGCACGCCCAAGGTGAGCGACTTCGGCGCCGTGTACCTGACCGGCACCGACGAGACCCAGGTGATCGGCGTGGGGACGCTGCCCTTCATGCCGCCCGAGCATTTCGAGGGCGCCGAGCCCCACGTGCAGCACGACATCTACGCGGTGGGCGTGATGGCGTACAACCTGCTGACAGGCGCCTATCCGCAGAACGCCATGACCCAGGCCGCGATGATCTACGAGAAGTTGCACGCCGAGCCCGTGCCGCTCGAGATGCGACGGCCCGACGTGCCCCAGGGGCTGCGCGCTGCGATCTATCGCGCGATGCACCGCGACCGGCGCGTGCGCTACCAATCCTGGAAAGTTTTCCGCGAGGTGCTCTCCGCGACCTTCCCCGAGATTCGCGACGAGCCGACGATCGTGAACGAGAGCGCCCGGTTCGAGGCTATGCGGCAGCTACCGTTCTTCTCTCGATTTTCCGAGACGGAGCTTTGGGAGGCGGTGCGGATGGGGGAGCGCCGTGCGTTCGAGCCCAAGGCGGAGGTCATCGAAGAAGGCTCGGGAGATACGACGGTTTATGTCGTCGAGTCCGGCGAGCTCGAGGTCGTTCACCGCGGCGTGCGGGTCGGGCGCATCCAGGCTGGCGAAGGATTTGGCGAGATCGCTTTTATCGAGGGGACCGATCGGCCGCGGTCGGCTTCGGTGCGGACCGTGATCCCCACGTACCTCGTCGCCTATCCCGCGGAGTCGCTCAAGAAGGGATCGAACGGGCTACAGGCGGCGTTCGGGCGGGCGATCGTGAGCCTGCTGGTGCGGCGGCTCATCCATTCGAATGATCGCTACGTCGCCGCGATCAAGACCAAGGACAAGGACGCCGCGAAGCTCAAGTGAGGGTGAGGTGATTGGATCCCCGTCTACACGGGGATGACACTACGCGGCATCCTGCATCCGCGTCGCAATGCCCCGGCCCGAAGTCGGCGGCGGCAGCGGCACCCCATCTTCAATGTACGAAGTGATGGTTTCTTCGGCGATCTGGCACAACTCGTCGAACACCGCCCGCTCGTCGAGCCCATGGCACCCACCGAGGAACAAACCGGGGCAGCTGCCTACGTAGCATTGATCTTCATCGAGCCATTCGACAACCTTGGCGTATCTGGCGCTGTCCTTCATTTCGTCGACTCCTTGATCGCCTGCCTCACGTCGCGAACCTGATAACGCTTGGCATCATCGCCAGGCGCTCCCGATATTGTGATCCGCCTTCCCATTTTAGGGTGTACGAAGTTGCGATGGCTACCACGCCCGCCACGATCCATGAATCCGGCTTGCAGCAGGTCTTGAATCAGCTCTCGAACCTTGGGCGGCACGCAAACACCAAGTCATCAGGAAGTGCCTAATCAACGCGGGCTTGGGCATCACGTTTACCCGGCTGCTCATAAAAAAGCCGCCTAGAAGGCGGCTTTGTCATCCCGGCCGCCGCTCTTGCGGCAACGGGCCGGGATCCAATCTCATTACTGCTCCGCCACCACGTGCACGATGATATGCGCGAGCACATCCGAGTGAAGCTGGATCGTGATCGGGAATTCCCCGATGTGCTTCAACGTGCCGGCGGGCATGCGGATCTCGGACTTCTTGACCTCGAGGCCCTGCTTGCCGAGCGACTCGGCGATGTCGCCGTTGGTGACGGAGCCAAAGAGCCGGCCGTCCGCCCCCGCCTTCTGGGCGATCTCGATCTTCATGCCTTCCAGCTTGGCGCCACGCTCCTGCGCGGACACCAGGTGCTCGTTGGCCTTCTTCTCGAGGTCGGTGCGGCGGTTCTCGAAGTCCTTCAGGTTCTTCTCGGTCGCGCGCTTGGCCTTGCCTTGCGGGATGAGGAAGTTGCGGGCGAACCCGTCCTTCACCTTCACCACGTCGCCGAGGCCGCCGAGGTTCACCATTTTCTCCATCAGGATCACTTGCATGGCGGGCTCCCTCAGTGCAGGTCGGTGAAGTGGATGAGAGCGAGGAAGCGCGCGCGCTTGATGGCAATCCCGAGCTGGCGCTGGTAGCGCGCCTTGGTGCCGGTGATGCGCGCGGGAATGATCTTCCCGTTCTCGTTGATGAAGTCCTTCAGGATCGCGATGTCCTTGTAGTCGACTTCCTTGATCTTGTCGGCGGTAAAGCGGCAGAACTTGCGGCGGCGGAATAGCCCGCGATTCGGGTTTTTCCCGTCCTTGCCTTTGGCGAACTTGCCTTTGCCTTTACCTTTGCCGCGCGGAGACGGTCTGGGCATTGTCGTGTGTCCTTAAGTGTCTTGTCGCCCCGGGCGCCGCAGTTGCGGCGATGGCCCGGGGCCCAATTGATCTACGCCGCTGCAGCGGGCTGGGAGGGTGCCGAATCTTCGCGAGGCGGCATCATCGCAGCCGCACCATCGCGCTCCGGCCTGTCGCCAGCGGGCCCATCGGTGACGTTGCGCGACTTCTCCTCCTTCATCATCGGGGAGGGGCCAGTCTCGGCTTCGCTCTTGCTCACGATGAGATGGCGGACCACGGCGTCGTTGAACTTGAACGCGTGCTCCAACTCGTTGAGCGTGTCGTTGGTCACCTCGATGTTCATCAGCACGTAGTGCGCCTTGAACACCTTGGCGATCGGGTAGGCGAGCTGGCGCCGTCCCCAGTCTTCGATGCGGTGGATCACCCCGTTGCCGGTGGTGATCGTGTTGCGGTATCGCTCGATCATGGCGGGCACCTGCTCGCTCTGATCGGGATGCACGATGAATACGATCTCGTAATGGCGCATGCAATCTCCTTATGGGTGTACCCCCCGCATGGGCGCCAAACGGTGGGGCAAGGGCTGAACTTCGAAACTCAAGCCCGCGATTATAGCCTAAAAAGCGAGCAAAAACAAAGTCTTTATGTCGTCCCCGGCGCTGCGCCAGCAGCAGCGGTGGGATCCAATGTCCCCCAATCACGCTGCGAGTGCTCCTCTCGGACCACCCTGGCGCCACAACGGCAGCCCGGCCTCGCGGTCCATTCAGCCAAGGAGATGGACGATGAGGGAACTGATACTTGCTTTCTTGCTTCCGCTGATGGGCTGCGCTGTGCTCGATCCGCCCGATTCCCTGGAGCGCCAGGTCGGCACTCTCCATACCCCGGAAATGGAGTCGGCGATCAAAGCAGCGAAACCCGGAGAGCCGCGCAGCTGATACGACGACCGGGATGCGCCCTGAACTAAGCGTTATCCCGGGCTGCGTCGCTTGGCCTGCGCCGGTGTCATTCGTTGCGCGAGCGCAAGCTTCGCATTCACATCGAGGTTCGGCATAGCGCCGAACGTCCATCCGCACCAATGCCATGCAGTGCGGGAGAGGGCCGGGGTGAGGGTCATACCTTGTAATAGCCCCGATACCACTCCACGAATCTCCGAATCCCCTCCTCCACCGGCGTCCCGGGCTTGAACCCCGTGGCTTCCTCCAGCGCCGTGGTGTCCGCCTCCGTCGCCGTCACATCGCCAGCTTGCATGGGCAGCAGGTCGAGCTTGGCCTTCTCGCCCAGCGCGCTTTCCAATGCGCGGATGTAGGTCATGAGCTCCACGCGCTGGTTGTTGCCGATGTTGTAGATACGCCAGGGCGCGCTGCTGGTCGCCGCGTTCGGCTCGGCGCCGCTCCATGTCGGATCCGGCCGGGCCGGGCGATCGATCACCCGCACGATCCCCTCGACGATGTCATCGACGTAGGTGAAGTCGCGCACCATCTTGCCTTCGTTGAACACGGGAATCGGCTCGCCGGCGATGATGCCCTTGGTGAACTTGAAGAGCGCCATGTCGGGGCGCCCCCAGGGTCCATAGACTGTGAAGAAGCGAAGTCCCGTCGAGGGCACCTTGAAAAGATGTGCGTACGAATGCGCCATCGCTTCGTTCGCTTTCTTGGTCGCGGCGTAGAGCGACACCGGATGGTCGGTGTTCTGCTCCTCCGTAAACGGCATTCCGGTGTTGAGGCCGTAGATCGAGCTCGTGGACGCGTACACGAGATGCCCCGTCCCCGAATGCCTCGCGCCCTCGAGGATGTTCAGAAACCCGGAAACGTTCGCTTCAATGTAGGCACGCGGATTCTCGATCGAGTAGCGCACGCCGGCCTGGGCGGCGAGGTTCACGATGGCGTCGAATCTGGGGCGCGCAAAGAGCTCGGACATCGCCGCCCGGTCTGCGATGTCCGCCTTCACGAACTCGAACTGCGTTGGCTGGATTCCCGCCTTCGCGGGAATGACAATGTCGCCCCCGCCTGGCTTGTCGCCCCGGGCGCCCGCCCCGGCTCGTCGGTTGGCCGGGGGCCCGGGGCCCAATTCCCTCAACCTCTCAAGCCGAGCCTCCTTCAACCCCACGTCGTAATACGCATTGAGATTGTCGAGCCCCACCACCTCGTCACCCCGCTCCAGCAAGCGCTTCGCAAGATGAAACCCGATGAACCCGGCCGCGCCGGTCACAAGCACTCTCACGCCGTCGCCCTCGAGCGTCTCTTCGGCGCGCGCCGCCGAGCTTTCGCCTTGCCGCCTCGAGTCGCGGTGTACCTGGCCGGCGCGCGTTCCCTTGCGGTGCTCTCCGGGCTACCTTCGATCCGCACCCGAAGGTTCTCCGCCGTGACGATCGGCACGCTGAACCGGTCCGCGAGAGACAGCAGGTCCGCGTCGCCCGTGACGAGAAAATCGGCTTTCCCGGCGAGCGCGAGCTCCAGGAATATGCGGTCATCCGGATCGCGGCAGTCGGGGACGAAGGCCGTGGTCGTCCGAGGCACAGGGACCACTTCGCACACGGGCAGATAGTCACCGAGAAGAATCTCCCTCTCGCTGGCGCTCAAGCGAAATCGGGGGTACTCGAGGACGCGAATCAGCTCGCCGGCGACGGCGCGGGAGATCAGTGGCGTGATCCGCCCGGAAGCCCACGCGCCGCGCAGCCAGTCCATGCGGCCGCCGGCGAACACGAGCGCGGAAACGGCCACGTTCGTGTCGATGACGACTCGCGGCGGCGTCACTTGCCTTCCCGTGCCCAGCGGATGGCGTCGCGAACGTCCTTCGGGCCGATGCCCAGCTCGGCGAGCTTGGCGCGCACCGCCTCTCCGCGCTCGAGATTGACGGGCGTGAGGACGATCCGGCCGCCCTCTTCCGCGACCTCGAAGTATTTCGTGCCGGGGAAGAGGCTTATCAGGGCCTTGGGCAAGGTGAGCTGATTCTTGCTGGTGAGCTTGGCGAGCATTGGGGGCGTCCTTCCTGGAGGAAAGTAAGGATATCTTACTACACCTACTGTTGCCGCCGCGGGACGTCGGTGCCTCGTTTGTCCAGGTGCAGCGAGATCCATCCAAGCGCGAGCAGCACCATGAAGAAAACCGCATTGGCCGGAATCTGAAGGTTGAAGTCCACCCACGAGTGAATCAGGATCGCGGTCACTCCCATGATGCAGGCGAACGACATGCCCCTCATCAACGGATCTCGCCGCACCCATTGCGCTCGAAGTGCCACGCCGAGCGTCAATACGACCAGCCATCCCAGCAACCCGATGCCGATCAACCCGGATTCGGCCGTGATCTGGGCATAGTCGTTGTGGGCGTAGTCGTAGAAATTCACGATCGTCTCCGGCCGGTAGCGCGGAAACGTCACGTAGAAGCTTCCGGGGCCCGACCCGAAAACCGGATAGTCCTTGATGAGCGGGATCGTGTAGGCCGCGGGCTCTTCGCGAACCTGATATTCGGCCATCGTGGTTTCCTCGAGCCGCTTGGCGAGTTTCTCCACGCCGAACCAGCTCCCGACGATGAAGAGGTCGATCGCCACGAGGCTCACCAGCAATACCACCGTATTGCGCGTGGCGTGCCGGGACATCGCGATGCCGATCACGCCGGCAATGAGGAGGGCCGAAAAGAATGCCGTGTTGCCCATGCGGGAATGGGTCGTCGTAAGTGCGATCACCAGGATGCACAGCGACAGCCTCAGCACCATCTTGGGACTCAGGATCCAATCGATCAGATTGGAAAAGAAGCGCTTCCAGGTGTCGGAACTGCGATCGGAGAGGCCGGCTATCAGCAGGCCGATTCCCACCGCCAGCATCATCACGAGGTAGCCCGCGAAGTGGTTGCGGTTCGGGTAGGTGCCGCTCGCCTGGTCGCGGTGGTAGAACATCGTGCCGAAGAGCTCGTGCTGCGCCTCCTCCAGGTGCATGAGCACGGCGTAGATGGCGTGCAGCACTGCGGCATAAACCAGGACCCGCGCCAGGGCCAGGACTCGCGAGCGGTTATTCGTCAACGCCAATACGAGAAAGAAGATCCCGGTGTAGGCGAGGCTCTTGAGAAACGCCTGCTTCGAGGCGTGCGGATCCACCGAGAGCGTCATCGTCTCGCGCACGACCCCGATGGCATCCGTAAGCGACTGCATGCGAGCCGCCTCGGGGGACAACGCGGCCACCCACGATGGCGGCATGGGCAGGATGTGCAGAGCGTTATGGAGAAGCCACAGCCCGAGCAGCACGAATGCCGGCCATGCCTTCGCAAGGCTGTCCGGCACCGACGCCCGCCCGAGAGCGCACAGCAACAACCAGGCGGCCACGAGCGCGAACGTCGCGACTTCCAGCAGCGACCATGCCCACACGCGATTGCTGCCGAGGGGGATCGGCGCCCACAACAGGAGGATGAGAAGAAGCCAGAAAAGCGCCTTCTCGGCAGGGAGCTCGAGCTTTCCGAGTTTCAAATTGAAAAGGCCATTCCAGCTCTCACTGGAATGGCCTCGAGCGAGTGATTAAGGTCAGCTCTTGCTCGGTGCGCCGCCGCCCGCGCCGCCACCGGAAGGACCGCCGGGGCTTCCGGGAGTCGGGCCGGTGGTCGGACCCGTGCCGGGCTGCGGATCACCCGAGCGCGGAGTGCCCGGGGCCGCCTGGTTGATGGCGTTGGTCAGGCCCACCAAGCCACCCAGGGCGTTCAGAATCTCCTGCCCCAGCGGCGTGCCCGAAAGCTGGCTCTGGATCTGGTTGATCGCCCCGCGGCTGAAGGTGCCGTCCGGGCGCAAATGAATCGCCTGCCCGGCGGGAATCACGATCGTCTGGTTGTTGAACGTGAACGAGATCGCCCCGTCCGTCACCGAAACCAAGACGCTGCCGCCCGCCGTGACGATGGTCGCGTCCGTGCCGCGGATGCCGATGGTGGCCGTTCCCGCACGGTAGGTCACGCGGTCGGGCGAGTTCTTACCGATCAGCCCCGTGAGGGCGCGCATGCCGCCGCCGATCAGCGAGAGCAGGACGTTTCCGCGGCCAGTCTGCGCGTTGAATTGGTAAGCCGTGACCGTCATGCGGGAGTTGGCCGTGAGCGCCGCAACCTGCCCGTCATCGAACTTGAGCACGACCGAGGAGGCCGAGCCCGTCGAAACGGTGTCCCCCTGGTTCACCTGGTCACCCTGGCGAAGCGCCCGGCCGGGTGCGGTCCCCGTTACAACCTGGACCGTTCCCGTGACCGAGGTGGCGATCGCGCTGGCCCACAGGAGCTCGGTAAACGCGAGCGCACACAAGGCCAGCAAAATGGAAATCTTTTTCATGGTGTTGTCTCCGTGCTTTGGCAAAGGGAATACCACTTCGGGTCGGGTGCGCGGGATATTCCAACCAAGTGGCGGCACGCTTCGGCGAGCCTACCACGTCTCTCTGAAATCTGCAGCATCTCCAAGGGGTTGCGGCGCAGTCCGGCTCTCACCATGCGGTCGATCGCCTGCCTCGTCGGAACGGCCACCTCGTCCCAGACCGCGAGGCCGAAATTGCCAACCATCCGCTGCACCTCGGGCTCCGCGGGTCCCAAGTCGGCCGCGCGCCGCAGCGCCAGCTCGAAATCCCCGCCCGTGCTGCCTTGCAAGTATTTCACTTCGGCAAGGTTGGCCCAGGTGTACGGGGACCCCGGCCGAAGCCGAAGCGCTCGCGTCAAGTGCGTGACGCCTTGCGCCATCCGTTCAGCGCTATCGGTCCTGCGCGAATCCAGCAGCCCCATGAGCTCCTGCGGGGTCGGATCGGACGGCGACAGTTGCTCGGCCCGTTCCAGCCGTTCCCGAACCGAATCCCAGGTTCCACTAGCGGGCTGCGTCCGCGCCGCAGCCCATGCGCCCATCTCGCGGCTTGCGCTGAACACCGCGCTGTCCGCCCTCGCGAAACCCACCGCCGCGGCACTCGCCCATCCGAGTGCCGCGAGCAGCGGGACAAAGACGGCGAGGCGAGCCGCAGTGCGCATGATCAATCGGACGAACCGTAGGTCTTGCTGTAGCCGTACTTCTTGTAGCCTTTGTAGCTTCGGTACCCGCTGTACTCGCCGTAGTACTTTTCTGCCTTCTCGAGATCGAGCTGGTTGAGCACGACGCCGAGAATTGGAGCGTTGACGCGCCGCAGCTTCCTGATGCCATTTTGGGCCACCTGGTAAGGGGTGGAATCCGCCTTCACGACATAAATCACCGCCGATGCGAATTGGGAGAGCACCTGCGCGTCGCTCACCAGCTGCAGCGGGGCGCTGTCGATGATCACGATGTCGAAGGCCTCTTTGAGCTTGCTGATCACGTCGACGAATTTCTTCGAGCTGAGCAACTCGAGGGGATTCGGAGGCACGGTCCCGGCGGGCAGGATGTGAATGCCGGCGCGATCGTCGAAGAAGACGCATTGGCTCACCTGGGCCTGGCCAGCCACCAGATCGGCCAAGCCGGGCATTCGCGACTCGCGGCCCACGAGCTTGCCGATCTTGGGTCGGCGCAGATCTCCATCGACCAGCAACACCTTCTTCACTTGGCCCAGCGCACATGACAGGTTGAAGGAAAGCGTGGTCTTACCCTCCTCCGGCACCGATGAAGTAATGACCACCACCTTGTGCGCCTGATCGAGAGCGGACATCAGCACGCTCGTCCGCACCGTCCTCACCGCTTCGGAGAAAGTGGATTGGGTGTCGTTGAAGAAGGCAAGCTCCGAGACGAACCCCTTCTTGATGAATCCCTTGACCTTTTGAAGCACGCCCAGCGCCGGCACGCCCAAGCGGCTTTCCACATCGGAGGTCGAGTTCAACGTGTTCGCAAGCCGATCGAGCAGCAGTGCTAGCATCGCAGCCAGGATCAGCGTAACGACGGCCGCAACAATTACGATCTGCTTCTTGTTGGGCGCGAACGCGCTCGAAGGCACAGTGGCAGGATCGATGACGCGCGCCACGGTGGATTGAAGATCGCCGGTCGCGCTGGTCTCCTTGAGGCGGTTCACGAACATATCGTAGAGATTCCGATTTTGCTGGACCTCGCGCTCCAGCACGCCGAGCTGGAACTCCTTCCGATTGATGCCCTGGATGTCCGACTTGCTTTGCGCCACCGCCCTTTCGACGGCAGACTCGTTGGCTCTTGCCACTTCATATTCCTTGGTCAGGCCTCCAACGACGATCTCGACTTGCTTGCGCGAACTTTCCTTGGCCGCTTCGAGCTCGGCACGCGCCTGGATCATCTTGGGATGCTCGGGGCCATAGCGCTTCGCCGCATCGCTGAGACGGCGATCCGCATCTGCCTCCTGCTCCTTCATGCGCTGGACCAGCGGGTTCCGGAGCACGGCAGGCACACTCTCATAGTTCGCCTGCAGCTTGCCGGCCTTGATCTGCTGCACCATCGCATAGGCACTCTCCGCTTCCGCCCGTTTCTGGCGTGACTCGACGAGGCTGCGAGTAAGCTCCTCGAACTGCTTGCCGGCGCCAGACATCACCATGCCTTTTGTGTCGACGATGCGCTCGCGCTCCCGATAATCCTGCAAAGCCTTTTCCGCGCCATCGAGCTTCCCGCGGAGCTCGCCCATGCGCTCGCGCAGCCATCCCGCAGCCTTCTGCGTCATCGCCAGTCGAGCATCGAGGTCGCTTTCAATGTAGGTGTCTGCAATGACGTTCGGCACCTTCGCGGCGAGCGCTCGATCGGGCGCGACGAAAGCCACCTGCACGAGCTGACTGTTACGAATGAGTTGAACTTGAAGGGAAGACCTGAACTGCTTGATGACGCCCCTCAGAACCTCGTCCTCGGTGGGCTTGTCCGCGCTCGAAGCCCCCTCCGAGCCCAAGACCCGTGACAGCCACCCGGTATCCACTTGGCGGGGATCGTAATCTGGATGGGTGGTGAGGCTCAGTTTTTGAACGACCTTTCTGGCCAGATCTTCGCTCTTGAGGATCTCCACCTGCGTCTGGTAGTACTCGCGCTGGATGAGTCCCTGGCTGTAAATTTCCTCGATCGAAACAACTTTCGATTTGCCCTGTTCGATGAGGAGAGTCGCGGCTGCCCGATAGCTTGGCCGAATGGAGGACACGACCAGCGCCGCGAGGATCGCCACCAGAAGCGTTAGCCCGAGGATGCTCCATCGCCGCTTCGATATTGCACGCCAGTATTCGACGATATCGAGGGTCTGTTCCTGCCCTTGGGGAATCGGTTCCGTGGATTGCAGCCGCTCCTGGAGCGTCAAGTCGTTCATCAGAAGAAGCTTTCCTCGATGGTGAGAATGTCGCCAGGCTGAACGGACACGTTCAAATCCACCTTACGAGGTGTTTGGCTGGGATCATCGTCCCGGATGATGTTGATCTTTTCCCGCGACGCGCGCTCCTTGAAGCCGCCGGCGATGGAAATCGCCTTTCGTACCGTGAGGCCGGGAGAAAAGGGATATCCGCCCGGCTTCTCGACCATTCCGTTCACGAAGAAATTTCGGTATTCGTCGATCGAAATCGTCACCTGCGGATTCAACAGGTAGCGCCCCTTCAACCCTTTGGTGACGTAGTCCTCGAGCGCGCCCACAGTCAAGCCCTTGACCCGGATCTCGCCAAGTACCGGAAAGGAAATCGTCCCTGCGTCCGAGAGGCGCACCCGCTCCCGCTTCAGATCCTCTTCGCCCAGAACCCGAATCGATATCATGTCGCCCGAGCCAAGTTTGTACGACGAGAGTTCCGAAATCTGTGGAAACGCCGGCGAGCAAAAAAACGCCGTGAGAGCGAGAATCAAGCGGGTGATGTGCACCATGAAAAGCCAATTATGTTGCCGCCGGGCGTTTATCAACGCCCGGGGGATACCGAAGGTTTACATCGAGGCTGTGGCCGTCAGCATGTAGAGGTTCTTGTCGTACTCGAAAACGCTTTGGTTGGAATCGCGCTGCGTGTAAGTGTATTCCGCGCCAAAGGTCAGCCAGCGGCGGAACTTGTAGCCCACCTTCAAGCCCAGGCTCTTGATGTCGTCCGAGCGGTCGAACCCCTTGTACTGGTCCCTCTGGTAGCGCGCATCAACTCCTGTGTTCAGGACTGAGCTCCACGCATGCGTCCAAGTGAGCCCGGCGATGTCCGATAGGATGAAATCCCCGATGCCGGTCGACTCGCTCGTGGTGCGCGTTGCGTAGAAATCGAACTTGGAATAGGTCCGCGGGGTCCAGGTGACAATTGCCTCCCAGCTGGTTCCCGTGAACTTGGGAGAATCGGAATCGAATTTCTTCTCGAGACGCCCCACCTTTACGGTGCCGGTGGTCGCCGCAGTGGCCTCCCAGCTCACGCCGCCGTAATAACGAGTCTCTTCGCTATTGAACGGCGAAGTGGGCAAGCGGTAGCTGAAATCGGTGCGCCGTACCTCACCCAACAGGTAGGTCTTGGGCATTACCCGAAAGTAGAACGCGCCACCGCCCTCGCGGGTGATGCGATCGCTGCTGATGGTCACCTCTCGGTTGTTCAGATAGCGCTTGCGGCCTTCGCTGTAATAGACCTCGGCGCGCCCTTGTGCACCCGGGGCACCAAACGCGTAGGTGATGGAGGGACTCGCAAGCGTATACCGGTCAGGCCGTGCGGAAATGGTGCGATCCGAGGACCCACGGGGATCATGGGTGCGCAGGTAGTCGAATCCCAGCTTCAGGAAATTGCGCCGATCGAAGGCGGTATCGAGCTGGGCGCGAACGGTGTGATCGATGTAGTTGTCGTCCTCGCTCTGTGCATACCGGCCGATCTGGCCTTGGTAGGCGAGCTGGAAGACCTTGTTCGGGTCGCGGGCATCGAGCTTGAAACCAGGGCTCACGATGTACAGGGTCGACGACTTTTGATTTGTGTTCGACAGAAACAGGTTGTCGTCGCGTCCTACGGCCGCTCCCAAATAGGGGGTGAAGTAAACCGGGGTGTCGCCGACTTGGGCGCTGGCGGGGCCGGAGCCGCTGGGAGTCGCCGGAAAATAATAAGCCGGCCGGATGCCAGTCTGCGCGACGGCTGCCGTCGCAGCGGCAAAAAGAGCCGCGCCGACAGCGACTTTGAGGATGTTATTCGTCATTTTGGGTTATTCCCTAAATTGCACTCGAGAATCAAACTGGACCGCAACCAAAAAAACAGGCGCTCCTGCCGCCGTCGGAGAGACTGGCCTGAAATCGTGGAAATAAGCCGAACAACTTTCTCTAAGGTCTTGTGCGGCATCGGAATTTTTGCCCTGTCCCAGACCAAGCTTAGCGTTTCTGCCGCTTAATCGTCAACAAGATTTGTGGCAGAAATGCAACACCTTCCGGCTGTTATATTCCTCGGTCCGCGCCCCCACCTCCTACAGAGCTTCCCACCCCCAAATTATAGGTTGCTACTGACCCCCGAATGGCTGACCTCACGAGTGTCCAGGCCGTAATCCTCGCAGGGGGATCGGGAACAGGCGCCTCCGTTCAAGGGCTAACCGCATGTGCGGGATAGCCGGGATCGTCGCCTATCGAGAACACGCCCCCCCAGTCGATCGTTCCGAGCTGATGAAGATCCGCGAATGGATGGCAAGTCGAGGACCTGACGGCGCAGGGTTATGGATTTCGGGCGATGGCCGCACGGGCCTCGGCCACAGGCGCCTCGCGATCATCGACCTTTCGGACTCGGGCGCGCAGCCGATGTCCACCACCGACGGCCGCCTGCACATTACCTTCAACGGCGAGATCTACAACTATCAGGAGCTGCGGAGCGAGCTGGAAGCCCAGGGAATTCCGTTCCGCTCGACCAGCGACACTGAAGTCCTGCTCCACCTTTACGCGAAGCGTGGTGCGGCGATGGTTCATGCCCTGAGGGGGATGTACACCTTCGGCATCTGGGACGAGAGGGAAAAATCCCTCTTTCTCGCGCGCGACCCGTTCGGCATCAAGCCGCTGTATTACGCCGATGACGGCAAGACCCTCCGATTCGCGTCCCTGGTCAAGGCCCTCATGGCCGGCAGCGCGGTCGACAGTACCCCGGATCCCGCCGGTCACGTCGGCTTTTTCGTCATGGGTTCCGTACCCGAGCCCTTCACGCTCTACCGCGCCGTTCGCGCATTACCGGCCGGCAGCACCCTGACATTGCGTCGAGGCGCGGCCCCAGTCCTCAATCGATTCTTCGACATCGCCGAGGAAACGGTTCGCGCGAACGAGTCATCCGGGCGATTGCCCCGTCGCGAAAACATCGCCCTCTTGAGGGACGCCTTCGCGGACAGCGTTCGCCACCACATGGTCGCGGACGTGCCCGTCGGCCTGTTTCTGTCGTCGGGCCTCGATTCGAGCACGGTGGCGGCATTCGCATGCGCCTCCGAGCGAAGCAGGCTCCATTCAATAACTCTCGGCTTCCTGGAGTATCGCGGAACCTCCGAAGACGAGGTTCCGTTAGCCGCATTGACCGCCAAGCAGCTTGGCACTGTCCACGAAACCCGATGGGTCACGAGGGATGCCTTCGAGCTGGAGGTCGAAAAGCTCCTACTGGCGATGGACCAACCTTCCATCGATGGGGTGAACACCTATTTCGTCAGCAAGGCGGCCGCCGACTCCGGGATGAAGGTGGCCCTTTCCGGGCTGGGCGGTGATGAGTTGTTCGGAGGCTATCCGAGCTTTGCGGACGTGCCAAAGCTCGCGAGGACATTCCGGGTGGGGCGGTCGCTACCCTGGCTGGGCACGCTCGCAAGAAGGCTTTCAGCACCCTTGCTGAAGCCCTTCGCCTCGCCCAAGCTGGCGAGCCTTCTCGAATATGGCGGCACCTTCCCCGGCGCCTATCTCCTGCGGCGTGGCCTCTACATGCCATGGGAGCTTTCGCGGTTGATGGATCGTCGAATGCTCCAGGAGGGATGGGACGAGCTCAACCTGATGGACCGGCTCGGGGAGAGCATCGCAGGCATCGACAACGATCGCCAACGCGTGTCCGCCCTGGAATGCTCGTGGTACATGCGCAACCAACTCTTGCGGGATGCGGACTGGGCAGGGATGGCGCATTCCCTGGAGATTCGCGTTCCGATGGTGGACGTCGCGCTCTTCAGGACCGTCATGCCGCTGCTCGCAACCGCAGATCCGCCGACAAAAGCGGACATGGCGAAGAGCACAGTAAACGCGCTGCCCCCAGAGCTGTTTAAGCGCAGCAAGACCGGCTTTTCCATCCCGGTGCACGAGTGGGCGCGGAATTCACGCCTCAACAAGGGCCCCCAACGGCAATTGCGGAACTGGGCCCAGATTGTGCACCGGCCGTACAAGAAAATCCGGGTTCTCGCGCTCCTTTCGGATGCGTTCGGTGGCCACGGCGGCATCGCCCTGTACAA
>JALYSB010000052.1 GCA_030855025.1 Pseudomonadota bacterium
TCCTGGATGGCGCTGCGCCGGCTCGGGCGCTGTCATCCGTGGTGCCCGGGCGGCTTCGACCCGGTTCCCTAGAAACGCAACGACCATGATGGACACCCAAAGACTCATCGCTTTCGTCGTCTTCTCGTTTTCCGCCCTGCTCTTGTGGGACGCGTGGCAAAAGCACAATGCACCCAAGGTGCTGCCTGCGCCTACCAGCGCGAGCGCGCCAGCGGGGGTGCCAAAGCCCACGACCACGCTCACCACGCCGTCGGCCGCGCCGTCTCTGGCCGCGCCCGCCGCCCCGTCGGCAAGTCCGGTAGTGAGCGGCGGCGAGCCGATCACGGTCCGCACCGACCTCTTCGATGTCGATCTGAGCACCGTAGGCGGCGACATTCGCAGGCTCACCCTGGTGCAGGTGTACTCGGCCCTCGACCGCTCGAAGCCGCTCACGCTCCTTGAGCCCAGCCCGAAGCATTACTTCGTGACGCAGGCGGGCCTCCTGGGGGAGGGGCTGCCGTCCCACAAGGCCACTTATGAATCCACCGCGCGCAGGTACGCGATGGAAACGGGGCAGGACGTCCTCGAGGTGCGCCTCAAGGCGCGCGACGTGGCTGGCGCCGAGGTCGTGAAGAAGTACCGCTTCCATCGCGGCAGCTATTTGATCGATGTGTCCTACGAGGTCACCAATCGATCCGAGAAGCCGCTTGCCGCCCACGCCTATTTCCAGTTTCTCCGCGATGCGAATTCGCCGAGCGAGGAGGCGGCGCAGACCAACGCGTTCGCGGGAGTGACCACCTTCACCGGTCCGGCTCTCTATACCGAAGAGTCGAAGTTCGTGAAGGTCGACTTCAGCGACGTGGCCAAAGGCAAGGCGATGCCGGTCAAGAAGTCGAAGGACGGCTGGATCGCGATGATCCAGCACTACTTCGTATCGGCATGGCTGCCCCGTCCCGGCGTCGAGCGCGAGTACTTCACGACCAAGGTGACTGACACCCTCTACACCACGGGCGTCGTGGTGCCGGTGGGCGAGATCGCGCCCGGGGCGAGCGCGGCCGTGGAGGTCCCGGTGTACATCGGCCCGCAGGAGACCGACACGCTCGAGAAGCTCGCGCCCGGACTGAACCTGGTCGTCGACTACGGCTGGCTCTACGTCGTGGCCGCGCCGCTCTTCTGGCTCCTCAAGTGGATCCACGGATTCGCCGGCAACTGGGGATGGTCGATCGTGCTGCTCACGATCCTCATAAAGCTCGTCTTCTATCCGCTGAACGCGAAGGCGGGGCGATCAATGGCGCAGATGAAGGTGCTCGCGCCGAAAATGGAGAAGCTGAAGCAGCTCTACGGTGACGATCGCCAGAAGATGAATCAGGCGATGATGGAGCTCTATCGCACCGAGAAGATCAATCCGCTCGGCGGCTGCCTGCCGATCCTCGTGCAGATCCCGGTGTTCATCGCCCTTTACTGGGTGCTGCTGGCGTCGATCGAGCTGCGCCACGCGCCGTGGGTCGGCTGGATCAAGGACCTCTCGGCGCCGGATCCGTACTTCATCCTCCCGGTGATCTACGCGATCTCGATGTACGTGACCACCAAGCTCAACCCGCAGCCCGCCGATCCGATGCAGGCGCGCATCATGCTCATGATGCCGATCATGTTCAGCATCTTCTTCCTGTTCTTCCCCGCCGGCCTGGTCTTGTACTGGGTCGTTCAGAACCTGCTGTCGATCGTCCAGCAGTGGCACATCAACCGCACCATCCTCGCCGAGTCCAAGGCGAAGCAGCGGCGCTGAGCGGCGGCGGCGAGACCATCGCCGCCATCGCCACTGCCGCAGGGCGCGGCGGCATCGGCGTCGTGCGTGTTTCGGGCGCGCATGCGCGGGCAATGGCGCGCTCGATCGCAGGCGAGGTTCCGACGCCACGCCACGCCACGCTCGCCCGGTTCCGCGCCTCCGACGGCAGCACCATCGACCAGGGCATTGCGCTCTTCTTTCCGGCGCCGCATTCGTACACCGGGGAGGACGTCCTCGAGCTGCAGGGCCACGGGGGCCCGATGGTGATGACACTCCTGCTCAGGCGTTGCGTGGAGCTGGGAGCGCGCTTGGCCGAGCCGGGCGAATTCACGCGCCGCGCATTCCTCAACGATCGCATCGACCTCGCGCAAGCCGAGAGCGTCGCCGACTTGATCGACGCCGCGAGCGTCGAGGCGGCACGCAGCGCGGTTCGCTCTCTCGCGGGGGATTTTTCCGCACGAATTCATGAGCTGGTAGATGCGTTGGTGGAGCTGCGCGTCCACGTCGAGGCCTGCATCGATTTCCCCGAAGAAGAAATCGATCCTGCGGACCGGCGTTGGCAGCAGGAGCGGATCATCCACATCCGCGAACAGTTGCAGCGGCTGCTCGATGAGGCCAAGCAGGGCGCGGTCTTGCGCGAGGGGCTCACCGTTGCGCTCGTCGGCCGGCCAAACGTCGGCAAGTCGAGTTTGTTGAATCGCCTCGCGGGCGACGAGGTTGCGATCGTCACGCCGATCGCGGGTACGACGCGCGATTACGTTCGTGCCACCGTGAGCCTCGAAGGCGTGCCGGTGCACCTCATCGATACCGCGGGCTTGCGCGATGCCGACGACGAGGTGGAGCGCATCGGCGTCGAGCGGGCGTGGCGCGCGCTTGATGGCGCCGGCGCGGCGTTGTTCATCGAGGATGGGCACGGTTCTCGAGGCGAGGATCTCGCCTTGCGCGCTCGCCTGCCGCGAACCGTTGCCCTCGCCCGGGTGATCAACAAGATCGATCTCGAAGGCGGCAACCCGGGCAGGAGTGACGTCGGCGGTGAGACGGTCCTGCGGATATCGGCGAAGACCGGAGCCGGTGTGGCAGAGCTTCGCGCATGGTTGCTCGAGATCGCGGGATGGCGCCCCCATGGGGAAGGGGTGTTCTTAGCCCGGGAGCGGCATCTGGTTGCGCTCGGGGTGGCGAAAGAGTCTTTGGAGGCAGGCTCGAAAGCGTCGCAAGCCCTTGAATTACAAGCAGAAGAATTGCGCATTACGCAAGAGGCCCTGGGGCGCATCACCGGTGAAGTGAGTGCGGACGATCTGCTGGGCGAGATCTTCAGTCGCTTTTGCATCGGAAAATGATGTTCCACGTGAAACGTTGGCTCCTCCTCGCCCTTGCCCTGCCCGCATTTGGGTGGGGTGTGGGCCTGGAAGTCCGCTTTCCAGGGCCGGGGGTTGAATTGGTGGGGCGCTTATACCTTCCCGACGGGGCGGAAAGGTTTCCAGGTGTGGTTCTCCTTCACGGCTGCAGCGGACTCTGGGCTCGCAACGGCGCGCCGACGAGAAGCTATCAGGCGTGGGCCGAGCACCTCCAAAGCCGTGGGTTTGCCGCGTTGCTCGTGGACAGTTTCGGTCCGCGCGGGGAGCGTGAGATCTGTACCCAGAAGCAGCGGAGCATCTCGGAGGCCGTGGACCGCCCGAAGGACGCGCACGCGGCCCTGAGGTGGCTGGCCGCGCGTCCGGACATCAAGGCCGACAGCATCCACGTGCTGGGTTGGTCCAATGGCGGAACGACCGCCCTCCATTCGCTGCGAAGCGACTCTCCCGGACGGGAGGCAGAAGGTCCGCACTTCCGGTCGGGTGTCGCCCTCTACCCCGGGTGCGCAGCGTTAACTCGTGCGCCATACCGGCCCAAGGGTGCGCTGCTGGTCCTCGCGGGTGCTGCCGACGATTGGACGCCTGCGCGTCATTGCGAAAAACTAGTCACCGATGCCCGGCTCCTTGGTGCAACCGCGTCGATCGAGGTTTACGAAGGCGCCCACCACGGATTCGATCGCGTGGATGGGACGGTGCGCCGCCGGCCCGACGTGAGGAATCTCTCGAGCCCCGCGGGTTGGGGTGCCACGGTCGGCCCCCACCCGAAAGCGCGTGCCGAGTCGCGCGAGCGGGCGACCCGGTTCCTAGAGGAACAACGCTAGGTTCCACGTGGAACGCGGGGCTGGGGCCGGATGCCCGATTCCCGTAGAATTCCGCTTTCGCCCCGCCGATCCGGTGGGGCGTTTTCTTCCAGGTTGGCAGCAATGGAATTTCCTCGGCGTTTTGACGTGATCGTGGTGGGCGGAGGGCACGCCGGTACCGAAGCGGCGCTCGCATCCGCTCGCGCGGGAGCCCGCACGCTGCTCCTCACGCACGCCATCGAAACGCTCGGCCAGATGTCGTGCAATCCCTCGATCGGCGGCATCGGTAAGGGCCACCTGGTCAAGGAGGTCGATGCACTCGGTGGCGCCATGGCCATGGCGACCGACGAGGCCGGAATCCAGTTCCGCACCCTCAATGCCAGCAAGGGGCCGGCGGTCCGCGCGACCCGCGCCCAGGCGGACCGCGTGCTGTACCGGGCCGCCATCCGCCAACGGCTCGAATCCCAGCCGAATCTGTGGTTGTTCCAGCAGGCCGTCGATGACTTGGCGATCGAAGGCGACCGCGTAGTCGGCGCCGTGACCGCGATCGGCGTGCGCTTCGAGGCGCCAGCCGTGGTGCTGACCGCGGGCACTTTCTTGGGGGGCCTCGTCCATGTGGGACTCGCCCAGTACTCTGCCGGTCGCGCTGGCGACCCGCCCTCCCTGTCGCTTGCCGCGCGCCTGCGCGAGCTCGCGTTACCGGTCGGACGCCTGAAGACCGGGACCCCGCCAAGGATCGACGGACGCACGATCGATTTCTCGCGTCTGACCGAGCAGCCCGGGGACCGGCCAGAGACGGTGTTTTCGTTCCTAGGCCATCCCGCGATGCACCCGCGGCAGGTCTCCTGCTGGATCACTCACACCAATGAGCGCACGCATGAGGTGATCCGCGGCGGACTCGACCGCTCGCCCATGTTCACCGGGGTCATCGAAGGCGTGGGGCCGCGTTATTGCCCTTCGATCGAGGACAAGATCCACCGCTTCGCCGGCAAGGCGTCGCACCAGATTTTCCTCGAGCCCGAAGGCCTCTCCACTCACGAGATTTACCCCAACGGGATCTCCACGAGCCTGCCCTTCGACGTGCAACTCGCACTCGTGCAGACGATTCCCGGCCTGGAGAACGCGCACATCCTGCGGCCCGGTTACGCCATCGAGTACGACTATTTCGATCCCCGCGGGCTCAAGACGACGCTCGAGACGAAGGCGATCCAGGGCCTGTTCTTCGCCGGCCAGATCAATGGGACGACGGGCTATGAGGAGGCGGCGGCCCAAGGATTGCTCGCAGGCCTAAATGCCGCGTTGCAGTCTCGCGGCGAGGCCGGCTGGTGCCCGCGGCGCGACGAGGCGTATCTGGGAGTGCTGGTCGACGACTTGATCACACGCGGGGTCTCCGAGCCCTACCGGATGTTCACCAGCCGCGCTGAGTACCGCCTGCAATTGCGCGAGGACAATGCGGACCTTCGCTTGACGGCTATCGGCCGCAAGCTCGGGGTGGTCGACGACACCCGCTGGCAGGCTTTCTGTGAGAAGCGCGAGGCGATCGAGCGTGAAACGGCGCGCTGGAAAGGGTTCTGGGTTCGGCCGCACGAGGTTCCCAAAGAGGAACAGGAAGCGGTTCTTGGCCAGTCACTTGAGCGTGAGCACTCACTATTCGACCTGCTTCGGCGCCCGAATGTAAGTTATGGCTCACTACTGCCTTGGTTAAAGGGTCCGTTGGCCAAAGTGGACGCCAAGGTATCGGAACAGATCGAGATTTCGGCCAAATACTCGGGTTACATCGATCGCCAGAAAGTTGAAGTCGAAAACCAGCTTTCGCAGGAAGGGTGCCCCATTCCCGAGGACCTCGACTACGCGTCGGTGCGCGGCCTGTCGAAGGAGGTGCAGCAGAAGCTTGCGCAGCATCGTCCCGAAACCGTCGGCCAGGCCGGGCGCATCCAGGGCGTGACACCTGCGGCGATCTCGCTGCTGCTCGTCCATCTCAAACGGCGCGCCGGTGCGGCGCGCCTTGAACAGAGCGCATGAGCCTCACGCAACCGATCGAGCAGGGGCTGCTCGCGATGGGGGTCGACCTGCCCCATCAATCGCGGGGACGGCTCGCTGCACATCTCGAGCTGATCGAGAAATGGAATCAGGTCCATAACCTCACGGCGGTGCGCGACACCGCGCAGATGGTGGTGCTGCACCTGCTCGACAGCCTCACGCTGTTGCCGCACCTGGGAGGTGCGAAGACCCTAATCGATGTCGGCTCGGGGCCGGGTTTCCCCGGAATACCGCTCGCGATCGCGCGCCCGGAGTTGTCGATCACGCTGCTCGACTCGAGCCACAAGAAGTGCGCGTTCCTCGAGCAGGCGCGCGTGGAGCTGGGTCTCGAGAACATCACCGTCGCGTGCGAGCGCGTCCAGCAGTACCACCCAGAGCAGCTTTTCGACGCGGTGGTCTCGCGCGCCTTCGCCGAGCTTTCCGATTTCGTGATCCAGTCGCAGCACCTGGCGGCACCCGGAGGCAGGCTCCTCGCGATGAAGGGCGTCTATCCGTTCGAGGAGATCGCGCGCGTGCCGGCAACGCATCGCGTCGCCCAGGTGGTGGAGCTCGCGGTACCGAGTCTCGAAGCGAAACGCCACCTGGTCTTCATGGAGGCCGCGTGACCGCACGCATTTTCGTGGTCGCCAACCAGAAGGGCGGGGTTGGCAAGACGTCGGTCGCCGTCAATCTCGCAGCGAGCCTGGCCCATTACGGCAGGCGAGTGCTGCTGGTCGATCTCGACCCGCAGGGCAACGCCACGACCGGCAGCGGCGTCGACAAGTCCGCGTGTGATCACACGGTGTACGGCGTGCTGCTGGGCGAACATCCGCTCGCCGCGGCGATCGTCAAGTGCGAAGGCAATTACGACATCGTGCCATCCAACCGCGACCTGGCCGGCGCCGAGGTCGAGTTGATCTCGATCGAGAGGCGCGAATTCCGTCTGCGCGAGGCGCTCGCCGAGGCGAAGAAGGGCTACGACTTCGTCGTGATCGACTGCCCTCCCGCGCTCAACATGCTGACGGTCAACGGGTTCACCGCAGCCGACGCCGTCATCATCCCGATGCAATGCGAGTACTACGCGCTCGAGGGTCTCTCCGACCTCGTGGGAACGCTGCGCAAGGTGAAGCAGAACCTCAACCCGGCGATCGAGATCGAGGCGCTGGTGCGCACGATGTACGACCCGCGCAGCACGCTGACCGTCCAGGTGTCCGACGAGCTCAAGCGCCACTATGGAGACAAGGTGTTCGACACCGTGATCCCGCGCAACATCCGCATCGCCGAGGCGCCGTCCTTTGGCAAGCCGGTGCTGCTGCACGACCCGGCCTCCAAGGGCGCGCTCGCGCACCTGCAGTTCGCCCGCGAGCTCCTCAGTCGCAACGGCTTCGAAGTGATGGAGGCCGCGTGACGGCGCGCCACAAGGGCCTGGGCCGCGGGCTCGATGCGCTGCTCGGCGGCAGCGCCAAGCGCACCGGCGAGGACGAGCTCGCCCAGTTGCCGGTCGGTGCGATCAAGCCCGGCAAGTACCAGCCGCGCACGCGCATGGACGAAGCCTCGCTCGCGGAGCTCGCGGCGTCGATCAAGGTGCGCGGCGTGATCCAGCCGATCGTGGTGCGCCCGGTCGGTCCATCGCAGTACGAGATTCTCGCCGGCGAACGGCGTTGGCGCGCGGCGCGCTTAGCCGGGCTCGAGCAGATCCCGGCGGTGGTTCGCGAAGTGCCCGACGAGGCCGCGCTCGGCATCGGCCTGATCGAGAACATCCAGCGCGAGGACCTGAACCCGCTCGAGGAAGCCAACGGGCTGAAGCGCCTCATCGACGAATTCAAGCTGACGCACGAGGAAGCCGCCCGCGCCGTGGGCCGCTCGCGAGTCGGCGTGTCCAACCTGTTGCGCCTCATCGACCTGGCGCCCGCCGTCCAGGCGATGCTGCTCGACGGGCGCATCGACATGGGCCACGCGCGCGCCCTGCTGTCGCTTTCCAAGGCGCGGCAGGTGGAGGTGGCGGGGCAGGTGGCGGCGAAGGGCTTGTCGGTGCGTGAGACCGAGCGCTTCGTCCAGCAGGCGACGCACTCGCCGAGCACGCAGCGTGCTGCCACCCAGCTCGATTCCGATGGCCGCCGCCTGCAGGAGGAGCTCTCCGAATCCCTGGGCGCGACCGTGCACCTCAAGCCGCGTGCGTCGGGAAAGGGCTCGGTGGTGATCGACTATTCGAGCCTCGACGAGCTCTCCGGCATCGTCAAGCGCTTGCGCCGGAATTGAAGGCGCGGCGATCAATGCTGCACTGCGAGAACTTTTGACGCTCCCCCCCGCGCATCGATATAATCTGCCGGCTTCGCTTCGCGGGCCCTAGATGGTTTTCAAACCCCAGATAAGGCCCATCCGAATTGTTCTGCGGTGGCAGATCATCGTCACCGCAGTCCTCGCGCTGGTGGCATTGCTCCTCTGGGGCCGGGACGGCGCTTTATCCGCCGCCCTCGGGGGCGCCATCAACGTGATCGCGGGATGGGTATACGGGTGGCGGGTATCGCAGGGCGAGGCGCGCACGGCCGGGGAGGCGCTCCGGACGATGTTCAGGGCCGAAGGCATAAAGGTGCTCCTGATCGTGGTCCAGCTCTGGGCGGTGCTCGCGAGTTACAGGGACATCGTGCACGCGGCGTTCTTCGCGGCGTTCGTGGTCACGGTTGGGGTTTTCGCGGCGGCGATCGCCGTGCGCGAACCCGAAGAACAAAAGTCGACAACCTAAGAAGACAAGCATGGCCGCCCAGTACCAGAACCCCTCGGAATACATCGGTCACCACCTCACCTTCGCAGCCAAGCCCCTCGGCGAGGGCGGGTTCTGGACGCTGCATCTCGACTCGATCATCGTGGGCGTGCTGCTGGGATTCGTCGGCATCGGGTTCTTCTGGTGGGTCGCCAAGGGCGCGACCTCGGGCGTTCCGACCAAGCGCCAGGCTTTCGTCGAGGTGGTGTTCGGGTTCATCGACGACCAGGTGAAGGGCATCTTCCACGGCGACCGCCACAAGTTCGTCGCCCCCCTCGCGTTCACCGTGTTCGTCTGGGTCCTGCTGATGAACTCGATGGATTTCCTGCCGGTTGACTGGATTGCGATGCTCACCCACGCGCTCGGCGCGGAACACGGCTTCCGCATCGTACCCACCGCCGACGTGAGCACGACCTTCGCGCTGGCGCTCACCGTCTGGGTCCTGATGATCGGCTTCGCCTTCAAGGTGAAGGGCGTGGGCGGCTTCTTCCACGAGCTCTTCTGCTCGCCGTTCGGCTCCAACCCGCTCCTCTGGCCCCTCAATTTCCTGTTCAACATCGTCGAGTACATCTCCAAGCCGCTGTCGCATTCGCTGCGGCTCTTCGGCAACATGTACGCGGGCGAGATCATCTTCCTGCTGCTCTGGCTCCTGGCATCGGCCGCCATCGGCTGGGCGGTCCTGGCAATCCTGCTGGGCTGGGCGTGGGCGATCTTCCACATCCTGATCGTCGCGCTCCAGGCCTACATCTTCATGATGCTAACCATCGTGTACATCCAGATGGGTCACGAAAGCCACTGAGCCCCCAAAAGCTTTTTCCGCATCAATTCACCCGCCAAGACATCACCGAAAGGACAACGACAATGGACCCGAAACTTCAACTGATCGCCATGATCCAGGCCTACACCGGGGTCGGCATCGGCCTCATGATCGGCCTGGGCGCGCTGGGCGCGTGCGTGGGCGTGGGCATCATGTGCAGCCGCTTCCTCGAGGGCGCCGCGCGCCAGCCGGAGCTGATGCCGCAACTGCAGGCGAAAGTGTTCCTGCTGCTCGGCCTGATCGACGCGTCGTTCATCATCGGCGTGGGCCTCGCGATGTTCTTCGCCTTCGCCAACCCGCTGCTGACTCAACTCCGCTAACACTTTCAATCCCGACAGGGACGCCTCATGAATCTCAACCTGACGTTGTTCGCCCAGGCGGCGACGTTCGCGCTGTTCATCTGGTTCACGGTCAAGTTCGTGTGGCCGCCGTTGCTGCGCGCGATCGAGGCCCGCCAGAAGACCATCGCCGACGGCCTGGCTGAAGCCGAGCGCGGCCGCTCCTCGCTCGCCGACGCGCAGAAGCAGACCGATGTCCTCCTCAGGGACGCCCGCGCGCGCGCGCAGGAAATCATGGTTTCGGCGGAAAAGGCCGCGAGCCAGCGCGTCGAGGAGTCCAAGGCCCAGGCTCGCACCGAAGGCGAGCGCCTGGTCGCCGCGGCCCACGCGCAGATCGAGCAGGAGGTGCAGTCCGCCAAGCAGGTGCTGCGCGAGCAGGTCGCGCAACTGGCGGTGAGCGGCGCCGAGAAGATCTTGCGCCGCGAGGTCGATGCCAAGGCGCACGCCGACATGCTGAACCAGTTGAAGGCGCAGCTCTGACCCATGGCTGAGCTCGCAACCGTCGCCCGTCCCTACGCCGAGGCCACCTTCAAGGCGGCGCTGGAGAAGAACGCGCTCGGCCCGGTGGCCGACTCGCTCGCGCGCCTGGCGGCCGCGGCACGCGACGAGCAGATGCACGCGTTGCTGGGCAACCCCAAGGTGAGCGCGCAACAGAAGAAGGACGTATTCGCCGCGGTCGGGGGCGATCGCCTCGATCCGCTGGTGAAAAGCCTCACCAGCGTTCTCGTCGACGCGCATCGCGACGTGCTGATCGTCCAGATCGCCGAGCAGTTCGAGGAGTTGAAGCACCAGCATGAGCGCGTGCTGCGCGCGCGCATCACCAGCGCGCAGCCGCTTAACGACGCGCAGCGCGACGAGATCGTCGCCGCGCTGGAGAAGCGCTACGACAAGAAGATCGAGGCCGAGCTGGACGTGGACTCGCAGCTGCTGGGCGGGGCGCGCGTCCAGGTCGGCGACCAGGTGGTCCATGCATCAGTTCGAGACGCGCTGGCCCAGATGGCCGCCGCGCTGGCACGTTAATCCGCCGAGTCCGACGACCCGGCCCAGGAGTCAAGAATGCAGATCAACCCTTCCGAAATCAGCGAGCTGATCAAGTCCAAGATCCAGAACCTCCAGGTTGCCGCGGAAAAGCGCAACGAGGGGACGGTGATCTCGGTGACCGACGGCATCTGCCGCATTCACGGCCTTGCCGACGTGATGCAGGGCGAGATGCTCGAATTCCCGGGCAACGTGTTCGGCCTCGCCCTGAACCTCGAGCGCGACTCGGTCGGAGCCGTGGTCCTGGGCGCCTACGAGCACATCTCCGAGGGCGACACGGTCAAATCCACCGGTCGGATCCTCGAGGTGCCGGTCGGCCCCGAGCTGATCGGGCGCGTCGTGAATTCCCTGGGCCAGCCGATCGACGGCAAGGGTCCCATCAACGCCAAGATGACCGAGCCGATCGAGAAGGTCGCGCCGGGCGTGATCGCGCGCAAGTCCGTGTCGCAGCCGGTGCAGACGGGCCTCAAGTCGATCGACGCGATGGTGCCGGTCGGGCGCGGCCAGCGCGAGCTCATCATCGGCGACCGCCAGACCGGCAAGACGGCGGTGGCGATCGACACGATCATCAACCAGAAGGGCAAGGATCTTTTCTGCGTCTACGTGGCGGTGGGCCAGAAGGCCTCGACCATAGTCAACGTCGTGCGCAAGCTCGAGGAGTCGGGCGCGATGGCCTATACCATCGTGGTCGCGGCCACGGCTTCCGATCCCGCCGCCATGCAGTACATCGCGCCGTATTCGGGCTGCACCATGGGCGAATACTTCCGCGACCGCGGCCAGGACGCGCTGATCGTCTATGACGACTTGACCAAGCAGGCGTGGGCGTACCGCCAGATCTCGCTGCTGCTGCGCCGCCCCCCGGGCCGCGAAGCCTATCCTGGCGACGTGTTCTACCTCCACAGCCGGCTGCTCGAGCGCGCTGCGCGCGTGAACGAGAAGTACGTCGAGGACTTCACCAAGGGCGCCGTCAAGGGCAAGACCGGTTCGCTCACGGCGCTCCCGGTCATCGAGACGCAAGCGGGCGACGTGTCGGCGTTCGTGCCGACCAACGTGATCTCGATCACCGACGGCCAGATCTTCCTCGAGACTGACCTCTTCAACGCCGGCATCCGCCCCGCCATCAACGCCGGCATCTCGGTGTCGCGAGTCGGGGGCGCGGCACAGACCAAGGTCATCAAGAAGCTCGGCGGCGGCGTGCGCCTGGCGCTCGCGCAGTATCGCGAGCTCGCGGCGTTTGCCCAGTTCGCGTCCGACCTGGACGAGGCCACCCGCAAGCAGCTCGAGCGCGGCCGCATGGTGACCGAGCTGATGAAGCAGCCGCAGTACCAGCCGCTGCAGGTCTGGGAGATGGCGCTGGTGCTGTTCGCGGTGAACAACGGCTACTACGACGACATCCCCGTGGCCAAGGCGCTCAACGCCGAACGCGCCATGCGCGACCACATGAAATCCAAGAACAAGGATCTCGTCGACCGCATCGAGTCCACCAAGGACTTGACCAAGGACGACGAAGCAAAGCTTCACGAAGCCATCAAGGACTTCAAGAAGAACGCGACCTATTAACGGGACTGGGTTCCCGCCTGCGCGGGAATGACGATATGGCAGGCAGCAGAGAGATCCGCACCAAGATCAAGAGCGTGCAAAACACGCGCAAGATCACCAAGGCCATGGAGATGGTCGCCGCCTCGAAAATGAGGAAGGCGCAGGAGCGCATGCGCCACGCGCGCCCGTACGGCGACAAGATCCGCACGATTGCCGCGCACCTCGCGCACGCCAACACCGAGTACCGCCACCCCTTCCTGATGAAGCGCGAAGGCGTGAAGGACGTGGGCGTGATCGCCGTCACCTCGGACAAGGGCCTGTGCGGGGGCCTCAACACCAACGTACTTCGCCTCATGCTCGCCAAGGTGCGCGAGCTGCAGGGCGAGGGGCGCGGCGTGCTGCTCACCGCGATCGGCAACAAGGGCTTCGGTTTCATGCAACGGGTGGGCGGCAACGTGGTTTCGCACCTCACCGGCATCGGCGACACGCCTCACCTGGAGCGCCTTGTCGGTCCGGTCAAGGTCCAGATCGATGCCTACACCGCCGGCAAGATCAGCACCCTCTACATCGTGTACACGCGGTTCATCAACACGATGAAGCAGGAACCGGTGATCGAGCAGCTCCTGCCGCTGCCGGCCGACCGCCTGCAGAAGGACGATTCCGCCGCGCGCAAGAACTGGGACTATCTCTACGAGCCCGACGCGCGCGCGGTGCTCGACCAGCTGCTCACGCGCTACGTGGAGCAGATCATCTACCAGTCGGTGGCGGAGAACATCGCGAGCGAGCAGTCGGCGCGGATGGTCGCGATGAAGTCAGCCAGCGACAATGCGTCGAGCGTGATCGACGACCTCACCCTGGTCTACAACAAGACCCGCCAGGCCGCGATCACCAAGGAATTGTCGGAAATCGTTGGCGGCGCCGCCGCCGTCTAAGAACATCCCGTTAGGACACACAAATGAGCACGACTCAAACCAGCGAAGGCAAGATCGTCCAGTGCATCGGCGCGGTGATCGACATCCAGTTTCCGCGCGACGCCATGCCCAACATCTACGACGCGCTGCTGCTGGTGGACGAAGGCAAGTCCTTCGCGGAGAAGGGCCTCACCTTCGAGGTCGAGCAGCAGCTCGGCGACGGTGTGGTGCGCACCATCGCGATGGGTTCGTCCGACGGGCTGCGCCGCGGGATGAAGGTGAAGGGCACCGGGGCGCCGATCTCGGTGCCGGTGGGCCCGGCCACCCTGGGGCGCGTGATGGACGTGCTCGGCCGCCCGATCGACGAGCGCGGCCCGGTCAATGCCGACGAGCGCCGCTCGATCCACGCGTCTCCCCCGAAATTCGACGAGCTTTCGCCCTCGGTCGAGCTGCTCGAGACCGGCATCAAGGTGATCGATCTGGTCGCTCCGTTCGCGAAGGGCGGCAAGGTTGGCCTTTTCGGCGGCGCGGGCGTGGGCAAGACGGTCAACATGCTCGAGCTCATCAACAATATCGCGAAGCAGCATAGCGGCCTGTCGGTGTTCGCCGGCGTGGGCGAGCGCACCCGCGAGGGCAACGACTTCTACCACGAGATGTCGGAAGCCAAGGTCATCGTGCAGGAGGACCTGTCGCAATCGAAGGTGGCGATGGTGTTCGGCCAGATGAACGAGCCTCCCGGCAACCGCCTGCGCGTGGCGCTCACGGGCCTCACCATGGCCGAGCGTTTCCGCGACGAGGGCCGCGACATCCTCTTCTTCGTCGACAACATCTACCGCTTCACCCTCGCCGGCACCGAAGTGTCCGCGCTCCTGGGCCGCATGCCGTCCGCCGTGGGCTACCAGCCGACGCTCGCCGAGGAGATGGGCCGTCTGCAGGAGCGCATCACCTCGACCAAGAAGGGCTCGATCACGTCGATCCAGGCGGTGTACGTGCCGGCGGATGACCTGACCGATCCTTCGCCCGCGACCACCTTCGGCCACCTGGACGCCACCGTCGTGCTCTCGCGAGACATCGCCTCGCTCGGCATCTACCCCGCTGTGGACCCGCTCGATTCGAACTCCCGCCAGGTCGACCCGAACGTGATCGGCGAGGAGCACTACAACACCACGCGGGCGGTGCAGGCGGTCCTGCAGCGTTACAAGGAGCTGCGCGACATCATCGCGATCCTGGGCATGGACGAGCTTTCGCCCGAGGACAAGCTCGCGGTCGGGCGCGCGCGCAAGATCCAGCGCTTCCTGTCGCAGCCGTTCCACGTGGCCGAGGTGTTCACCGGCTCGCCCGGAAAGTACGTGACCCTCAAGGACACAATCAAGGGCTTCAACATGATCGTGAACGGCGAGTGCGACAGCCTCCCCGAGCAGGCCTTCTACATGGTCGGCCCGATCGAGGAGGCGTTCGAGAAAGCCAAGACGCTCCAATGAACCAAAACGCGTCCCACGTTTGCTCCCTCTCCCTTGGGAGAGGGTTGGGGAGAGGGTAGTCCATGGCCAAGACCCTCCAAGTCGACATCGTCAGCGCCGAGCAGCAGATCTTCTCGGGCGAAGCCACGATGGTCATCGCCCCGGGAGAGAGCGGCGAGCTCGGCATTCTGCCCGAGCACATGCCGCTTCTCACCCGGATCAAGCCGGGCACGGTGCGCATCCTGCCCGTCGGCGGCGGCGAGGAGGAAGTCATCTATGTCTCCGGCGGCATGATGGAAGTGCAGCCCGACCGCGTGACGGTCCTCGCCGATACGTCCGTACGCGCCCACGATCTCGACGAGGCCAAGGCGATGGAGGCCGAGCGCCTCGCCAAGGAAGCCCTCGCCGACCGCAGCGGAGCCATCGATCATGCCAAGGCGCAGATCGAGCTCGCCCAGGCGGCCGCGCAGATCGCCGCCATTCGCAAGCTGCGCAACCGCCGCTGAAATCCGCCGCCGCCCAGCTCCAGGTCGTCATTCTCGCCGCGGGTCAGGGCAAGCGCATGTTTTCGGACCTGCCCAAGGTCCTGCACCCCCTCGCCGGGCGCCCGCTCCTCCAGCACGTCATTGAAACCGCCCGCCTGCTGGCCCCATCGCGCTTGTGCGTGGTGATTGGGCACCGCAGCGACCAGGTCCGCAGCCAGCTCGGGGAGTCGGCCGCGACATGGGCCGTCCAGGAGCACCAGCTCGGGACCGGGCATGCCGTGATGCAGGCCGTGCCGCAGTTGGCCGAGGGCGGGACGGTGCTGGTGCTGTACGGCGACGTCCCGCTGATCGCATCGGGGACACTGCGCTCGCTGGTCGATGCCGCCGCCTCGGGGCACGTGGCACTGCTCACCCAGGAGCTCGACTCACCCAAGGGGTACGGGCGCATCGTGCGCAACGCCAGCGGCCGCGTGGTCGGGATCGTCGAGGACAAGGACGCGACCGAAGCGCAGCGCGCCATTCGCGAAGTGAACACCGGGATCATGGCGCTGCCGCGCGCGAATCTCGAGAAATGGCTCGGACAGCTGCGCAACGAGAACGCGCAGGGCGAGTACTACCTGACCGACGTGATCGCGGCCGCAGTCGCCGACGGCGTCGAGGTGGAAGTGCGCCATCCCGCCGCCGCCCATGAAAGCCTGGGCGTGAACAGCAAGGTCGATCTTGCCGGTCTTGAACGCCGCTACCAGGAGGCGCGCGCCTCCCAGCTACTGCAGGAGGGTGTCACCCTCGCCGATCCGGCGCGTATCGACGTGCGCGGCGAGCTCGCTTGCGGACGCGACGTCGCGATCGACGTGAACTGCATCTTCGAGGGGAAGGTGGCGCTTGGTGACGCGGTGCGGATCGGCGCGAATTGCATCCTGCGCGACGTCACCGTGGGTGCGGGAACCGAGGTCAAGCCGTTCACGCACATGGAGGAGGCCACCGTCGGCCGCAACGCGCGCATTGGCCCCTATGCCCGCATCCGGCCGGGCACCGAGCTGGCCGACGAGGTGCATGTCGGCAACTTTGTCGAGGTCAAGGCGAGCTCGCTCGCTCGCGGCGCCAAGGCGAATCACCTGTCATACGTGGGCGATTCCACCGTGGGGCGCGACGTGAACATCGGCGCGGGAACCATCACCTGCAACTACGATGGCGCCTACAAGCACCGCACCGTGATCGAGGACGACGTGCACATCGGGTCCGACGTGCAGCTGATCGCTCCGGTAACGGTGGGCAAAGGCGCGACCATCGCCGCCGGCGCCACCATCTCGAAGGACGTTGCGCCCGGCGGCCTCACGCTCACCGAGAAGAAGCAGGTCACCAAGCCCGACTGGCAGCGGCCCAGGAAGAAGTAGGCCTCACCACCGCGCCGGTGGTTTCTTGTTGATGGTGATGTAACGGTTCTCCACCGAGATATAGCCACCCGCGGTCAGGTCGCGGAAGATGCGGCTCACCATGTCGCGCGAGGCGCCCACGCGCTCGGCGATCTCCTGCTGTGTGAGCTTGTCGGGAATCATCAGCTTGCCGTCCTTCTCGACGCCCATGTTGAGCAGCAGGCGTGCTACACGCCCATAGACGTCGAGCAGCGCGAGGTCCTTCATCCCGCTGGTGGCGAGCCGGGCGCGGTCGATGATCTTCGAGATCATGTCGAGGGCGAAGTCGGGATCCCGGCGGATCGCTTCCCGGATCGGGTCGCGCGCGGCCACCGAGAAGGTGCTGGGTTCGAGCGTCATGACCGAGGCGGAGCGCGGCTTGCCGTCCAGCGCCATCTCGCCGACGTACTCGCCCGGGCCCTGGGTGTCGAGGATCATCTCGTGACCCTCGGTATCCGAGATGAACACCTTCACCCTGCCCGTCAGGATGACGAACACCGAGTCGCTCGAGTCGCCCTCGGTGATGAATACGGTGTTCTTGGGATAGGTGCGCACGCGCCCCAGCGCGGCGAGTTGCCGCACGAAAGCATCGGTGATTCCCTGGAGCTGCGCGGCGCTCGGCGTATCCCCTATCATTGTTTTCTCGGGAGCGCGGGAGATGGAGCGGTGAGTCTATCACCCGGCGGGGGGCGCGTTAAGATAGCGCCACCATGGTAGCCCACGACGACGACGGTCGCTCCGCGATGCGCGCCATCGGCGTCGCGGCGCTCGCGCTCGCGGGATTCGTGGCATCCCTCCTTCCCGTGTTCGAGCGCGCTGATGTGTCCCTGCTGGACTTCGAG
>JALYSB010000053.1 GCA_030855025.1 Pseudomonadota bacterium
CGCCAGAACCTGAAGGCCGCGGTGGCGGGCGAAACCCACGAGTACACCGACATGTACCCCGGCATGGCCAAGTCCGCGCGGGGCGAGGGCTTCGAGGAAATCGCCGATTGGTTCGAGACGCTGGCGAAGGCCGAGCGCTCCCACGCCAACCGGTTCCAGAAAGCCCTCGACGCGCTGACGGACTGATCCCCTCAGCAACACGCCAAAAAAGCGAAGGGGGCCTTTGCGCCCCCTTTTCGTTAAGGCATGGTCCGCAGATAAACGCAGATGGTCAAATGAGCACGAGAGAAGGCAGCCTCGAAGCGCCCACCCGGCATCCGATCGACTGGAAGAGCCCGGAGTATCGCGACGAGTCGAAGATCGTGGCCGAGATGGAGCGCGTGTTCGACATCTGCCACGGCTGCCGGCGCTGCGTGAGCCTGTGCAACACCTTCCCCAAGCTCTTCGACTACATCGACGAAGGCGCCTCGGGCGAAATCGATGGCGTCCCGAAGGAAAAATTCTGGGACGTCGTCGACCAATGCTACCTGTGCGACCTCTGCTACGTGGTCAAGTGCCCGTACGTGCCGCCACACCCCTGGAACGTGGACTTCCCGCACCTGATGCTGCGCGCCAAGTCCTACCAGTTCGAGGAGGGAAAGATGCAGCACCCGGTGCGCGACCGGGCGCTCTCCTCCACCGACCGCAATGGCAAGCTCGCCACCATTCCCGTGGTCGTCCAGATGGTCAATGCCGCCGCGCAATCAAAGCCGCTGCGCGCGCTCGGAGAGAAGATCGTCGGCGTGGCGAAGGATGCCTGGGTTCCCGATTTCGCGCCGCGCACCTTCCGCCCGAACGCCGTGCGGAGCAAGCCGCACGCGGTCATGAACGGCGAGCGCACCTCGGGCCGGGTCGCGATCTTCTCGACCTGCTACGTGAATTACAACGAGCCCGGCATCGGCCACGACCTGGTGAAGATCCTGGACCACAACGAGATCCCCTACGTGCTGGTCGAGAAGGAGGTGTGCTGCGGCATGCCCAAGCTCGAGCAAGGCGACCTCCAGGCGGTCGAGCGGCTCAAGAACCGCAACATCCCGCGCCTCGCGCGCCTCGCGCGCGAAGGCTACGCAATCCTCACGCCGGTGCCCTCGTGCACGCTCATGTTCAAGCAGGAGCTGCCGCTGATGTTCCCGGAGGAGGAGGACGTGCGCGTGGTCCGCGACGCGATGAGCGATCCCTTCGAGTACCTCATGGCGCGCAAGCGCGACGGGCTGCTGAAGACCCGGTTCCCGACGCCGCTCGGCAAGGTCGCCTACCACGTGCCCTGCCACTCGCGCGTGCAGAAGATCGGCCTGAAGACCCAGGAAGCGCTCGAGGCGGTGCCCGACACGCAGGTCCTCACGATCGAGCGCTGCTCGGGGCACGCCGGGACCTGGGGCGTGAAAGCCGAGTTCCACCAGATAGCGCTGAAGATTGGCCTCCCCGTGGTGCGCCAGGTCGCCGACTTCGCGCCCGACTACTACGCCTCCGACTGCCAGATGGCGGGCCACCACATCGCTGAAGGTCTGGAACGCAGCGACTCCAACACAAAGGCGCAGCTGCGCCATCCCATCACCCTCCTGAGAATGGCTTATGGCCTCCCCGACTGAAATGCACAAGCTCTCCCGAGACTCGCTGATGACCCTCGAGGCCTATGCCAAGGCCCGCAAGGAATTCCGCGCCAGGGTCATCGCCCACAAGAAGGCGCGCACCGTCCACCTCGGCGAGCACCTGACGCTGATCTTCGAGGACGAGCTCACGATCCGCTACCAGGTGCAGGAGATGCTGCGCATCGAGAAGATCTTCGAGGAGCAGGGCATCCAGGACGAGATCGACGCCTACAGCGCGCTCATCCCCGACGGGCGCAACTTCAAGGCGACGATGCTGATCGAGTACGAGGACGAGGGCGAGCGGAGAGTGGCGCTGGCCGGGCTGAAGGGCGTGGAGGATCGCGTGTGGGTACGCGTGGAAGGATGCGCAGCTGTCTACGCCATCGCCGACGAAGACCTCGAGCGCGAGAACGACGTGAAGACCTCGTCGGTGCATTTCCTGCGCTTCGAGCTCACGCGCGAAATGGTCGAGTCGCTCAAGTACGGCGTGAGCCTCGCCATGGGCGTGGACCACGCCAACTACACCGCGAAGCTCGATCCCGTCGGCCCCGAAGTCCGCGCATCCCTCACCAACGACCTCGCGTAGAACCCAGCCACGCTCCTCCGAGGATCAACCGCGGGCAACCGCCTTGGCGGCCGCCGGCTCGCGTCCCATGGCCTTACACCAGCTCGGCGGGGGCCCGCTGCTGCAGGCGCTGCATGATGCGCTCGCCCCAGCGGCTCGCGGGCTTGTGCACCAGGCGCTCGGCCGTGTAGTGCTCGGCGATGCGCCGCTGCCCGGCGCGACTTGCGGCCTCGATCAGGGTAAGCGTGATGATGTCGCGTTGCGCGTGGCTGCCGCCGAGGCGCGAGGAGATGTCGCGCACCGAGGCGAGCCGCTCCATGGCGCGCGAATAACGCCCCTCGCAGAAGTCGAAAGCCGCCTCCGAGACGTCGATGCCCACCATGCGCGTCATCTCACCGTTCGCGCGCCGGTCCCAGGCCGCGGTCTCGAGCGCCTCGCGCAGACGCCTGGCTTGCTGCTCGCGTCCCGTGGCGGCGAACGCGAGCGCCGCGTGGAAATCGTTGAACGCGTAGAAGCCGCCTTCGCCGGCAAGCGATTCTTCCCAGGCATCGGCCACGGCCTCGAAGCGCGTGCCCACGTCGGCGCCCTCGAGCCGCAGGCGCCAGAGCAGCGAGGTCGCATCGAGGCGCGAGACCGCCATCGCATGGGCACTCGCGAGAACCTCGTCGTAGATCGCAAGCGCGGCCGCGAAGTCGCCGCGGTCCATGTGGAAAAGCGCGAGGTGCCACCAGTTGTGGAATGCGAATCCGTTATCGAGCGTCGCCCAGTCGGCCTTGCGCTCCTCGAGGAACGCCACGCCCTCGTCGATGCGCCCCTGCATTTCCATCACGTGGGTGACCGCGTGCACCGCCCAGCAGTCCTCGGGGGCGAGCGCGAGCGCGCGCAGCCCCGACGACTCGGCCTGCGGATACTGGTTGCACTCTTCCAGACCGAACGAATGCATGCCGACCACGAACGAGTAGCCGGGAGTGGTCGTGGACCAGTGCGGCAGCACGCGCGAGACGCGGTTGCGCAGGTTGAGCGCGTCGCCGCGGAAGAAGTCCATCAGATGCGCGACCTGCAGCGCGAGGAGGTCGCGCGGATGCTCCACCAGCACGCGGTCGAGCCGGTCGGTGCCGGCGTGCCAGTCACCCTCGGCGAGGGCTCGTGCCGCCGCAGCCAAGGCCTTCTCGCGCGGCGTCGCCCGCACCAGCGCGCGCGCGCCCGCATCGAGCGCGGCGATCGCGTCTGTAGCGAACCGCCGCTCGAAAAACGTCATGAGGATCAACGCTTTGGATGCATATGCGGCCGCGAACTCGGGATCGATCGCGAGCGCTGCGTCGAGCGGGGCGATCGGGTCGCCGCGAAAGGTGCGAGCGGCCTCGAGCGCGCGCTCGAACGGCTCCAGGGCGAGCGAGTCGGAAAGGGTGAGGGGCACGCCTCGGGCGTCGGTCAACATGGGCATCTCCAGTCACGGGAGTGGGTGTCGAAGAGGACGAATTATTACAGACTGTTTGGTATGTTACAAGAGCCCTGTCGACTATTTTTAAGTCAAAAGCTTGAAACGTCACGTTAGTTATCATACCTTGTGGTATGTCCATCAGTCAGCCCCTACCCACGCCCCGAACCCGCGATCCCGCCAGGACCCGGGAAAGGATCCTCGACGCCGCGCAGGCGCTGATCCTCGACCACGGCTTCGGCGCCACGACCGTGGACGCGGTTGTCGGCCGCGCCGACATCACCAAAGGAGCATTCTTCCACCACTTCGCCGCCAAATCCGACCTTGCACGGGCGCTGGTCGACCGGTATGCGCAGATGGACCGCGAGCACCTCGCCCATCACGTCGAGCGCGCGAAGAAGCTCGCCACCGACCCGCTGCAGCAGGTGCTGGTGCTGATCGGGCTCTACGAAGAGGACTTCGAGGCGATGGAGGAGCCTTTCCCCGGCTGCCTCTTCGCGTCCTATATCTACGAGAACAAGCTCTTCGAGGAAGGCACGCTGGAAGTGCTGCGCGAATCGACGCTTCTGTGGCGCCACGAGATGCGGTCCCTCCTCGACAAGGTGGCCGAGGTGCATCCGCCGCGCGTGCCCGTCGATATGGAAAGCCTGGCCGACCTCTTCTATGCGCTCAGCGAGGGCAGCTTCATCATGACCAAGACGCTGGGCGACAAGACGCTGCTCGCGCGCCACGCGAAGCACCTGCGAATCTACCTGGAGCTGCTGTTCGCGCCCAGCCTGACGCCTACGGCGCCTTCGACATCCTGAGGGCGGGCAGCTTTACCTGGCGCACGGCATCGCATAGCGCCTGAATCGCGGCCGGCCGGTCGAAGCTCTGGCGCCACGCGAGCGCCACCTTGCGCGACGGAACCGGCGTGGAGAACGGCACGATCTTCAACAGCTTCGAGGCATAGCGCTGGGTGAGCGCGCTCGTGGGCAGGACGCTCACGCCCAACCCCGAGGCGACCATGTTGCGGATCGTCTCGAGCGAGCTGCCGGCGCGCCCTTCTGGCATCGCAGTGTTCGACTGCCCCGGGCAGGCCTCGAGGACTTGGTCGCGGAAGCAATGGCCGTTGTTGAGCACGAGCAGGTTCTCGTCCGAGAGCTCTGAGGGTTTCACGCCTTTCCGCGCCTCCCAGCGATGGCCCTCCGGGACCACCACGCTGAACGGCTCCTCGTATACGACCTGGGTCTTCACGCCGGGTAGCGCGAACGGCAGCGCGATGATCACGACGTCGAGCTCGCCCTCGCGCAGCATCGGTGCGAGGTTGCCGGTGAGGTTCTCCTCGATGATGAGCGGCATGCCGGGCGCGCGCTTGCGGAGGATCGGGATGAGCTCCGGAAGCAGGTAGGGGCCGATGGTGTGGATCACGCCCAGCCGCAGCGCGCCCGAGAGCTGGTCCTGGCCGCCGCGCGCCAGGTGCTGGATCTTGCCCACCTCGTCCAGTACCCGCCGCGCCTGCTCGACGATTTGCTGGCCGCGGGCGGTTATCAGGACTTCGTTCTTGTTGCGCTCGAAGAGGCGAAGGCCCAGCTCGTCCTCGAGCTTGGCGAGCGCGAGCGAGAGGGTGGGCTGCGTCACGAAGCATTTCTGCGCGGCGCGGCCGAAATGGCGCTCCTGGGCGAGGGCGACGACGTACCTGAGCTCGGTGAGGGTCATGGGAGGCGATTGGGTTTGACTATCGAAAGTATAACCACAATCAATTGTTCATTTCAATCGCCAGCCCCTATATTGGTTGTGTTAACCAATCAATCACCGCGAGACAGACGACATGCTCCCCAATTCCGAAGGCAAACGCGTGCCCCAAGCCACGTTCCGCACCCGCCAGGACGGCCAGTGGGTCGACGTCGGCACCGACCAGGTCTTCAAGGGCCGCACCGTGATCGTGTTCGCCCTGCCCGGCGCCTACACGCCCACCTGCTCCACCACCCACCTGCCGCGCTACAACGAGCTGGCGCCGACCTTCTCGCGCCTCGGCGTGGACGAGATCGTGTGCCTGTCGGTCAACGACGGCTTCGTGATGAGCGAGTGGCAGCAGGACCAGAACGCCCCCAACATCACCTTCATCCCCGACGGCAACGGCGATTTCACCCAGCAGATGGGCATGCTCGTCGACAAGCGCAGCCTCGGTTTCGGCCAGCGCTCGTGGCGCTACTCGATGCTGGTGCGCGACGGGGTGATCGAGAAGCAGTTCATCGAGCCCGACAAGGAAGGCGACCCGTTCGAGGTGTCCGACGCCGACACCATGCTGGGCTACCTGGCCCCGCGCGAGAAGGCGCCCGAGCCCGCGGTGATCTTCAGCAAGCCCGGCTGCCCGCATTGCGCGCGCGCCAAGGAGATCCTCGAGCGCAACGGCGTCGTTTACGAGGAAGTCTCCCTCGGCAAGAACGTCACGTTCTCGACGGTGCGCGCGGTCTCCGGACGCGGCACGGCGCCGCAGGTGTTCATCGGCGGCAGGCACATCGGCGGTGCCGACGACGTGGAGGCGTATTTCGCCGGCAAGCAAAAGAAGGTGGCGTAATTCCGAGCGACTTGTTTCGACCAAAGCCCATGGATACCAAACTGCTGGAAGTTGAAGTTGCGGTCATCGGCGCCGGCACGGCGGGCCTCGCGGCCTATCGTGCCGCCCGGGCGGGCGGCGCCCGCGCGGTGATCATTGAAGGCGGCGCCTATGGGACCACCTGCGCGCGCGTGGGCTGCATGCCGTCCAAGCTGCTGATCGCCGCGGCGGAAGCCGCGCACGCCATCGGGCGGGCGCCCGGCTTTGGCGTGCACGCCGACGGGCCGCTGCGCGTCGACGGGCGCGAGGTCATGGCGCGCGTGAGGCGGGAGCGCGACCGGTTCGTCGGTTTCGTGCTGCAGGGCGTCGATGGGATTCCCGAGGCGGACCGTATCCGCGGCTACGCGAAATTCCTCGACCCGCACACCCTGCAGGTCGAAGGCGGGCCGCGCATCGCCGCGCGCTCGATCGTGATCGTCACGGGCTCGCGCCCGGCGATCCCGCCGATCCTCGAGGGGTTGGGCGACCGCCTGCTGGTCAACGACGATGTATTCGAATGGGAGAACCTGCCACGCTCGGTGGCGGTGTTCGGCCCCGGGGTCATCGGACTCGAGCTCGGCCAGGCGCTCGCGCGACTCGGCGTGCGCGTCGTGGTCCTCGGCCGCGGCGGACGCGTGGGCCCGATCAGCGACCCGTTCGTGCGCGAGGCCGCCCTCAAGGCCTTTGCCACGGATTTCCCGCTCGATCCCGACGCCCACGTGAAACGCGTGCAGCGCGTGGATGACGAGGTAGAGATCGAGTTCCAGGACCCGAATGGCGAGCCGCGCCGCGAGCGCTTCAACTACGTGATCGCGGCCACGGGGAGGCTGCCTAACCTCGAGCGCCTTGGACTCGAGACAGCCGGGCTCGAGATCGGCGGCTACGGCGTGCCGCGCTTCAACGCGGGCACGCTCCAGGCCGGGAACAGCTCGATCTTCATCGCGGGCGATGCCAACCACGACGTGCCCGTGCTCCACGAAGCCGCGGACGAGGGCCGGATCGCGGGAGAAAACGCGGCGCGCTTTCCGGCGGTCAAGCCGGGTCTGCGTCGCACGCCACTCGGCATCGTGTTCACCGATCCGCAGATTGCCATCGTCGGGCGCGGCTTCGCGTCCCTGAAGGCCGCCGCGCTGGCCGCCGGCGAAGTTTCGTTCGAGGACCAGGGCCGTGCGCGCGTGATGCTTCGCAACCAGGGGTTGCTGCGCGTCTACGGCGATCCGGCCACCGGCCGCTTCCTTGGCGCCGAGATGGTCGGCCCCGATGCCGAGCACCTCGGACACCTGCTGGCGTGGGCTCTGCAGGCGGAAATGACCGTCGAGCAGATGCTTCAGATGCCGTTCTATCACCCAGTGGTCGAGGAAGGCCTCAGGACGGCGCTGCGCGACCTCGATGCCCGGATCAACGACTCTCGCCAGCTTGCTGCGTGATGATCGCGCGCACCTCCGTGGCCTCCGTGTTCCCGGCAGTAGTCCTTCAAATCAATGCCGGAAAGCGCGCGGCGAACTCGCGCAGGTTGTCGGTAAACAATCCGTCGACGCCCGCGTCGAGATAACGCCGCGCCAGGTCGGCGCCGTTGATGGTGTAGAGCATCACGCGATAGCCCTTCGCCTGTACGGCGGCGATGCGCTCGGGGGCGAATTTCTTGTGGTCGGTGTGCAACGAGACGGCTTCGAGCGATGCGAGCCGAGCCCAATCCTCCGCGACGAACTCCTTCGTGAGCCAGCCGCGGGGCAGCTCGGGTGCCGCTTCCTTCGCCGCCATCAGCGCCTCATACGAGAACGAGGAGAGAAGCGGCGGCGCTGCCGCTCCCGTCCACAGGTCACGCGCGAGTTGCCCCACCCGGGCACCGGTTTCGCGCTCGAGCCCGGGCGTCGGCTTGATTTCCACGTTCGCCATCGTGGCCTTCGAGCGCAGGAGCTTCGCCGTGTCCTCGAAGGAAGCGAGCGGCTCGCCGCGAAACTCGGCCGAGTGCCAGCCGCCGGCGTCGAGCGCGCGCAGCGCCTCCCACAGGAAATCGGCCGCCCTGCCCTTGCCGGTCGTGGTGCGCTCGAGCGTGGCGTCATGCAGCAGCATCGCCACGTTGTCCTTGGAGAGCTTCACGTCGAACTCGTGGGCACGGAACCCCAGCGACTGCCCGAAACGTATCGCGGCAAGCGTATTCTCCGGGGCGAGGCTGCCGCCGCCGCGGTGCGCGAAGATGCGCGGATAAGGCCACTCGTTCACGCCATCTCCCGCAGAAGCCGCGCTCCGGCGAACGCAAGCACGATGATCACGACATACGCATAGCACGCCGCGATGAGGTCGTCGAACATCACGCCAAAGCCGCCCTTCATCTCGCGCTCGAAATGGCGGATGGGAAACGGCTTCCAGATGTCGAAGAGCCGGAAGAGCCCGAACGCCACCAGCTGCATCCACACGCTCGCGAAGCACAGGGCCGCGAGCGGCAGGAACGCCACGATCTCATCCCACACCATCGCTCCATGGTCGTGGACGCCGAGGTCGCGCCCCGTGACCTCGCACGCCCAGACGCCCACGAAAAACATCGGAATCGCGAGAAAGGCGATGACGAGCGGCGCGAGGAACGGGTACAGCGCCCAGTAAAGCGCCAGCGCGACCAGCGTTCCGAAGGTGCCCGGCGCCCGTGGCGCGAGCCCCGCCCCGAACCCGAGGGCGATGAAATGCGCCGGATGCGCGAGCAGGAAACGCGCGTCAGGCGCCCTTGAAGTGGTCGTATCCGCGGCCATCGATCTTCACCGGCTTGCCGTCGGAGCCGAGCAGGCTCACACCCTTGCCGCGCTTGATCTGGCCCACGCGAGTGATCGGGATTCCGAAGACGTCGGTCAGGTCGTCGATGCTCTCGCGCGAGTTCGGGTGCGCGGTGAAGCACAGCTCGTAGTCGTCGCCCCCGGCGAGGATCGCGTTGCGGCCCTCGTCGGAATTGATGTGCTTGGCGCCGATGGACGACACCGGCACTGACGCGAGATCCACGGTGGCGCCGACGCCCGACAGGCGGCAGATGTGCGTGAGGTCGGCGAGCAGGCCGTCGCTCACGTCGATGGCGCTGGTGGCGAGGCCTCGAAGCGATTGGCCCACGGACACGCGCGGGGTGGGCTCGTAGAGGCGCAACACCGCCTCGTGATAGTCGCTCTCGGACAACACGATGCGCCCGTGGCGATGGGCCACCGCGAGCGCGGCATCCCCGATGTTGCCCGTCACCCACACGTCGTTGCCCGCCTTGGCCCCGCCGCGCCGCAGCGCCGCACCGGCCGGCACCTCGCCCATGATCGTGACCGTCATGGTGAGCGGCCCGCGCGTCGTGTCGCCCCCGATCAGCGAGACGTTGTACTCCTGCGCGAGGTCGAAGAAGCCTTTGGCGAAGGCCGCGAGCCAGGCGTGATCGACGTTCGGCAGCGTGAGTGCGAGCATTGCCCAATACGGCATCGCGCCCATCGCCGCCATGTCCGAGAGGTTGACCGCGAGCGCCTTGTGCCCGAGGTTCTCGGGATCGGCGTCCGGGAAAAAATGCGTTCCCGACACCATCGTGTCGGTGGAGACCGCGAGGTCCATGCCGTTGGTGACATCGACCAGCGCGCAGTCGTCACCCACCCCCAGCACCGCGTTGGCGGCGGGACGGGTGAAGTGGCGCGCGATCAGGTCGAATTCGGGAGAGCTATTTGCCATTTCTTTTCTGCCTTTTCTGCGCGACCTCGTCGGGCCGGACCGATTCGGCCAGCTTGTCGAGGATGCCGTTCACGTACTTGTGGCCATCGGTACCGCCGAAGCGCTTGCCGAGCTCGATCGCCTCGTTGATGGTGACCTTGTAGGGAATCTCCGGGTTGTGGACCAGCTCCCACGCGCCGATCATCAGGATGGCACGCTCCACCGGGCTCACCTCTTCCCACTTGCGGTCGGCGAAGGGCTCGATCCGGGCGCGCAGCGCTTCGGCGTCGCCGATGGTGCCGCGCAGCTCCGCCTTCAGGAACTCGCCGTCGGCCGCGGCGAACCCCTCCAGCTCCGAGAGGTTGGTCAGCACGGTCGCGGCCGTGGCGCCGGTGAAGAGCCATTGGTAGACCCCCTGCATCGCGAACTCGCGCGACACGCGCCGCGCGGAAGCTTTCATCCGCCGAGCGTCCGCAGGGTGTTCGCCATCTCGACGGCCACGCGCGCGGCTTCCGCACCCTTGACCGGCGCGCGCTCCCGCGCCTGGTCGTCGGTGCTGGTGGTCAGCACGCCGTTGGCGACCGGCATTCCGGTCTCGAGCTGCACGTCGAGGATGCCGCGCGCACTCTCGTTGGCGACGATCTCGAAATGGTACGTCTCGCCCCGCACCACCACGCCGAGGGCGACGAGCGCGTCGTAGCGCCGCCCGGCGAGGCCGCGGCGCTCGAGGGCGAGCCCCTGCAGCACGAGCGGGATCTCGAGAGCTCCGGGGACGCTCACCACGTCGATGTCGGTGGCGGCCACGCCGAGGGCGACCAGCTCCTTGTCGCACGCGGTGAGAAGAAGGCGCACCAGGTCCTCGTTGAAGCGGCTCCAGACGATGCCGATGCGCATTCCATGAGCCTTGAGGTCCGGAACCGGAGAGGTCATACCGCCTTCATCGCGACGGAATCGTCCGGCGACACGTACTCGACCACCTCGAGCCCGAAGCCCGACATGCTCGGGATGCGTTTCGGGCGCGCCAGCACGCGCATCTTGCCCACGCCCAGGTCGCGCAGGATCTGCGCGCCGATGCCGTGCAGTCGTGGATCCCACTTTCGCGGCGCCTTGCCTGCACGGCCCTGGATGCGTTCGAGGATCTCGCCCGCAGGCTCGTGGCGGCGCAGCAGCACGATCACGCCTTCCTTGTGGTGCGCGACCATGCGCATCGCGTCCTGCACCGAATAGGCGTGGCGTTCGGTGTCGAAGTCGAACATGTCGAGGGAGACGAACGGCTCGTGAACGCGCACCAGGATCGGCCGCTCCGGCGAGGGCTCGCCCTTGACCAGCGCGTAGTGCACCTCGTCGACCGTGCGGTCGTGGTACACGCACAGCCGGAAGGTGCCGTAGGGGGTGCTCACCGGGTGGTCGGAAACGCGCTCCACCAGCTTCTCGTTCTCGCTGCGGTGGCGAATGAGGTCGGCGATGGTGCCGATCTTCAGGCCGTGCTTCGCGGCAAAGGTGGTGAGCTCCGGCACGCGCGCCATGGACCCGTCGGGATTCATGACCTCGCAGATGACCGAGGCCGGCGTGAGGCCGGCGAGCCCGGGCAGGTCGCAGCCCGCCTCGGTGTGCCCCGCGCGCACCAGCACGCCGCCGTTCTGCGCCATGATCGGGAAGATGTGACCCGGCTGCACGATGTCCTCGGGCTGCGCGTGCTTCGCGGTGGCTGCACGCACGGTGCGCGCCCGGTCCGCGGCCGAGATACCCGTGGTCACGCCGCTCGCGGCCTCGATCGTGGTGGTGAAGTTCGTGCCCATGGGCGAGCGGTTGTCGCTCACCATCAGGGCGATCCCGAGCTGGCGGCAACGCTCCTCGGTGAGCGTGAGGCAGATGAGGCCGCGCGCGTGCGTGGCCATGAAGTTGATCGCCTCGGGCGTGACGAAATCGGCGGCCATGAGCAGGTCGCCCTCGTTCTCGCGGTCCTCGGCATCGGCGAGCACGACCATGCGGCCGCGGCGGATGTCGTCGATGAGCTCCTGGGTGGGGCTGATGGTCATGGAAAGCCTCTTGCGTAGTCCGCTATTTTGCCACTTCCGACCCGTCGCGCATCCGCTCGACGTAGCGTGCGAGCAGGTCGACCTCGAGATTGACCCGCGCGCCGGTGGCCAGCGTCCGGAATGTCGTGACCGATCGGGTGTGGGGAATCACGTTCACCTCGAAGCGCGCGCCCTGCACGCCGTTCACCGTGAGGCTCACGCCGTCGACCGCGATCGAGCCCTTGCGCGCGATGTACTTGGCGAGCGCCGCCGGAGCCTCGATTTCGAGCCGCCAGCTGCCGCCGAGGTCGATGAAGGCCAGCACGCTGCCGACTCCGTCGACGTGCCCCTGGACAAGATGCCCGCCCAACCGATCGGCCAGGCGCAGCGATTTCTCGAGATTGACTTCGCGGCCCGCCGCAAGCCCGGTCGTGACCTCGAGTGTCGCGCGCGACGTGTCCACTTCGAAGCCCCTCGCGTCGCTGGCGACCACGGTGTGGCACGCTCCCTGGATGGCGATCGAATCGCCCAGGCCCACGTCGTCCATGCCCAGCGCCGGAGCCTCGACGCGCAGCCGCAGCCCGTCGCCGTGGGGCCGTGCCTCGGCGATGCGGCCAATGGCAGTGACGATGCCGGTGAACATCAGCTGCGACCCTCACCCCGGCCCTCTCCCAAAGGAGAGGGCGGAAAGCGTGCGGTGATGCGCCAGTCCACGCCAATCGCCCGAACATCGATGATTTTCAAGCCGATCGCCTGGTCGAGGCGGGTGAGCTCCGGCAGCGCGAACAGGCCCTGCGCCGCATCGCCCAGCAGCTTGGGGGCAACGTAGAGGACGATCTCGTCGATCACTCCCGCGGCGAGCAACGAGCCCCCCAGCTTCGCGCCGGTCTCGACCGTGACCTCGTTGAAGCCGCGCGCGCCAAGCTCCCGGGCAATCGCAGCGAGGTCGGTCTTGCCGGGCTTTTCCCGATCGAGGGGCGCCGCGACCACTTCCGCGCCGAGCGCCTCGAGCCGCTCGCGCTTGCGCGCGTCGTCGCTCACCGTGAAGATGATCGCGCCCGCCCCCTTCAGGATCCTGGCGTCGAGGCCCACGTCGAGGCGACTATCGATCAGCACCCGGCGCGGCTGGCGCGTGCACGGCACGTGCCGCACCGTGAGTTCGGGGTCATCGCGCAGCACGGTGCCGATGCCGGTGAGCATCGCGCACGAGCGGGCGCGCAGCGCATGGACGTCGCGGCGCGCGTCTTCCCCGGTGATCCACCGGCTCTCGCCATTGGCGAGGGCGATGCGACCGTCGAGCGAGGCGGCGGCCTTGAGGCGCATCCACGGCCGGCCGAGCCGCATGCGCATGAGAAAGCCGGCGTGGGCCTCCTCGGCCTCGACGGCCATGAGGCCGGTGTCGTACCGGATGCCCGCATCGAGGAGCCGCGTCGCGCCGCTGCCGTGCACCAGCGGGTTCGGGTCCTCGATCGCGGCAACCACTCGGCCCACGCGGGCGGCGACCAGCGCGTCGGCGCAGGGTGGCGTGCGGCCCTGGTGGGCGCACGGCTCGAGCGAGACGTAGACCGTCGCGCCTTCGGGCGACTCGGTGCACGCGGCGAGCGCGCGCGCCTCGGCGTGGGGCTCGCCCGCGCGCTCGTGCCAGCCCTCGCCGATGATGCGTGCGCCCTTCGCAATCACGCAGCCCACGCTTGGGTTGGGCGTGGCGGTGTCGCGCCCGCGCGCGGTGAGCGCGATCGCCCTTTCCATGAAAGCGTGATCTTCAGCGGTGAAGGTCATTCGTGAACCACGAAGACCACGAAGACCACGAAGGAAAACCCCGAAACCGAGATTCTGAAACTGCCCAAGATTTGCCTTCTTCGTGGTCGTCGTGGTCTTCGTGTTTCCCCGGGTTAGTTACTTCTCACGGACTTCGCGGATCGCGTCGCGGAAATCCTCGACGTCCTGGAAGCTGCGATAGACCGATGCGAAGCGGATGTAGGCCACCTTGTCGAGCTTGCGCAGCTCCTCCATCACCATCTCGCCCAGGCGCCGCGAGTCGATCTCGCGCTCACCGAGGGCCAGCATCTTCTGCTCGATACGAGTGATGGCGGCGTCCACCAGCTCGGTGGTCACCGGGCGCTTGTGCAGCGCGCGCTGGAACCCGGTGCGCAGCTTGGCGGTGGAGAAGTCCTCGCGCACGCCGTCGGTCTTGACGATCTGCGGCATGCGCAGCTCAGCCGTCTCGTAGGTGGTGAAGCGCTTGTTGCACACCTGGCAGCGCCGCCGCCGGCGGATCGAATCACCCTCCTCGCTCACGCGCGAATCGATGACCTGGGTGTCCTCGGCGCTGCAGAAGGGGCATTTCATCAGTGACCCTCACCCCGACCCTCTCCCAAGGGAGAGGGAGAATAGCCATAGGATGCGCGCATCGCCGGGCCGTAGACCGGAAACTTCGCGCACAGCGCCTTTACCGCGTCCCCCACGCGCCCAAGCGTCGCCGCATCGCCGCCGGCTTCGAGCACGTCGGCGATGAAGTTGGCGACCTGCACGCTTTCAGCCTGCTTGAAGCCGCGCGTGGTCATCGCCGGCGAGCCGAGGCGAATGCCGCTCGTGACGAACGGTTTCTCGGGATCGTTCGGAATCGCGTTCTTGTTCACCGTGATGTGCGCCTGGCCGAGGGCGGCCTCGGCATCCTTGCCGGTGGTTTTCTTGGCGCGCAGGTCGACCAGGAACATATGGCTCTCGGTACGCCCCGAGACGATGCGCACCCCGCGCTCCACGAGGGCCTCGGCCATCGCCTGCGCATTGGAGATCACCTGCTCCTGGTACTGCCGGAACGCCGGCTGCAGCGCCTCCTGGAAGGCCACCGCCTTGGCGGCGATCACGTGCTCGAGCGGCCCGCCCTGGATCGACGGGAAGATGGTCGAGTTGAGCGCCTTCTCGTGCTCCGCCCGGGCGAGGATCACCCCGCCGCGCGGGCCGCGCAGCGTCTTGTGGGTGGTGCTCGTCACGAAGTCGGCGATGCCCACGGGCGTGGGATAAACCCCCGCCGCGACCAGGCCCGCGTAATGCGCCATGTCGACGAAGAGCCACGCGCCCGCCTCATCGGCGATCTCCCGGAACCTGGTCCAGTCGATGCGCAATGCATAGGCCGAGGCGCCCGCGACGATCATGCGCGGCTTGTGCTCCCGGGCGAGTGCGCGCACCTGCTCGTAGTCGATCTGCTCGGCGGCGTCGAGCCCGTATCCCACGGCGTGGTAGAGCTTGCCCGACAGGTTCACCGGTGAGCCGTGGGTGAGGTGCCCCCCGTGGGCGAGCGACATGCCGAGGATGGTGTCGCCCGGCTTGAGCATCGCCATGTACACCGCCTGGTTCGCCTGCGAGCCCGAATGCGGCTGCACGTTGGCGTACTCCGCGCCGAAGAGCTGCTTCACGCGATCGATGGCGAGCTGCTCGGCCACGTCCACGAACTGGCAGCCGCCGTAGTAGCGCTTGCCGGGATAGCCTTCGGCGTACTTGTTGGTGAGCACGCTGCCCTGGGCGGCCAGCACCGCGGGGCTGGCGTAGTTCTCCGAGGCGATCAACTCGATGCCCTCCTCCTGGCGGCGGAACTCCGCGGTGATCGCGCTCCACAGGGCGGGATCGGTGGCTGCAAGCGTGCCCGAGTCGGCGAACATGGCATCGGAAGTCGTTGAATGAGCGTGAATTTTATCACGCTATAATCGGCCACCCTTGAGCGCGAGGCTATTGGTGGCATTCCTCATCCAGATTTCCAAGCTGATCGACGGCCTCAACGATCGCCTCGGCGTGGCTGCCAACTGGATGGTGCTCGCCGCCTGCCTCATCAGCGCCGCGAACGCGATGTCGCGCTACGCCTTCGACTTGTCGTCCAACGCCTGGCTCGAGATCCAGTGGTACCTGTTCGCCGGAATCGTGATGCTGGGCGCCTCCCACACCCTACGCATGAACGAGCACGTGCGCGTGGACATCGTCTACACGCACCTGTCGGAGCGCGGCAAGGAGTGGCTCGACCTCGTCGGCACGGCGGTCTTCCTCGTCCCCTCGATGCTCGTCATCGCCTGGTATTCGGTGCCGTTCTTCATGCAGTCGTGGAACGTGCAGGAGATGTCGGGCAACGCCGGGGGGCTCCTGCGCTGGCCGGTGAAGGTCCTGGTGCCGATCGGCTTCACGCTGGTCGCGTTGCAGGGCGTCTCCGAGATCATCAAGCGCGCAGCGTCCCTGCGCGGTGACGTGCGCTACACCACGCACTACGAGAGGCCGCTGCAATGATCTCTCTGGAGTTGATGCCGCCGCTGATGTTCGCAGCGCTCATCTTCATCATGCTGATCGGCTATCCGGTTGCGTTCACGCTCTCGGCGCTGGGCCTCGCGTTCGGTTTTCTCGCGGTGAACCTCGGCTATTTCCCGCCCGAGTTCCTGCAGGCCATCCCCTCGCGGATCTTCGGCCAGCTGTCCAACGAGCTGCTGCTCGCGATTCCGTTCTTCACCTTCATGGGCGCGATCCTGGAGAAGTGCGGGCTCGCCGAGGACATGCTCGACTCGATGGGCCAGCTCTTCGGCCCGCTGAAGGGCGGCCTCGGCTACTCGGTCATCATCGTGGGCTTCATCCTCGGCGCGATCACCGGCACGGTCGCCGCACAGGTGATCGCCATGGGGCTCATCGCGCTGCCGGTGATGATCCGCTACAAGTACAACATGCGCTACGCGACCGGCATCCTCGCGGCGTCGGGGACGATCACGCAGCTGGTGCCGCCCTCGCTGGTGCTGATCGTGCTCGCCGACCAGCTCGGCAGATCGGTGGGCGACATGTACAAGGGCGCGTGGGGCCCGTCGCTGCTGCAGGTCGGGCTGTTCGCGCTCTTCACGTTCCTGATCGCGGTCTTCCGGCCGCAGTGGGTGCCGGGTGTTCCCAAGGAGGACCGCACCCTGGTGGGATGGGCGCTGTGGCGCAAATGCCTCGCGGGCATCATCCCGGCCGGCGTGCTCATCTTCCTCGTGCTGGGCACGATGCTGATGGGGCTCGCCACACCCACCGAGGCGGGTGCCATGGGCACCATCGGCGCGCTGGTGCTCGCGGTCATCCGCCACCCGAAGGTCGGGCGCAGCTCGCGCATCTTCTGGGGCGGTCTCGTCGCCGCCGGCGTCGCGGCGATCATCGGCATCTACGCCTTCAAGTCGCTGCCCTTCCAGGTCGCGATCACGGTGTTCTACGCCTCCATCGTCTGGATGCTGGTGAAGAGCGCCGCGATCCCCGAGCTGCGCGCGCTCATCAAGCGCGCCTTCGAGATGACCATGCGGCTGACCGCGATGGTGATCTTCATCCTCATCGGCTCGACCTGCTTCTCGACGGTATTCCAGGGCGTGAACGGCGGCCCGTGGCTCGAGCACCTGATGACCGGCATTCCGGGCGGCGTCTGGGGGTTCCTGATCGCGGTGAACCTTTTCATCTTCTTCATCGCGTTCTTCCTCGACTTCTTCGAGATCGTCTTCATCCTCGTGCCGCTGCTGGCACCGATCGCCAAGGTGCTGCTCACCCCGATCGTGGGCGAGGACGCGGCGCTCATCTGGTTCGGCGTGATGCTATGCGTGAACTTGCAGACCTCGTTCATGCACCCGCCCTTTGGCTTCGCGCTCTTCTATCTCCGGGGC
>JALYSB010000054.1 GCA_030855025.1 Pseudomonadota bacterium
GTAACCATCAGGTCGCCCATGGGGCGCACGAAGAACGTGGTGGTGCCGTCCTCGGACGACGCTTCGGCGGTGCGTGCGGGCGAGGTATTGGGCTCGACGAAGACTGAAAGGCTCGCGAGCCCATCGGTGAGCACGATCTGCGAGACCGGCTGGGTGCGTCCCGGCAGCGTCCGCTTCAACTCGGCGACCTTCTGGAAGCCGGCGGGCGCCTTGGAGACGAGCCAGCCCGACTCGGCGTTGGCGGCCTCGTCGCGCGGCTGGCCGTCGGTGATCCATTGCCGATTGCGCGCACGAAAAATCGATTTCAAGTCGACGCGTCCGGCCGCGGGGCCGATCTTGAGATCGGTGAAGGTGTATTGCTCGATCACCTGGCGCTGCTCATTCAGCACCTTGGCGCGCAGGATCAGGCCGGTGGCCGTTTCAGAGCACAGGCGTTGCGAAAACCGCATGCCATCGCGGGGCTCCAGGCGGATCCACTGGCACTCGAAGCCCAGAACCTGCTCGGTCTTGCCGAGCTTCACGTCATAGCTGGCCGCGATGGTCGAGGCGGTTGCCGCGACGATCCCGGGGAAAAACCGGTTGGTGATGCGCGGATCCAGGCGCACCGTTTTCGCGTCCGGGAAGCGGCAGAACATCTCCTCGTTGCGGCGCACGATCTCCAGCGAGTTGGTGCCATCGAGCGGCTCGATGCGCTCGTGCTCCTCGCCGGAGTGGTTGACATGAGTGACGCGCACGGTGGAGACGCGCTCGCCGTTGGTATGGACGTACACGCCCTCGTAGGAGGCCTGGCGTGCGGCCTGGGAGGCGCGCTGCAACCAGGCGAGGGGGTCGTTCGGCGCCGCCTGCGCGACGCACGCGAAGCCCAGGGCGAGCGCCGGAAAGATGCGGCGCGCGCCCGGGGACGCGACAGACTTCATCGAGCCGCGGAGGCCGGCGCGGTCCGGTGGACCGGTCGATAGAGGTCGGCGGAAGGCAGTTGCTTGTGCGCTGCCACGTAGTCCTGGATGTCCTGGGCGGGCACCGCGGGAACCACGTTCGAAACCGGCTGGATGGCGCTCGGGTTCTTCGCGACGACGGGGCCGCCCGGAAGCTGCCCGCCCTGGGTGCCGATCCAGCCAACGACGCCGATGGTGGCCACCGACGCTGCCGCGGCGAGCGCCACGCGACCAAAGGTGGTCTCGAAGAGCCGCTTGGGCCGGGCGATGATCGCCGGCTCCGTCGCGAGCGCTTCGTGCACGCGCTCCGAGGTCCGCGTGGGATGGGGCTTGCCGCCGCGCAGCACGTCGCCGATCAGGTGATACGTCTTCCACGTCTGCCCGGCCTCACCGCTTGCGCAGCACGAGCGGATCGCCTGCTCCGCTTCGGGGGCTTCGAGCTCGCCATCCATCAGCGAAGAGATGTCTTGTGTCATGGTTCCTGCTCCTGTCCTGTCGATTCGGCCCGCGCTCGGCGCGAGGCCCCTTTTTATGGGGTTGCGGCCCCGATATTCGTTGTTACCAGCGCTTGTCCTTGCTTGTCCCAAGCTGCGGGCGGAGCTTCTCGGCCACCGCCTCGCGCGCCCTGAAAATTCTCGATCGCACGGTGCCGATCGGGCAACTCATGATCTGCGCGATCTCCTCGTACGACAGCCCGTCGAGCTCGCGCAGCGTGATCGCGGTGCGCAGCTCTTCCGGCAGTGCCGCGATCGCGTCGTTCACCGTCTGGGCGATCTGCTTGCTCGCAAGCTCGCTCTCCGGCGTGTTGATGTCGCGCAAACCGACTGCGTCCTCGAAGCCCTCCGCCTCCTCGCTGTCGAATTCCGTGGAGGTCGGGGCCCGGCGTCCCAGGGCGATGAGATAGTTCTTCGCCGTGTTGATGCCGATGCGGTACAGCCAGGTGTAAAAGGCGCTATCCCCCCGGAAATTCGGCAGGGCGCGATAGGCCTTGATGAACGCCTCCTGCGCCACGTCCTCGATCTCCGCGGGGTCCCGAATGACCCGGGACAGGAGCCGCTCGAGCTTGCGCTGGTACTTGACCACCAGCATCTCGAAGGCCTTCTTGTCCCCACGCTGTGCCCGCTCGACCAGCTGCTGGTCGATCTCCCTGTCGCTCATACGGCCCTGTATGTTGGTTCTTGTGGGGGCGATGCCCGCCAAGCCACTGTGGGGCGACGGCGCCACAAAGGGCTTCCGAGCCTCCTGGGGTAGTATAAACGTCAAGCTTTTCATTCCTTTGGCGCGCATTCTCGGAACACGTCGGTCAGATGGGGGGACCGGCAAATAGTTCCAGTTCTTGTAGGGTTTTTATCCCTTTATCTACTCCTGGAAACCTACTCCATTTGGCTTATGACATTCTGATTATCGGAAGCGGCCTGGCCGGAATGTCCGCCGCGCTGCGACTGGCCGGGCGCTACAAGGTTGCGCTGGTCACCAAGCATGAGCTGCTCGACGGCGCGTCGAGCTGGGCCCAGGGGGGCATCGCCGCGGTCCTGGACGGCTCGGACTCCCTCGAGGACCACGTCCGCGATACCCACGTCGCGGGAGCGGGCCTGTGCCATGACGATGCCGTGCGCTTCGTGGTCGAGCGCGGGCGCCAGTCGGTCGAGTGGCTGGTCGGCCAAGGCGTGCCCTTCACCCGCGACGGCTCGAAACCGGACGACCTCCACCTGACCCAGGAGGGCGGCCACAGCCACCGGCGGATCGTCCATGCGGCCGACCGGACCGGAAGCGCGGTTCAGAACACCCTCGTCGGGCGCATCAAGAGCCATCCGAACATCGCGGTGCTCGAGTGGCACATCGCGGTGGACCTGATCACCTCGCGCAAGCTCGGCGACATGCGCGGCGGCAATCGAGTCTGGGGCGCCTACGTTCTCGACCGCAAGGCGGGCGCGGTGCGCACCATCCCCGCCCGCTTCACCATCCTCGCCGCCGGCGGCGCGGGCAAGGTCTACCTTTACACGACCAACCCGGACACTGCGACCGGCGACGGCGTGGCGATGGGCTGGCGCGCGGGTGCCGCCGTCGCTAACATGGAATTCATCCAGTTCCACCCCACCTGCCTCTTTCATCCCCACGCCAAGTCGTTCCTCATCTCCGAGGCGGTGCGCGGCGAGGGAGGCCTCCTCAAGCTGCCCAGCGGCGAGCGCTTCATGCCGCGCCACGATTCCCGCCTGGAGCTTGCCCCGCGCGACATCGTGGCCCGCGCCATCGACTTCGAGATCAAGAAGCACGGCATCGACTGTGTGTACCTCGACATCTCGCACCAGGGGGAGGCGTTCATCCGCGAGCACTTCCCCACGATCCACGCGCGCTGCCTCGAGTTCGGCATCGACATGACGAAGGAGCCGATCCCGGTCGTGCCCGCGGCGCACTACACCTGCGGCGGCCTCACCACCGACCTGCGCGGGCGCACGCAGGTCGGCGGTCTCTACGCCCTGGGCGAGGTCGCCTGTACCGGCCTGCACGGCGCCAACCGCCTCGCGTCGAATTCGCTCCTCGAGTGCCTGGTGTTCTCGGAGTCCGCCGCGGGCGACATCCTCGCGCTGGATTCACCCGCGCCGCCGCCGCTGCCGGAGTGGGACGAAAGCCGCGTCACCGACGCCGACGAGGAGGTCGTCATCTCCCACAACTGGGACGAGTTGCGCCGCACGATGTGGAACTACGTCGGCATCGTGCGCACCACCAAGCGCCTCGAGCGCGCAGGGCACCGCATCCAGTTGCTGCAGGAGGAGATCGAGGAGTTCTACGGAAAATTCCGCGTCTCGAACGACCTGATCGAGTTGCGCAACCTCGTGCTCACCGCGGAGTTGATCGTGCGCTGCGCCATGGCGCGCAAGGAAAGCCGCGGGCTGCATTTCAGCCGCGACTATCCCGAGACCCTCCCCGAGGCTCGCGACACGGTGCTCGATCCCGATCCGGCGTCGAGCCCGGTCGCCCGGGTAGCCGCGCGCGCCTAGCGTGGCGGTGCGGGTCCTCGCAACGTCCGACCTGCGCGCTCTCGAAGCGAGGTTCGCAACCGCCCGCCCGACACTCATGGAGCGCGCGGGCACCGCCATCGCCGAGGCCGCGCGACGGCTCGCTGCCGACACCGGCGCGCGGATCCTGGTGGTGGCAGGCCCGGGCAACAATGGCGGCGATGCGTGGGTCGCCGCCGCACACCTGCTGGCGAGTTTCCACAAGGTTGTCGTGTTCGACATGACGGGGGCCGCGCCAAAGGCTGCCGAAGCCCGCGCCGCGCAAGCGGCCTGCGCGGAGCGCAGCGGTACGATCGTGCGCGAGTGGCCCGCGGGTCCCGCGCCTGCGCTGATCATCGACGGGCTGCTCGGCATCGGACTCGCGCGCGATGTCGAGGCACCGTTCGCGGCGCTGATCGCACGGATGAACGAATCGGGCGCCCCGATCCTCGCCATCGACGTGCCCAGCGGTCTCGACAGCGAGACCGGCCGCGTGCGCGGCGTGGCGGTGCGCGCGGCGCGCACGCTCACCTTCATCGCCCACAAGATCGGATTGCACACCGCCGACGGCCCCGACCATTGCGGCGTGGTGGAGCTGGACGACCTTGGCGTGGGCGAGGCGGTGGGCGAAGCGCCTCACGGTGACTTGCTCGGTCCCCGCGACGTCGCTTCCTGGCTCGCGCCACGCCGGCGCAACGCGCACAAGGGAGATTTCGGGACGCTCGGCATCGTCGGCGGCCAGCGTGGGATGGTCGGCGCGGCACTCCTCGCGGCCCGCGCGGCCCTCCTCGCCGGCGCGGGGAAGGTGCGCGTGGGCTTCCTCTCCCCCGATGCGCCGCCCGTCGATGGGCTTCATCCGGAGCTCATGCTGGTGCCCGTCGACGACGCGCTTGCCGGCGACGTGCTGGTGGTAGGCCCCGGGGCGGGGCAGTCGCCGTCGGCGACATCGGTGTCGATGTTCGAGCGCAGCGTGCTGCCCGCCGCACTCGCGTCCTCGCATCCGTTGGTGCTCGATGCCGACGCGTTGAACGCCATCGCGTTCAGCGAAACCCTGCGCGCCGAGGTGCCGCGGCGGAAGGCTCCGACGATTGCGACGCCGCACCCCGCCGAGGCCGCGCGCCTTCTCGGTTGCGAAACCGCCGCGGTGCAGTCCGACCGCGTTGCCGCCGCCCTCGAGATCGCGCGGCGCCTGCGCGCGCATGTCGTGCTGAAGGGCGCGGGAAGCATCTGCGCCGATCCCGATGGACGCTGGTCGATCAACGCGACCGGGAACCCGGGCCTGGCGAGCGCCGGCACGGGCGATGTTCTCGCGGGGCTGATCGGCGCCCTCCTCTGCCAAGGGCTCGAAGCGCCCCGCGCGCTTCGCTACGCCGTGTGTCTCCATGGCGCCGCCGCCGACACGCTCGTTGCCCGGGGCAAGGGGCCCGTCGGCCTGAGCGCCTCCGAGATCGCCCTCGAATGCCGCCGGCTCCTCAACCTCTGGACGGCAAACCCTTAAGGCCAGCCTTTAATGCGCAAGCGATAAGATCCGAAACATGAGCGAACGCGAAAAGATGGAGTACGACGTGGTCGTCGTGGGCGCAGGCCCCGCGGGGCTCGCCACGGCGATACGCCTGAGGCAGCTGTGCGCGAAAGGCGGCAAGGAGTTCACGGTGTGCGTGGTCGAGAAGGGCGCGGAAGTCGGCGCGCACATCCTCTCGGGCGCGGTGATCGATCCGCGCGGCCTCGAGGAGCTCTTCCCCGATTGGAAAGCCCGCGGCGCGCCGTTGAACCAACCGGTCACCGAGGACCGCTTCATGTTCCTGTCGGAATCGAGCGCGTGGAAAGTGCCCGGCTGGATGCTGCCGAACTGCTTCACCAACCACGGCAGCTTCATCGCGAGCCTGGGCAACGTCTGCCGCTGGCTCGGCACCGAGGCCGAGGCCGCGGGCGTCGAGATCTACCCGGGCTTCGCAGCCGCCGAGGTGCTCTTCACCGACGATGGCCGCGTGCGCGGCGTCGCGACCGGCGACATGGGCATCGGCCGCGACGGCGAGAAAACCGCGCGCTACCAGCCCGGGATCGAGCTGCACGCGAAGTACACCGTCTTCGCCGAGGGCTGCCGCGGCCATCTCGGCAAGATGCTCGAGTCGCGCTACAGCCTGCGTGAGGCGAGCGCGCCCCAGGTGTACGGCATCGGCCTGAAGGAGCTCTGGGAAGTACCGCCCGGCAAGCACGTACCCGGGCTCGTGGTGCACACCGCCGGATGGCCGCTCGATTCCGCGACGTACGGGGGCTCGTTCCTCTATCACCTCGAGAACCACCAAGTGGCCGTGGGATTTGTCGTGGGCCTGGGCTATCGCAACCCCTACCTGCACCCCTTCGAGGAATTCCAGCGCTACAAGACCCATCCCGCCATCCGCGGATTCCTCGAGGGCGGCCGGCGCATTGCCTACGGCGCGCGCGCGATCGCGGCCGGAGGGCTGCAGTCGCTCCCGCGGCTCGTGTTCCCCGGGGGGGCACTGGTGGGCGACGACGCGGGGTTCCTCAATGCCGCGCGCATCAAGGGCACCCACGCCGCGATCAAATCCGGAATGCTCGCCGCCGAGTCCGCCTATGAGGCGCTCGCCGCAGAGCGCGCGGGCGACACGCTGGAGACCTACCCGCGCGCGTTCGAGTCGAGCTGGCTACACGACGAGCTGCACCGCGCACGCAACTTCAAGCCGTGGATGTCGAAGGGGCTCTGGACCGGCACGCTGATGGTCGGCATCGACCAGGTCTTGCTCCGCGGCAAGGCGCCGTGGACGCTGACTCACAAGCACGCTGACCACGAGACGCTCGACCCCAAGGAACGCCATCGGCCGATCGAGTACCCCAAACCGGATGGAGCCCTCACGTTCGATCGCCTCTCGTCGGTGTTCGTTTCGAACACCAACCACGAAGAGGACCAGCCGTCGCACCTCAGGCTGCGCGACCCGAAAGTCCCAGTGGCGGTCAACCTGGCGGTTTACGCCGGACCCGAGACGCGCTACTGTCCTGCTGGAGTATACGAATTCGTGTCCGAAGGCGGCGTCGAGCGCCTGCAGATCAACGCCCAGAACTGCGTGCACTGCAAGACCTGCGACATCAAAGACCCGAAGCAGAACATCGAGTGGGTCGTCCCCGAGGGGGGCGGAGGCCCGAATTACCCCAACATGTAGGCGTCGAACGATGGCGATAGGAGGCCTGAAAATGAAGACCGTGGCCGAATTGCTGCGACTCAAGCCCGCGCGCGTGGTCAAGGTGCGGCCCGAGCAAAGCGTGCTCGAAGCCATCAAGGTCCTCGCCGAGGAAGACGTGGGCGCTGCCATCGTGATGATCGGCGAGCGTCTCGCCGGGATCTTCTCGGAGCGCGATTACACCCGCAAGGTCGTCCTGAAAGGCCGCTCGTCGGATGCCACGCGCGTCGAGGAGATCATGACCGCCAACGTGATCGTGGTGAACCCGCGCACGCGCGCGCGCGAATGCATGCAGCTCATGACGGAGAAGAACATCCGCCACCTGCCGGTAGTCGACGAGGGCCGCGTGATCGGCATGGTCTCGATCCGCGACATCGTGGGCGACATCATCGCCGACCAGGATTTCACCATCGAGCAGCTCGAGCACTATATAAGCGGGCAGTAGGGATACTGCGGACCGCGGGAACGGCGTTGGAGCGGACGAAGGTCACCCCGCTCAACGCCAGCCAGCAGGGGACCGGATGCTTCAAGTTCGCGGGCTGGCGAAATCGTTCGCGCCCGGTGCCGCGCTGCTCGACTCGATCGACCTCGACGTGGCCGCGGGCGAATGGGTCGCGATCGTGGGCGAGTCGGGGTCGGGCAAGTCGACGCTGTTGAACGCGGTCGCGGGGCTGGAGCCGCCCGACCGCGGCACGGTGCGGCTCGACGGCCGCGCCCTGGACTACTCCGACGATGAGTCGCTCGCGCTGTGGCGCCGTCGCAACGTGGGCTTCGTGTTCCAGGCCTTCCATCTCCTGCCGTACCTCAGCGTTGCCGAAAACGTGGCCCTGCCGCTCGCGCTCCTCGGCGCATCGAAGCGCGAGCGCGCGGTGCGCTCCGAGCAGCTGCTGCTAGCAGTCGGCCTGCCCGGGTTTGGCAATCGCCGTCCGGGCACGCTATCGGGTGGCGAGATGCAGCGTGCGGCAATCGCGCGCGCCCTCGCCCATCAACCGCGCCTGCTGATCGCCGACGAGCCGACCGGCAACCTCGACGCCGGCAACGCCGCCGCGGTCCTCGACTGCCTCGCCGACGCCGTGAAGCGCGCGGGAGCGGCAGCGCTCATGGTCACTCACTCGCCAGTGGCGGCGGCGCGCGCCGACCGGGTTCTGCGACTGGCGGGCGGACGCCTCGCGCCGTGAGGCTGCCGCTCGCATTCCTCCTCACGCGCGGAGCCTTCGCCACGAGCGGGGTCCGGATCGCCCTCACCATCGTGTGCATCGCGCTCGGCGTGGCGCTCGCGGGCGCCGTGCAAACCATCCACTCCTCGGCGCTCGCCGAGATCGAACGCGCGGCACGCACCCTCGCCGGGGCAGCCGACCTCGAGATCCGCGGCCCCCGCAGCGGGTTCGATGACGCACTGTTCGCGCCGATCGCTGCGCTCCCCGCGATCGCGACCGCAAGCCCGCTCGTGGAAGTGGAAGCGGCGCTCGTCCGCGGGGGCACGCTTCGCATCCTCGGCATCGACGCCTTCCGCGCGATCGGCCTGCAGCCCGCGTTCGCGGCGGGGGCGGCAGCGACCGGCGCAGGCAACGCGGCCGCCCTGCTCGATTCTGGCGCCGTCTGGCTTTCACCCGCCGCTGCCGCACGTTGGGGCCTGGGTCCCGGCGCGACCCTCGAGGTCATCGCGAGCGGCGGCGCGCGGGCGTTCCGCGTGGCCGGCCTCCTGCCGGGGCTGCACTCGGGCGGGGAGCTAGCCGTCATCGACATCGCCGCGGCCCAGATGCACTTCGCACGCCTCGGCCGGCTGTCGCGCATCGATGTACGCTTGCGCCCGGGAGCGGATGCCGGGCGCGCGCGCGCGGAGATCGCGGCACTCCTTCCTCCCGGCGTCGTCGTCTCCGCGGCCGCATCGGTGTCGGGACGCGCCGCGGACATCACGCGCGCGTACCGCGTGAACCTCGACGCCCTCGCCCTGGTCGCCCTCGCCACCGGGGCTTTCCTGGTGTTCTCCACGCTCGCGCTGCAAGCTGCGCGGCGCCGCCAGGAGTTCGCGCTGCTGCGCGCGCTCGGCGTGACGCGCCGCGGCCTCGCCTTCCTGCTCGCATTCGAGGCTGCGATCATCGGTTCGGCGGGCGCGCTCCTCGGCACCGCGTTGGGCCTTGCCGGCAGCCGCGTGCTGCTGGCACGCTCCGGCGCCGATCTTGGCGCGGGTTATTTCGGAGGACAGGGCGGCGCATTCGCGCCCGACCCGTGGGCGCTGGTGGGCATCGGGCTGCTGGGCGTGGCCATGTCGATTGCGGGCGCGATGTGGGTGGCTCGCGCCGTGGGCCGCCTCGACGTCGCCGAGGCGCTTCGCGACCGCGCCTCCGATCTGCCCCCGGTCACCACACGGTCGGGCTGGGTTGCGATGGTGCTGGGCTTGGCCGGCATTCCCCTGCTCTGGCTTGCACCGATCGGCGGGCTGCCCATCGGAGGCTACGCGGCGATTGGGCTGTGGCTGGTCGCGTCGGTCGCCGCCGTGGGCCCGCTGTGCCGCGTGATCCTCAGCCGCCTCAACCCTTCGGGCGCCGTGGCCGCGCTCGCGCTCGCGCAGGTCCGCCACCTCCCCAGCCACCTCGCGGCGAGCGTCGCGGGCATCGTCGTGAGCGCCTCGCTCTGCATGGCGATGGCAATCCTCGTGTCTTCCTTCCGCGTGACCCTCGAGGAGTGGCTCGCGGGCGTGGTGGGCGCGGACCTCTATGCACGCGCCGCTACCTCGGGCGATGGCGCGTACTTCAGCGAGGACGACCAGCGCGCCGTGGCGCGCCTGGCCGAAATCGCCTCGGTGGAGCCGGTGCGTTACGACCGGCTCGTGCTCGGCGAGCGCGACGCGCCGCTATCGCTCATCGCACGCCCGATCGACGCGCGCGTGCTCGATGGCTTCCAGGCCGTGCCGCGGACTCTACCGCCGTCGGGCGCGCTGCCGCCGGTGTGGATCTCGGAGGCGGCTCGCGACTTGCGCCGGTGGAATACGGGCGACGCCATCCGTCTTCCGATCGCCGGGCGCGAGGTCGACGTGCGCGTGGCCGGAGTGATTCGCGACTACGCGCGCACGTGGGGCGCGGTGCTGATCGAAACCTCGGAGTACCGGCGGCTCACCGGCGATGCGCGGGCCAACGACCTGGCGATCCACTTGCGCACGGGCGCCAACGCGACGCAAGCCCGCGCGGCAATCCGCACCGCGCTGGCGCATTCGCCAGGGCTCGCGCTCGAGGATGCGGACGAGATTCGCCGCCTGTCGCTTGCGATCTTCGATCGCAGCTTTGCCGTCACCTACGCGCTCGAGGCGATCGCGATCGTGATCGGGCTGGCCGGCGTGACCAGCAGCTTCGCCGCCCTCGCGTGGTCGCGCCGGCGGGAGTTCGGCGTGCTGCGTTACATGGGGCTTACGCGCCGCCAGATCCTCGCGATGCTCGCTTTCGAGGGGGCCGCCGCGGGCGCGCTGGGCGCGGCCATCGGCCTGGCCACCGGCGCGGCCGTGAGCCTTGTCCTCGTGCAGGTCGTCAACCGCCAGTCGTTCCACTGGACTCTCGAGATCCACTGGCCCCTCCTGCCGTTGGCCGCGTTGGTGGCGGGCATCGTGGCGACGTGCGCCCTCGGGGCGCGTGCCAGTGCGGCGTTCGCCGTTCGCCACGAAGCCGTGCTCGCCGTAAAGGACGACGCGTGACTAAAGCCGGGAACCTTGTGTCTTTCTCCCTGTTCTCCGTGATCGTCGCCGGGGTCTCCGTGTTCCCGGCTTTAGGATTCGACCCGGTAGTACCGGGGCACAAGTTGGAGTTCCCGCGAGACGCGGGGGCGCATCCGGGGCATCGCATCGAATGGTGGTACGTCACCGGCCATCTTGAATCCTCGAAGGGGCCGGTGGGATTCCAGGTGACGTTCTTCCGGGTGCGCAACCCCGAAGCCGACGGCAACGCGAGCCGCTTCAGCCCGAAGCAGCTCCTCTTCGCCCACGCCGCGCTCGCCGATCCTGCCGAGGGGCGATTGCTCCACGCGCAACGCTCGGCGCGCGCGCTGGAAGGCCTGGTCGAAGCGCGCACCGGCGAGCTTGGCGTTCGCATCGACGACTGGTCGCTCGAGCGCGAGGGCCGCGGCTACCGCGCGCGGATCTCCGCAAGCGATTTCGCATTCGAGCTCGAGCTTCGCCCCACGCAGCCGCCACTGCCCCAGGGCGAGGGCGGTTTCAGCCGCAAGGGGCCCTCGGGGCGCCATGCAAGCTACTACTACAGCGAGCCGCAGCTCCAGGTGACCGGGCGTATCGTCATCCGCGGCCGGTCACGCGACGTCAAGGGCCATGCATGGCTCGATCACGAGTGGTCGAGCGAGCTGCTGGCCGAGGACGCCGCAGGCTGGGACTGGCTCGGCGCGAACCTCGACGACGGCAGTGCCCTCATGGCATTTCGCATCCGCGCCACGAATGGAGAAACCCTTTGGGCGAATGCCCTGCTGCGCGCGCGCGACGGGCTTGCCACGCCGTTCGGCGCCGAAACGGTGTCGTTCACGCCGCGGCGCTCCTGGAAATCGCCCCGCACCGGGGTCTCCTACCCGGTGGCCATGGAAGTCCGCGTAGGCCCGCAGACGTGGACGCTCGACCCCCTGATGGACGACCAGGAGCTCGATGCACGCGCCAGCACCGGGACGCTCTACTGGGAAGGCGCGGTTCGCCTCCGCTCGCAGGCGGGGGCGCTCGGGCGCGGCTACCTCGAGCTCGTCGGCTACGGCGGACGGCCGCCCTTCTGATGGCGGTGGGCGTCCGCGACGAGGTCGGCTACATCGAGCCCATCGAGGGTTTGCGAGGCGTGGCCGTGTTGTGGGTGGTGGCGTTCCACTACGTCGTGGTGCGCACCGCCGGATTCCCCGCCGACCCCTGGCTGCAACTGGTCGCCGCCTCACCGGCGGCGCAGGTGATTCTGCGCAACGGCTATCTCGGGGTGGACCTCTTCTTCCTGATTACCGGCTTCCTGTTGACCCTCCCGTGGTTGCGCTACGCCGAGAGGCAACTGCCGGCGCCGCCGGCGCGCGAGTTCTACCGGCGACGGGCCCATCGCATCCTCCCGGCTTATTACGTTCAGCTCCTGTTCCTGTTCCTCATCTGCATTCCGCTGCTGCGCGACCTCACTTACTGGAAGAGCGACCTCGCGTACTACCTGTTGAACTTCGCGGCCCACGTGACGATGGTGCATTACACGACGCCGCTCACCAGTTCCTCGGTCGCGATCAATGGCGCGCTCTGGACCCTGGCGCTCGAGGCGCAGTACTACCTCCTGCTCCCGCTGCTGGCCCCGCTGGTGGTGCGCGCACCCCGGGTCACGGCCGCTGCGCTCCTCGCCGCTGCCGTCGCATGGCGCTGGCTCGCGCAATACGACATGACGCCGCTCGTGGATTTCCAGATGGCCCTCAGCGTCACCTGGAGCCTGCCTGAATCGAAGATTCGTCACTTGCTGGGCACGCAACTACCCGCTTACCTCGGACATTTCGCGGCCGGCATCCTTGCGGGGCGCGCGTGGCTGCGCTGGCGCGAGCGCCGGCCCGGCCGGTTCGAAAGCGCTGCCTGGCTCGGGGCGGCCGCGGCCTGCCTGTTCGTCCTCTACCGGATGCATGCGCCCGGCGGGGTATGGCTCGGCGACTTCAACTGGGTCCTCATCCCGATCTCGATGGGGATCCTGATGCTCGCGCTGGTGTCCAGCGGCGTGGCGGCCGCGCGGCCCCTGCTGGCCAACGCACCGCTGAAATTCGCCGGGCGCATCAGCTATTCGATCTACCTCTACCACCTGCCGCTTCTGCTGCTCTGGAACAAGTTCGCTCCGCGGGAGCTGGGGTGGCTCTCGCTGCCGCTCTACCTCGGAGTCGTCGTCGCGGTGGCTTGGGCGTCCCGTACGTGGGTGGAATTGCCCAACATGTCAGCCCCTTCGCGAACGCGTCCCCACCGCCAACGCTGCAACGATGGCGAGCGTCTGCAGTAACGCGACACCCCAGAGGACCTGGGTGTAGCGGCCCGCATCCATCAAGAGGCCGAACACCAGGGGTGCGATCGCGAGCCCGGTGTCGATGCCCGAGTAGACGAAACCGTAGATCCGCCCGTAGGCGTTCGAGCCGAAGGTGCTGGTGGCCGCGCGGCGCACGAGGATGTCGCGCGAAGGACCGGAGAACCCGGCGCCGAATCCCATGAGCCCCATGATCGCCACGATGCTCCAGGCGGGGACCATCCCCGAGGCGAGGGAGATTGCGCAGAGCGCGGCGAATCCCAAGGCGATCGCCACGAGCCGGTCCTGGTTTTCCCCCTTCGACGCGAAGAACCCGCCCGTCGCAGTGCCGGCGGCATTGCCGAGCAGGTACGCGGTGAGGCCGGTGGTCGCAAACGCGAGCGTCACGCCATAGGCACGCTCGAGGATCGGGGGCGCAAAGTTCTGCAGGCCCCCGAACGCCATCACCGCCAGCAGGAAGAATGCGAAGCACATCCAAACCACCGGCAGCGCGAGGAACGCGAACGAGCCGCCCGTGCGCTTCGCGGCCTCGGGGGTGCCGAGCTGGGCATCGTCGAGCAGCCGGCGATTGAAGAAGAGGAATGCAAGCGCGAGGAACCCGACGACCGACGCACCCACCGCGGCCGCGCGCCAGCTCGAGGCCTGCGCGATCGCGAGCACGAACACCGGCGCGGCGGCCCAGCCGAGGCTTCCCGACAGGCCGTGCACCGAGAACGCGTGCCCGAGCCGTGGCGTGGTGACGCGGCGATTGAGCAGCGTGAAATCCGCGGGATGGAAAACGCAGTTGCCCAGCCCGGCGATCGCCGCGCCGACAAAGAGCATCGAGTAGCTGGGCGCGGCGGCGATCACCAGGCCCGCGACCGCCAGGAGCGCCATTCCCCCGCACAGCACCCTCAAGGAGCCCACGCGATCCACCAGGAAGCCGGCCATCGCCTGCCCCACACCCGAGACCACGAAGAACGTGGTCATGAGGGCGCCGACCTGCGTGAACGAGAGGTTGAAATCCCGCATCAGGTACGGGAAGAGCGGCGGCAGGAGGAAGTGGAAGAAGTGCGACGTGCCGTGCGCAAACCCCACCAGCGAGATGACGGTGGCGTCGTTGCGGAAGCTGCCGGTGGCAGGCGAGGCGGCGGACATGGCAACGATTGTACAAGGCCCTTTCCCGGCTCCGGCCCAAGACGCGGCCACGCGAACGGACTTAGACTACGGGAACAACCAGACCACCCGAGGAGAGCCCATGATTCCCCGCACGCTGTTGCGCGCCATCGCCGTATCCGCGCTTTGTGCCGCTATCCCCGCACTTGCCCAGACCGAGATCAAGTTCGGTCACGTGGGCGAGCCCGGTTCCATCTTCGCTGCCTCCGCGGAGGAATTCGCGAAGCAGGCGAACGCGAAGCTCGGAGCCAAGGCCAAGGTCGTGGTATTCGGGTCGAGCCAGCTGGGCGGCGACAAGGAGTTGCTGCAGAAGCTCAAGCTCGGCACGGTCGACATGGCGTTGCCCTCGACGGTCATGTCCTCGGAGACGGACCTCTTCGGCGTCTTCGAGATGCCCTACCTCGTCAAGGACCGCGCCCACATGGCGCGCATCGAGAAAGAGGTGTTCTGGCCGAAGCTCGCCCCCGAGGCCGAAAAAAAGGGCCTCAAGGTGATCGCGGTGTGGGAGAACGGCTATCGCCACGTGACCAATTCGAAGCGCCCCATCAACGTCCCCTCTGACCTGCAGGGCATCAAGCTGCGGGTGCCCGAAGGCAAATGGCGCGTGAAGATGTTCCAGGCCTACGGCGCCAACCCCTCGCCGATGAAGTTCTCCGAGGTCTTCACCGCGCTTCAGACCGGCGTGATGGACGGCCAGGAGAACCCGTTCACGCAGATCTACAGCGCCAAATTCCAGGAAGTGCAGAAGTACCTCTCGCTCACGGGGCACGTCTACACCCCGGCCTACGTGACCGTGGGCGCGAAGAAATGGACGGCATTGCCCGCCGACGTGCGCAAGGTCCTCGAGGACACGGCGCGGCAGACGCAGGCGTTCGTCTACGCCGCCGCCGAGAAGGAGGAGAGCGACCTCCTGGCCAAGCTCAAGGCGGCGGGGATGCAGGTCAATACACCCAACAAGGACGCCTTCGTTGCCGCGTCGAAGGTCGTCTACGACGATTTCGCGAAGGAAGTCGCCGGCTCGAAGGAGGTCATCGACCGCGCCATCGCGCTGGGCAAGTAGGGGGTGACGCTGCAATCGTTCCGCCGGGGATACGAACGCTTCCTCGAGTGGATCTGCATCGCGCTCATGGTCGCGCTCGCCGCCGAGGTGGTGGCGGGCGTGGTCTTCCGTTACTCGGGGCACTCCCTCGTCTGGTATGACGAGGTCGCCACCATCCTCCTCGCCTGGGTGACGTTCTACGGCGCCGCGCTTGCGGTCCTCAAGCACGCGCACATGGGCGTGCCCGAGGTCGTGCGGATGCTGCCTCCCGGCCCGCGGTTGGCCGTCGCCATCGTGGCGCAGCTGTGCACGCTGGCCTTCTTCGTGCTGCTCGCCTGGGTGGGCTATTCGATCCTCGAGATCCTGGCGGCCGACCGGCTGGTTTCGCTGCCGGAGGTTTCCGTGGCCTATGCGAACTCGGTGATTCCGATCAGCGCCGTCCTGATCGTGGTGGGCAAGCTGCTGGTGTTGCCCGAGGTGCTGCGCGAAGCGCGCCGCGAGGACGGGGCCGCCGGGGGGCACGTGTGACGGGGTTCCTCGTCCTGCTGTGCGTCATCGCACTGGTGCTGATCAACGTCCCGATCGCCGTGGCGCTCTGCATCGCGTCGGTCGTGGCGATGATCGCGACGCAAGGCCTGGCGAGCCTGCCCAACGTGCCGCTGGCGCTCTACCAGGGCGCGACCAGCTTCCCGCTCATCGCGATCCCGCTGTTCATCCTCGCGGCCGCGATCATGAACACCTCGGGGATCTCGCACCGGCTCATCGACTTCTGCCAGGCACTCGTGGGCTGGATGAGGGGGGCCCTCGCCCAGGTGAACGTGTTGAGCCACATGTTCTTCGCGGAGATCTCGGGCTCGGCGGTCGCGGGCGTGGCCGCGACCGCCTCAATCATCATGCCGGCCATGAAGGCGCGCGGCTACCCGGGCCCCTTCACGGCCGCGGTGACCTCCTCGACGGCCACGCTGGCGATCATCATCCCGCCGTCGATCCCCATGATCCTCTACGCGGTCATGGCGGGCACGTCGGTCGTGCAGATGTTCGTTGCGGGCATCGTGCCCGGCCTGTTGACGGCATTCGGCTTCATGGCCCTGTGCTACTGGTACGCGGTCAAGTACAACTGGCCGGTGGAGGAGATCTTCCAGTGGGGCAAGCTCTGGCGCGCCTTCAAGAAGGCGTTCTGGGCGCTCACGCTCCCCATCATCATCCTGGGCGGGATCTTCGGCGGCATCGTCACCGCGACCGAGGGCGCGGCGCTCGCGGTAGTGGCCGCGCTCCTGGTGGGCGGCCTGGTGTATCGCGAGCTCGACTGGGCGCGGCTGCGCGAGGCGATCATCGACGGCGCAGTGCAGACCGGCGCCGTGATGCTGCTGGTAGCCGCCTCGGCCCTGCTTGGCCTCTACCTCACCGAGGTGCAGCTTCCGCAACGCATCGCGGCGGCGATGCTTTCCGTCACCAACGAGAAGTGGGCCATCCTCGCGATCCTGAACGTCTTCTTCCTCGTCATCGGCATGTTCCTGCATTCCGCCGCGGCCATCATCCTGGTGGTGCCCATCGTGATGCCGGTGGTGACCGCGGCGGGGATCGATCCGGTCCATTTCGGCGTGATCGTGACGCTCAACCTCGCGATCGGCCAGCAGACGCCGCCCGTGGCGAGCGTCCTGCTGCTCACGTGCTCGATCGCGAAGGAGAGCGTCTGGGACGTGACCAAGGCCAACATCCCCTTCATCGGCGTGCTGCTGATCACGCTGCTGCTGGTGACCTACGTACCGGTCGTGACCCTGGGCCTCGTCAACGTCTTCTACAGGTAAGCGAATGGCCGAAACGATCCTGGTCGAGCGCTTGGGGGCCATCGCCACCGTCGTGCTGAATCGCCCCGACAAGCTCAACGCCCTCACCCGCCCGATGTGGAAGCGCCTGGGCGAAGTCTTCGAGGGACTCTCCGCCGACGACGCTGTGCGCTGCGTCGTCATCCGCGGCGCGGGCACCAAGGCGTTCGCGCCGGGCAACGACATCTCGGAGTTCGCCACCGAGCGCTCCAACGTCGAGCAGGCGCGCGCCTACGGCGAGGACATGCGCCGCACCATCGACGCGATCGCCGATTGCCGCCATCCCGTGGTCGCCCAGATCCACGGCATCTGCGTGGGCGGCGGCCTCGAGATCGCGGGCCTCGCCGACATCCGCATCTGCGGG
>JALYSB010000055.1 GCA_030855025.1 Pseudomonadota bacterium
CACCGATGGGCTCGCGAGCCTTTCAGTCTTCGTCGAGCCCAATACCTCGCCCGCACGCACCGCCGAAGCGTCGTCCGAGGACGGCACCACCACGTTCTTCGTGCGCCCCATGGGCGACCTGATGGTGACCGTGCTGGGCGAGGTCCCCCTGGCAACCGCCCAGCAAGTCGGTCGCAGCGTCGCGCGCCGTTGAATTTTCCCGAGAACCGCCCCACCTGAGGGGAGCGGCCTCGCTGCCGCGCACCCGACAAAATAGGACCCGACGCACATGAACCGACTGCAGGCCTCCCTCCTTGGCGCCCTCCTTGCAATGGGCCTCGCCGCGCATGCGCAGCCGGCAACGCAGGGACCCAAGCAAAACATCGTCCCCGGCGCCCAGGCCCAGGTTCTTCCCGATTTCGCGGACCTGGTCGAGAAGTTCGGCCCCGCGGTGGTGAACATCAACACGCGCAGCCGTGGCGGGCGCCAGCAGGCTCTGCCCGGCCTCGACGAGAACGACCCGTTCTTCGAGTTCTTTCGCCGCTTCATGCCCGACCAGCAACCGCCGGGCGGCCGCACGCCGCGCGGCAACGCGCCGAGGAACGCGCCGGACGCCCCGCGCGGGCCCTTGCGCCCCTTCGGGCTGGGATCGGGCTTCGTCGTTTCCCCCGACGGCTACATCGTGACGAACGCGCACGTGGTGGAGAACGCCGAAGAGATCGTGGTGCGCTTCACCGACAAGCGCGAGCTCACCGCCAAGGTGATCGGCGCGGATACGCGCAGCGACGTTGCCGTCATCAAGGTCGAGGCCACGGGACTGCCGGTGGTCAGGATCGGCGACACCAAGAAGCTGCGCGTGGGCGAGTGGGTGATCGCGATCGGGTCGCCGTTCGGCTTCGCCAATACGGTGACGGCCGGCATCGTGAGCGCCACGAGCCGCGAGAACCTGTCGGGCGATCCGAACCTCGACGCGGTGCCGTTCATCCAGACCGACGTCGCGGTGAACCCGGGCAACTCGGGCGGGCCGCTGCTCAACATGCGCGGCGAGGTGGTCGGCATCAACTCCCAGATCTTCTCGCGCACCGGCAGCTTTGCCGGAATCTCGTTCGCCATTCCCATCGACTACGCGTTCAACGTCGCCGACCAGCTGATGAAGACCGGCAAGGTCGTGCGCGGGCGCATCGGCGTGGGGATCCAGAATGTCACCAAGGACCTGGCCGATAGCCTCGGCCTCGGCAAGGCGCAAGGTGCGGCGGTGAGCAACGTCGAGGACGGCTCGCCCGCGTCGAAGGCCGGGCTCGAGGTGGGCGACGTGATCCTGAAGATCGATGGCCGGGCGGTCGATGGCTCCGCCGACCTGTCGCGCACCATCCGGGCCCTGCGGCCGGGCTCGAAGGTGAACTTGAGCGTGTGGCGCGGCGGCAAGCCGCGTGACCTTACGGTGACCGTCGCGGAGTTCAAGGACGAGGAGGTCAAGACGGCCGACAAGGGCGGCAAGGGCAGCAAGAAGGCCGAGACCAAGCCGGGCAAGCTCGGCGTCGCCGTGATCGAGCTCACCGCCGAGCAGAAGAAGGCGTTGAAGATCGCCAACGGCGTGATGGTGGAGGCCTCCGAGGGTGCGGCGGCCGCGGCCCAGGTGGGCGTGGGCGACGTGATCCTGCGCGTGAACAACGTCGACATCGTCAACGTGAAGAGCTTCAACGAGACGGTGGCCAAGCTCGACACCAAGAAGCCCGTCGCGCTGCTGATCCGTGACGAGAACGGCACGCGCTTCGTGACTTTCAGACCCGAGCCGGAGTAATTGCTCGGGCGTCGTCATCCCCGCGGAGGCGGGGACCCAGCCAAAGGCCGCAGCGATTTGGTCTGGATTCCCGCCTTCGCGGGAATGACATGAAGCCGACCTTGACGGTCCTATCGCGCGAGTACTGTCATCTGTGCGAGGAGCTCATAACGGCGCTGCGGCAATTCCAGGGCCGTTACGATTTCGAAATCGAGGTGGTGGACGTGGATCGCCACCCGCGGATCGAGGAGAAATGGGGCGCCTTGGTCCCGGTGCTCCTCGACGGCGATCGCGAGATCTGCCACTACTACCTGGACGTCGCCGCCGTGGATGCGCGTCTGTCTCGAATGAAGTAGAATTGCTGCACTGCAAAAGGCCACGCCCGACGTGGCCTTTGTCTTTTCGGCCCCCATGGACCATATCCGCAACTTCTCGATCATCGCGCACATCGACCACGGCAAGTCGACGCTCGCCGACCGGCTGATCGAGCGCACCGGCGGCCTGCAGACGCGCGAAATGGAGGCGCAGGTGCTCGACTCGATGGACCTCGAGCGCGAGCGCGGCATCACGATCAAGGCGCAGACCGCGGCGCTCAAGTACACCGCGCGCGATGGCAAGGTCTACGAGCTCAACCTCATCGACACGCCGGGCCACGTGGACTTCTCGTACGAGGTCTCGCGTTCGCTGTCGGCGTGCGAGGGCGCGCTCCTGGTGGTCGACGCCTCCCAGGGCGTCGAGGCACAGACAGTCGCCAACTGCTACACCGCCACCGAGCTCGGCGTGGACGTGGTTCCGGTCCTGAACAAGATCGACCTGCCCAGCGCCCAGCCCGACCGCGTGATCCAGGAGATCGAGGACGTGATCGGGATCCCGGCGCACGATGCGATCCGCTGCAGTGCCAAGACGGGCGAGGGCATCGACGACGTCCTGGAAGCGGTGATCGAGCGTATCCCCCCACCCGAGGGCGACCCGTCGAAGCCCCTGAAGGCGCTGGTGATCGACTCGTGGTTCGACAACTACGTGGGCGTCGTCATGCTGGTGCGCGTGGTCGACGGCGTGGTCGCGCCGAAGGATCGCATCAAGCTGATGGCGACCGGCGCGTTGCACCTGGTCGAGCAGGTCGGTGTGTTCACCCCCAAATCGGTGGGGCGCGAACGGCTCTCGGCCGGCGGCGTGGGCTTCATCATCGCGGGAATCAAGGATTTGAAGGACGCGAAGGTCGGCGACACCGTGACGCTCGCCGACAACCCCGCGGCCGAGGCACTGCCCGGCTTCAAGGAGATCCAGCCGCAGGTGTTCGCGGGCCTCTACCCGGTCGAGTCGAACCGCTACGAGGCGCTGCGCGACGCCCTCGAGAAGCTGCAGCTGAACGACTCGAGCCTGCGCTACGAGCCGGAGACGTCGCAGGCCCTCGGCTTCGGCTTCCGCTGCGGCTTCCTGGGCCTGTTGCACATGGACATCGTGCAGGAGCGCCTCGAGCGCGAGTACGACATGGAGCTCATCACCACCGCGCCCACGGTGGTCTACCAGGTCGCCAAGCGCGACGGCACCGTGATCGAGATTGACAACCCGTCGAAGCTCCCGGACCTGTCGCAGGTCGAGGAAATCCGCGAGCCGATCATCCGCGCCACCATCATCATGCCGCAGGAATACGTGGGCCCGGTGATCACGCTGTGCGAGCTCAAGCGCGGCACGCAGGTGAACATGCACTACGTGGGGCGCCAGGTGATCCTCACCTACGACATGCCGTTGAACGAGATCGTGATGGATTTCTTCGACAAGCTGAAGAGCAACTCGCGCGGCTACGCTTCACTCGACTACGAGTTCCGCGAATTCCGCGCCGGCGACCTCGTGCGCCTCGACATCCTCATCAACGGGGACAAGGTCGACGCGCTCTCGCTCATCGTGCACCGCCTCACCGCCAAGTACCGGGGGCGCGAGCTCGCGAGCCGCATGCGCGCCCTCATCCCGCGCCAGATGTTCGACGTGGCCGTGCAGGCGGCGATCGGCTCCGACGTGGTGGCGCGCGAGAATATCAAGGCGCTTCGCAAGAACGTGCTCGCGAAGTGCTACGGCGGCGACATCACGCGCAAGAGGAAGCTGCTGGAGAAGCAGAAGGCGGGCAAGAAACGCATGAAGCAGGTGGGATCCGTGGAGATTCCGCAAGAGGCCTTCCTGGCCATCCTCCAAGTGGAAAGCAAGTAAGGAGCCTATCGCCAATGCAGGGTGGCCTCGATTGGGAATTGATCGCGATGGTAGCCGCGGGCGCGAGCGCCGCAATCATCGCCTGGGACTGGTTCGCCGCCCGGGACGCTAGCGAGCGCTCGGAAGCGCGCAAGGGACTGCTGGAGGTCGCCTGGCCGGTCCTTTTCATCGCGGCGATGGGATTGCTGCTGAAATTCACGGACTTCGCCGCCGTGCTGCTGCTGGCCGCGGTCATCACCGGCGTCATCTGGCTCGTGGATGCCCGATGGGCGCGCAAGCGCCGCACCTCCGACGTCCCCGAGCCGGTCGTGGTCGATATGGCGCGGGCGTTCTTCCCGGTGATCGTGGTGGTATTCCTGATCCGCTCGTTCTGGGTGGAGCCGTTCAAGATTCCCTCGGGCTCGATGAAGCCGACACTGCTGGTGGGCGACTTCATCCTGGTCAACAAGTACACCTACGGCATCCGGCTGCCGGTGCTGAACCGCAAGGTGGTCGAGGTCGGGCCGATACGGCGCGGCGATGTCGTCGTGTTCCGCTATCCCGCCGACCCCAGCGTCGACTACATCAAGCGGGTAGTGGGGCTGCCGGGGGACAAGATCGCCTACCGCGGCAAGCGCCTTACCATCAACGGCGAGGCGGTCGCGGTGCAGGGCACCGGCTTCTACACCGACTCCGAGCTCAACTTCCTCAGGCTGCCGACTTTCCTCGAGAAGCTCGGCGAGAAGAACCACCAGATGATGATCGTCCCGGCGCAGCCGCCGGTGGATCTCGCGCAGGTCCGGCAGTTCGCCCACCGTGGTAATTGCGAATACAATGACGACGGTTTTGGCTGCACGGTGCCCGCGGGGCACTACTTCATGATGGGCGACAATCGCGACCAGAGCAGCGATAGCCGCTACTGGGGATTCGTCCCCGACGACCACGTGAAGGGGCGGGCATTCCTGGTGTGGATGAACTTCGGCGACTTCAAGCGCATCGGCAACGGAATTGAGTAAAACAAAAAGTCACAGGGGAGGTTCCATGCGGAAGCAGTCGGGCATCTCGTTGGTGAATCTGATCGTCGGGCTGGGCGTGCTCGGATTCCTCGGAGTCATGGCCGCCAAGCTGCTGCCGTCGTACGTCGAGTACTTTGCCGTGAAGAAGATGTTCGCCTCGATGGAGCAGGCCGGAGATCTCAAGGGCTCGGTACGCGAGATCCGCAATTCGTTCGAGAAGCGCAACGCCATCGAGGACGTGAAGAGCGTGCGCGGCGAGGACCTCGAGGTGACCAAGGAGGGCGGCGAGGCGGTCGTGACGGCCACCTGGTCGGTGCGCGTCCCCATGGTCTCCAACGTGAGCACCTGCCTCGACTTCACGGTGACCACGGCCAAGTGACCCGCAAGGCGGCGCGCGGCGGGGAGTCCCCCGAGGGCCTCGCCGCACTGGAGCGTGGCCTCGGGCACACGTTTGCCAACCCCGAGCTCGCCCGCCAGGGTCTCACCCACCGCAGCTTCGGGGCGCCGCACAACGAGCGCCTCGAGTTCCTCGGGGACAGCCTGCTCAACTGCGCGGTCGCCACCCTGCTCTACGAGCGCTTTCCGCAGCTGCCCGAAGGCGATCTCTCCCGCCTGCGTGCCGCCCTCGTGAACCAGGCATCGCTCTTCGAGGTCGCGGCGAAGCTGGGATTGGGCGATCGCCTGCGCCTGGGCGAGGGGGAGCTGAAGAGCGGCGGCTTCCGCCGGCCATCGATCCTCGCCGATGCGCTCGAGGGCTTGCTGGGCGCGGTCTACCTCGACGCGGGCTTCGAGGCGGTGCGCAATTCGGTCGAAAGGCTCCTGGGCGAGCGCCTCGAGAGCCGCGACGGCCTTCCGGTCGACAAGGACCCGAAGACCGCGCTGCAGGAGCACACGCAGGGCCGCAAGCTGCAGCTGCCGCGTTATTCGGTGCAACGCACCGAGGGCGAGGCGCACGATCAGACCTTCACCGTCGAATGCCGCGTCGACGACCTGGGATTGGTCGCCACCGGAAAGGGCGCGAGCCGGCGCGCAGCAGAGCAGGCCGCGGCCGAAGGTGTGCTCACACAACTGGAGAAGCCTGCGGGCCGGAAGAAGACATGAAATACGGACGCGAGGCGCGCAGTGCGAAAGCCGACCAGGAGCCGTTCCGGACCGGAACGGTCGCAATCGTCGGCCGGCCCAACGTGGGCAAGTCGACCCTGCTCAACAAGATCGTGGGTGCGCATGTCGCGATCACGTCGCGCAAGGCCCAGACCACGCGCCACCGCATCCAGGGCATCTACACCGACAAGCGCTCGCAGTTCATCTTCGTCGACACGCCCGGCTACCAGACGCAGCACAAGAACGCATTGAACGTGCAGATGAACCGCACCGTGGGCCAGGTCGCGCACGAGGTGGACGTGATCGTGTTGGTGATCGAGGCCTCGGGCTGGGACGGGCGCGACACGCCGGTGCTCGAGCTATTGCCGGAGAAGGCGACCGTGATCCTGGCGCTGAACAAGGTTGACCGCGTTGCCGACAAGGCGAAGATTGCGGCCACGCTGGTGGAGGCGTCCGCGCGCCGCAACTTCGCCGCGCTGGTCCCGGTGAGTGCGCAGAAGGGCACGCAGCTACGCCCGCTCCTCGACGAGATCCGCAGGCGCTTGCCGGAGCAGGCCGCGATCTACGAGGAGGACGAGATCACCGACCGCCCCGAGCGCTTCCTCGCCGCCGAGCTGGTGCGCGAGCGGATCTTCCGGCTGCTGGGCGACGAGCTGCCGTACTCGATCGCGGTCGACATCGAGAGCTTCGAGGTCGAAGGAAACCTGCGCCGCATCGCCGCCACCATCTACGTCGACCGGCCGGGGCACAAGGCGATCGTGATCGGGGAGAAGGGCGCGACGCTCAAGCGCATCGGCACCGAGGCGCGGCATGCGATGGAAGCGCTCTTCGGCTCCAAGGTTTTCCTCGAAACCCACGTGCGGGTGAAAAGCGGCTGGGCGGACAGCGACGCGGCGTTGCGTCAATTGGGATATCGGTGAAAACTGGCCATGGACCGAGGCTACGTCCTTCACAGCTACCCGTATCGCGAAACGAGCCTGATCCTGCAGGCGTGGACCGAGAAGCACGGGCGCCTTGGCATCGTGGCGAAGGGGGCGCGGCGGCCCAAGTCGGCCGCGCGCGCGGTCCTCGTACCGTTCCAGCTCCTTTCGCTCGACTGGTTCGGCCGCGGCGAGCTGCGCACCCTGAAGACTGCAGAGCCGGCCGCGCCCGCCATCCCGCTTCGCGGCCAGAATCTGCTCTCGGCGTTCTACCTCAACGAGCTGCTGCTCAAGCTCACCACCCGCGACGACCCCCACGAGGGGTTGTTCGCCGCCTACGACACGGCGATCACCGAGCTGCGCGAGCTATCCCGGAAAACCGGGGACGGACCCTCATTCCCCCGCGACCGAAATGAGGGTCCGTCCCCGGTTTTTGGCATCGAGCCGACGCTCAGGCGCTTCGAGCTGCGCCTGCTGCAGGAGCTGGGCTACGCGCTCGAGCTCGCGCGCGAGGCCGGCACCCATGCGCCGATCGCGGCGGAGCGCGAGTACCTGTATGTGCTCGAGCGCGGCGCCATTCCCGCCCCGCGCGAGGGGGAGACGCCGGCGAATGCGGTAAAATTGCGCGGACTTACGCTCCTCGACCTCGACAGCGGGCGGCTCGAGGACGCGTCCACGGTCGCGCAGGCCAAGCAGCTCATGCGGCTTCTCATCAACCACTCCCTGAACGGCCAGGAGCTCGCCACCCGAGCGATGGTGCGCGACTTGCAAAGGCTGGAGGATCCCGAAGCCCCATGATCGAGCTGGGCGTCAACATCGACCACGTTGCCACGATCCGGCAGGCGCGGCGCACCTACGAGCCCGATCCGGTGTGGGCGGCGGTGGAGGCGCACCTGGGCGGCGCCGACGGCATCACGGTGCACCTGCGCGAGGATCGACGCCACATTCAGGACGAGGACGTGCGGCGGTTGCGCGACCTCACGCACATCAAGCTGAACCTCGAGATGGCCGCCACCGACGAGATGGTCGCCATCGCGTGCCGCATCGCTCCCGAGATGGCGATGCTCGTGCCCGAGGGGCGCGAGGAAGTCACCACCGAGGGCGGCCTCGACATCGTGGGCGGCGAGAAGCGGCTGAAGGGTGCCGTCGCGAAGCTCGCCGACGCCGGCATCATGACCAGCGTCTTCATCGACGCGGAGGCGGCGCAGGTCGAAGCGGCGGCGCGCATCGGCGTGCGCGTCTGCGAGATCCATACCGGTCCCTACGCGCACACGTTCCATTCGAAGGGCCGCGACGCCGAAAGCAAGCCGGTGCTGGCCGAGCTGGAGAAGATCCGCAAGGCGGGAGAGGCGATTCGCGGCCTCGGCATGCGATTCAACGCCGGGCATGCTCTCAACTACGTGAACGTCACGCCCGTGGCCGCGCTGCCGGGCATCCGCGAGCTGCACATCGGGCATGCGATCGTGAGCCGCGCGGTGTTCGTCGGCATGCGCGAAGCGGTGCGCGAGATGAAGTCGCTGATGACGCTCGCCGCCAACCGCCGACCATGATCGTGGGCATCGGCACCGACATCGTGTCGATCGAGCGCATCGCCGGCGTGCTGGAGCGCCACGGCGAGCGCTTCGTGAAGCGCATCCTCACGCCCGAGGAGCGGCTGCGCTACGCCCGCACCAAGCTGAAGGCGAGCCACCTCGCCAAGCGTTGGGCGGCGAAGGAAGCGTTCTCGAAAGCGATCGGCACCGGGATCCATCCGCCGTTCACGTGGCAATCGATCACGGTTGGCCGGGATCCCCTGGGCAAGCCGCTCGTGGTCCCGAGCGCCGCGATGGCGAAGCACTTGAAGAAGCTGGGTGTCACCAGCGCGCACGTGTCGCTCACCGACGATGCGGGCATGGCGGTGGCGTTCGTGGTCCTCGAGGGAAAGGACAAGGCCAAGTGAAGCTGGGACCGGCAATGGTGGACGTGGCGGGCCTCGCGCTCACCCCCGACGACATCGAGCGGCTGCAGCATCCGCAGGTGGGCGGCGTGATTCTCTTCGCGCGCAACTTTGCAGCCCCCCTGCAGCTGATCCAGCTCACCCACTCGATCCGCGAGTTGCGCACGCCCAGCCTGCCGATCGCCGTCGACCACGAGGGCGGGCGCGTGCAGCGCTTCCGCCACGGATTCACCGCCATCCCGCCGATGGCCGAGCTCGGCAAGCTCTGGGACCGCGATCCGGCCCAGGCTCTCGCTGCCGCGCGCGGCTGCGGCTTCGTGATCGGCAGCGAATTGCAGGCCCACGGCGTGGACTTCACCTTCGCCCCGGTGCTCGACGTCGATTACGGCGAGTCGAGCGTCATCGGCGATCGCGCGCTGCATGCCGATCCGCACACGATCGCGGTGCTGGCCGAGGCGCTCCAGGCGGGACTCAACGCGGCCGGCATGACCACGATCGGCAAGCACTTTCCGGGGCATGGCTACGTGCGCGCCGACTCGCATCTCGAAGTGCCGATGGACGACCGCACGCTGGTCGAGATCACGAACTCCGACTTGATTCCGTTCCAGCGCCTCGCGCGCTCCGGCATGGGCGGGATGATGCCCGCGCACGTGGTCTACCCGAAGGTCGATTCGAAGCCCGCGGGATTCTCGAGCGTGTGGCTGCAGAAGATCCTGCGCGAGAAGCTCGGCTTCGAGGGCCTGATTTTCTCGGACGACCTGTCGATGGAGGGTGCCAGCACCGCGGGCGGGGTCATGGCGCGCGCCAACGCGGCGCTGAACGCAGGCTGCGACATGGTGCTGCTCTGCAATGACCCGCGCGCCCAGGACACGATGCTCGAAGGCCTCGAGCGCCGCCCGATCGCGCCCACGCTGGTCAAGCGCCTGGGGAGGATGCGCGGGCGCGCGATCTCGAGCGTCGCGTTGAAGGCCAACGCCGCGTACCTCGCCGCGACCGAGAACCTGGCCCGCGTCCGCTCGCAGTGACCCCGTTCGACCCGGCCGAGCTGCTCGCGGGCCTCCCGAGCCTGCCTGGCGTCTACCGCTTCAGGAACGCCGCGGGCGAGGTGATCTACGTCGGCAAGGCCGGCGATCTCAGGAAGCGCGTGTCGTCGTACTTCCAGAGGAACCTCGCGAGCCCGCGCACCGCCATGATGGTCTCGCAGATCGCCGGCGCCGAAACCACCGTCACGCGCACCGAGGCCGAGGCGCTGCTGGTCGAGAATAACCTCATCAAGAGCCTCAGCCCGCGCTACAACGTCCTCTTCCGCGACGACAAGAGCTACGGCTACATCCTCATCACCGGCCACGAATTCCCGCAGATACGCTTCTACCGCGGCGCGCACACCAAGGGCAATCGCTACTTCGGCCCGTTTCCGAGCGCCTGGTCGGTGCGCGAGACCATCGGGCACCTGCAGCGGGTGTTCCGGCTGCGCACTTGCGACGACACCGTGTTCGAGCATCGTTCGCGCCCCTGCCTGCTGCACCAGATCGGGCGCTGTACGGCGCCCTGCGTCGGGCGCATCACAGTAGAGGCCTACAACGGCGACGTCGACCATGCCGCGCAATTCCTCGAGGGCAACGAGAACGACGTCGTCGCCGATCTCACCGCGAAGATGAGCGCGGCCGCCGAGGCGCTGCAGTACGAGGAGGCCGCGAGGCACCGCGACCAGATCCGCATCCTGCAGCGCATCCTCTCGGGGCAGGCGGCGGAATCGACCGGCGGGGCTGATACCGACATTACCGTGGTCGTCGAGCGCGACAATGTGTGGTGCGTGACACTCGCGATGGTGCGCGGCGGGCGCCACCTGGGCGATCGCAGCTTCTTCCCGCAGAACGCCTCGGGCAGCGATGCCAACACCGTTATCGAAGCGTTCCTCACGCAGCACTATGCCGCGCAGCCGGTTCCCGGGCGCGTGATCGCCGACCAGCTCGAAACGCCTCCCGAGATGGAAGCGATGCTCGCAGGCATCGCCGGGCGGCCCGTGAAAGTGGTCTCGCGGCCGGTGGGCGAGTCGCGTACCTGGCTCGAGATGGCGCGCCGCAATGCGTCGCTCGCGCTTGGCCAGCGGCTCTCGGCGCAGGCGACCCAGGAGGTGCGCGGCGCGGCGCTGCAGGAGTTCCTCGGCTCCGAGGCGCCGATCGCGCGTGTCGAGTGCTTCGACGTCAGCCACACGATGGGCGAGGCGCCGATCGCATCGTGCGTGGTCTATGACAAGGGCGCGATGCAGAACTCCGAATACCGCCGCTACAACGTGAAGGGTGTGCTTCCGGGCGACGATTACGGGGCGATGCGCTTCGCGCTCGACAAGCGCTACCGCAAGCTCGCGGACGGGGAGGGCAGGACGCCGGACCTGATCCTGATCGACGGCGGCCTGGGACAGCTCAATGCCGCGCGCGCAGTGATGGCCGACCTGGGGTTGCACACGATTCGCATGATCGGCGTCGCCAAAGGCGTCGAGCGCAAGCCCGGCATGGAGCAGCTCTTCATCGCGGGCGAGGAGGAGCCGCGCCGGCTTTCGTCGGACCATCCGGCGCTCCATTTGATACAGCAGGTGCGCGACGAGGCGCATCGCTTCGCCATCACCGGGCATCGCGCGCGCCGCGGCAAGGCGCGCACCGCCTCGCGCCTCGAGGAGATCTCGGCGATCGGCCCGCGGCGCCGCCAGAAGCTGCTCGAGCATTTCGGCGGACTGCAGGGCGTGCTCGCGGCGAGCATCGACGACCTCTCACGCGTCGAGGGAATCAGCCGTACACTGGCCGAGCGGATCTACCAGGAACTCCACTAAGTGCCCGCCCGCTTCAATTTCCCGCTCTTCCTCACCTGGTTGCGCATCGTCGCAATCCCCGCGTTCGTCGCGGTCCTCTACGTCCCCGAGGACTGGATCGTCGAACGCACCCAGAACATCATCTCGATGTGGATCTTCATTGGCGCGGCGGTGACCGACTGGCTCGACGGCTACCTCGCGCGCAAATGGAACCAGACGACCTCATTTGGTGCATTCCTCGATCCGGTCGCCGACAAGCTGATGGTTGCCGCGGCGCTTATCGTGCTCACCGAGAAGGGCATCGTCGATCCCTTCGCCTCCCTCATCATCATCGGCCGCGAGATCACTGTCTCGGCACTGCGCGAATGGATGGCGCAAATCGGGCAGTCAAAAAGCGTCGCGGTGAACATTTTCGGCAAGATCAAGACCGTGGGCCAGCTGGTCGCGATTCCCTTTCTCCTGTATAACGGCGTCCTGTTCGGCCTCATCCACACCAATCCGGTGGGACGGATCCTCATCTGGATCGCTGCCTTCATCACGCTCTGGTCCATGGTCGTCTACTTGAAAGCCGCCATCGCGGCCCCGCCCGAGGCGCCCAAGTGATCCGAGTACTTGTTGCGGCGCTGGCCGCGGCCGCGCTTTCATTGTCGGCTTGGGGGCAGACGCCCGAGGAGCTGCGCGCGCTCCTGGACCGCGGCCAGGCCGAGGCCGCCTACCAATTCGGGCGGCGCGCGCCGGAGCGCCTCGGCGACCCCGCGTTCGACATGTACTTCGGCATCGCCGCCATCAACTCCGGCCGGGCGGGCGAGGGCGTGCTCGCGCTCGAGCGCTTCATGCTTGCAAATCCCGCGCACGAGGGTGCGCGTGTCGAGCTTGCGCGCGGCTACTACTTGCTGGGCGACGACGCGCGTGCGCGCGAAGAGTTCGAAGCCGCGGCCGCAAGAAACCCGCCGCCGGAGATCGCCCGCGTGGTGCGCGAGCACCTGGATGCGTTGCGCGAACGCGAGTCGCGTTACAAGCCTACCGCGGTGGCGTACTTCGAAGGCGGCGGCGGCTACGATTCGAATCCGCGCGCGGGCGTCGACAATCCCGTCATCAGCCTCCCGGTGCTCGGCGACGTGACGGTCGCGGATAGCGGCGTACGCGTGGCCGACCGTACTCTGCAGTACGGGGGCGGTTTCCGCGTGAGCGCACCGTTGTTCCCGCGCGTTGCGGCGTTTGCGGCCGGCCAGGCCGAGGTGGTGCGCTACCAGGACGAGAAGGATTTCGACCAAACCCTCTATGCGGGCTCGGCGGGATTGATGGGGCGGGCAGGCCGCGGCACCTGGCGCGCCGGCGCAAGCCTCGGGTACCAGACACTCAACCATGCGCCTTACCGGCGCGTCCACGGCGTGTTTGTCGATGGGACGGTGCCGATCGGCAGCCGCGATGCCCTGTCGCTGGGATTGCAGGTCGGCAAGCTCGACTACCAGGGCGCCAATAACGTGCGTGACAGCGACTTCACTGCCATGGCACTCGGCTGGTGGCATGCGCTGGGGTGGGCGTGGAAGCCGACCGTGGACTTCACGGTCAATGCCGGCCGCGAACGCAACGACTTCGACGACCGCCAGGACCTGTCACGCGACATGCACGGGATGCGGGTCGGATTTGCGATGTCGCCGATTCCGAACTGGACACTGATGGCCGGGGGCACCTGGCAGCGCAGCCGCTATCGCGAACCCGATGCCGTGCTTCTCACGACCCGCGACGACCGCTACCTGAGCGCCGACCTGCTGCTCGCCTGGAATGCCACCCGCTTGCTCACCCTGCGGCTCGAGCTTTCGGCGGCGAGCAATGACTCGAGCATCGCGCTCTATGAGTACACTCGCCGCACCGCCATCGCGAAGGTCCGCTATGAATTCCGCTAGGCATTGGATGGTGCTGCGCGCGTGGCTGTTCGCGGCCGCGGCGCTCCTCGCTCTCGACGCCGCGGCACAGAGCGTGGGGCGCGTGCTGGTCGCGGCCGGCGATGTGGTGGCGGAACGCACCGGCCGGGACGTGCGGCTTGCGACCGGAGACGCGCTCCTGAGCGGCGACCTGGTGCGCACGGGCGACGCGAGCAGCGCGCAACTGGGCTTCGTCGACGGCAGCGTCGTGGCGATGCGCGCGCGCAGCCGTTTCCACATCGAGGAGTTTCGCTTCACCGGCCAGGACGACGGCATCTCCCGGGCGGCGTTCCGGCTCCTGCAGGGCGGGATGCGCACGCTCACCGGGCTGATCGGCCAGCAGCGCCGCGATCGCTACCAGGTCGCCACGCCGCTCGCGACCGTCGGCATCCGGGGCACGACCTATTCGCTCATCCACTGCCAGGCCGATTGCGAAGGCGACGAGGGCGCCATAGCGCCCGACGGATCCTATGGCGTCGTGTTCGAGGGCCGTGTCGCGGTGTCGAACGTCGCCGGCGAACGGGAGTTCGGGGCCGAGGAGGCATTCTTCGTGGCGGACGCCAACACGCCGCCGCAATCGCTGGTGAGCCGGCCGCGATTCCTGCGCGACCGGCTCGAGGCGCGCGCGCGGCGCGAGGAGCGCCGCGAGGCGCTGGAGGCCCGTGCGCAGGCCCTCGAGGCGCGCCGCGACCAGACGGCGGCTGCCTTCGAAGCCCGCTTCGCGGGGACCGATCTGCGGCCCGTCGCGCTCGCCGGCACCGCCGCCTCGCCGATCGTGGTGGCGGATCTCAAGGATGATTCGGGCAATGTCGCGCTGCTGGGTGCCGGCCTCGGTGCCGGCGTGGGGTTCGCCACCGCGACCGTTCCGGTGGCCGTCGTCGACGGCGGACGCGGCACCGTGATCGAGCTCAATGGGGACCGCGGATTCCTCGAACGCTTCGCGTTCAATGGCGGCGCCCAATCCGGCGATCGCAATGACGCAGCGGTGCTGGACAACGGCCGGCTCGAAGGCGACGGCGGTGCGGTCTGGGGACGTTGGGCGCCGGGCGCCGCGGTTCGCGTTGGCGAGGCCGTCGGGACGCCGTCCACCGGAGTGCATTTCTTCTTCGGCAACCTCACGCCCGAGACGCTGTTCTCCGCGGTGCCGGCCGCCGCCACCGGCGTACGTTATGACTACGCTGGCGGACCGCGCCCCACCGATGAGAAAGGCATTGCAGGTCAATTCCTTTCCGGCAGCTTCATCGTGAACTTCGTCAACCGCACCCTCGGGGGAGCGATTTCGTACGCGGTCGACTCGGTGACCTACCAACTGCCGGTGCCATCGGGTACCGCGCTCGCCACGGGACGTGGATTCGTCGGGTTCAACGTCGCCGCGCAGGGGGCTGGGACCTGGATCTGCGCCTGCAACAACACGGCCGGAGTCCTCGATAACTACACCGTGAGTGGTCTCTTCCTGGGCAGCCGCGCGCAGGGCCTCGGGATCACGTTCGCAACCCAGGACGCGCAGGCGGGCCGGACGGCGGGTGCGGCAGTTTTTCGTTGCGTTTCCGGGGGATGCAGATAGGCCTCGGGTTGAAGCGAGCGGCTGAAAACGCTATAATTCGTCATTCGTCGCGGCAGTAGCTCAGTTGGTAGAGCGCAACCTTGCCAAGGTTGAGGTCGAGAGTTCGAGACTCTTCTGCCGCTCCAGTCTTCGCGGGGGAAACCGAGGTCGGTTTCCCCCGTTCCGCATCAACCCCGGCCTTCGCCGGGGTTACGACCCTCCAATGGTCGACACCCCAGGGCGGGGTGGCAGAGTGGTCATGCAGCGGCCTGCAAAGCCGTGTACGCCGGTTCGATTCCGACCCCCGCCTCCAGTTACCCTTTGCCCATGGACCGACCTCGTCTCGACATCGCCTTCGTCTCCGACGTCGCCTGCCCATGGTGTGCGATCGGTCTTGCCTCGCTCGACCAGGCGGTCGCGCGCCTGGGAGGCGAGGTGGAAACGGCAATCCGCGTGGAGCCCTTCGAGCTCAATCCCGACATGGGCCCGGAGGGCGCGGAAGTCGTGCAGTACCTGGCGCGCAAGTACGGCCGCACGCCAGAGCAGATCGCGCAGACGCAGGCGAGGATTCGCGAGCACGGTGCCGCCGTCGGTTACACCTTCGGCGCCCGCAACCATGTATGGAACACTTTCGACGCGCATCGGATCCTGCATTGGGCCGGACTCGAGGGGCGCGCGCTGCAGCTCAAGCGCGCGCTGCTTCACGCCTATCACGGCGAGGGCCGCAATCCGGGCGCGAAGGACGTGCTTGTGGAGCTCGCCGGCAACGTCGGTCTCGATGCGACGCGCGCGAAGTCGATACTGGAAAGCGTCGAGTTCTCGCCGGAAGTCCGCAGCCGCGAGCGTTTCTGGCAGCAACGCGGCGTCTCCGGCGTTCCGTTTGTGGTCGTGAACGATGCGTACGCGATCGAAGGCGCCCAGCCGCCGGAGGGCTACGAACAGGCACTTCGGCAGATCGCCCGTTCATGAGAGGCGCGTTCGACGAGGCGGCCACCTTCGCGCAGTCGCACGAGATTGCGTGGACGCGGAATCCGGCCGCCGAGCCTGCGCGTTGGGGCGTCCACCACGACGACCCGCCGCCGTTCAATCGCCTGCGCGGGCCGGTGCACCCGCGCGGCGGCGTTGCGGGCGTCATCCGTGTGCGCGGCCGCGAGGTCGCTGCCTGGGGAGACCCCGATCGGGCCGACCAGACCTTCAGCGTCGCGAAGACGTACCTGGCGCTGCTCGCGGGGATTGCGCATTCGCGCGGGCTGCTCGAACCAGGCGAGCGCGTGAACGAGCGCCTGCCGGGCCTCGGCTTCGATTCGGAACACAATCGCGCGATTACGTGGGAGCACCTCCTCTCGCAGACCAGCGAATGGCAGGGCGAATGTTTCGGCATGCCCGACCAGGTGGAGCACAACCGGCGCGTCTCGCACGACCCGAAGCCACCCGAGGGCAAGAAAGGCGAGCTGCGGGCGCTGCGAACCCCGGGCAGCTACTGGGAATACAACGACGTGCGCATCAACCAACTCTCGCTCGCGCTATTACACCTCTTCAAGCGGCCGCTGCCGCAGGTGTTCCTCGAAAGCGTACTGCAGCCGATCGACGGCGGCCGCGATTTCCGCTGGGAGGGCTACGACGATGCCTGGGTGGAGATCGACGGCCGGCGCATGCAGTCGGTTCCGGGCGGCACGCATTGGGGCGGCGGCGTGAGCATCAGCGCTCGCGACCAGGCGCGCATCGGCCAGCTGCTGCTGGATGGCGGCGTGCACGCGGGCCGGCAGGTGGTGCCGCACGAGTGGGTGCAGCGCATGCAGGCACCTTGCGCGGTGGCGCCGTTCTACGGTTGGCTCACATGGCTCAACGGCGGCGGGCGCCTGTTCGCTGATGCCTCGCGGGCGAGCGTCTTCATGTTTGGCGCCGGCGGTCATATGGTGTGGATCGACCCGGAGAACGAAGCGGTTGCGGTGGCACGCTGGCTGGATGGATCGCATTCGGCAGGCTTCGTGCGCCGCGTGGCTCAGGGTCTCAGGGGCTAAGCCGCCGAGCGCTTGGCTTGGGCCCTCTTATAATCATCTCCATCAAAGCCGGGGGCGCGAGCCATGTCGAACTTGAAAATCCAGCGGGTGGGACATGCTTGCGGCGCACGGGTAACGGGCGTGGACCTCTCCAAGCCGGTTTCGCCTGGGGACCTCGAGGCGATCCGCAAAGCGT
>JALYSB010000214.1 GCA_030855025.1 Pseudomonadota bacterium
CGGGTGATTTTGCGGGTGACGAAGGTCTCGCCGCGAACCGGGCTCTCGTGGTTGAAGAGTATCCCGTTGCACGCATACATCCCGTAAGCCTCGCGATAGTTGACCGTGATCCAGTACGCGTACAGCTTCGCCACGGCATAGGGGCTTCGGGGGTAGAAGGGCGTGGTCTCCTTTTGCGGGACCTCCTGGACGAGGCCGTAGAGCTCGGAAGTCGACGCCTGGTAGTAACGTGTCTTCTTCTCGAGCCCGAGGATGCGCATCGCCTCGAGCACGCGTAGCGCACCGAGGGCATCCGAGTTCGCCGTGTACTCCGGCTCCTCGAAGCTCACTGCCACGTGCGACTGGGCGGCGAGGTTGTAGATCTCGTCGGGCAGCACCTGCTGGATGATGCGCGTGAGGCTCGAGCCGTCGGTCATGTCGCCGTGGTGCAGGAAGAAGTGCACTCCCTTCTCGTGCGGATCGTGGTACAGGTGGTCGATGCGGTCGGTGTTGAAGAGCGAGGTGCGGCGCTTCAACCCGTGGACCTCGTAGCCCTTCGAGAGCAGGAGCTCCGCCAGATAGGCGCCGTCCTGGCCGGTGATGCCGGTGATCAAGGCTTTTTTCATGTTCCTGGGCGGTTTCGCGCCACGGCGGCGCTCGGGGATATCGATAGAACGTGCCGAAGCGACATTATAAGGACTGCACAGGAACAGTCGGCGCCTCGAATCTGGAGCGCGGCCAACACGATCCGCGCGCCCTGTGTTTAACGGGATCGCAGGCCCTCGCGGGTATCGTCGGCCTCGCTGTCGTCGGCACGTGCGTGCAACTCCGATGTCTCGAGCAATGCGATGCGCTGGTTCAGTCGCCGCAGGTCGCGCCGCACCTTGGTAAGCGCGATGTCGCTGAAGAGAGCCTTCAATACCAGCACGATGATCGCCGCCAGCAGCAGCAGCGTAGGCGGGTAGGCGACGCCGAGCGCGCCGCCCACGATGTCGATCAGCGACGGCCATATGCCGAAGACGATCGACAGGACCGCCACGAGAATCCAGAATATTCCCTGGCGGATGTAGATGTGGTCGCGCCGCACCAGATACAGGATCACCCCGGCGAGCCCAAAGCCGATCACCAGGACGGTGAGGTAATAGTCTTTCATGGCATGGGGATCCGGCGGCGGGTCGGGGGCGGCGAAGTGCGGCTACCGTTTGGGCTTCCAGTGTGAAAGGCAGAGCAGCGAAGTTTCCGCCATGTAGCGCGCCACCGTCCACCACGAGGAGAAGACCCGCGAAGCACCGCTCCTGCGGGGATTCATCGCCACGGCCACTTCCGCGATGCGCACGTTGGCCGCGCGCAGCAGCAGCAGCACGCCGATGTCCTGATAGTCTAGCAAAGTCGCATCTTCGCTCGCGAGGATGCGGTAGGCGTGCCCGTTGTAGTAGCGGAAGCCCGAGGTGAGGTCGTCGAAGCTCAGGCCGGTCAGCATCCTGAAATAGGACCAAGCCACGTGTCGCAACCGGCTGCCCCTGCTCGGGCAGGCCGCGATCACCACATCGGCGCCGGATGCCGCCTCGATCAACATCGGCAGGTAGGCCGGCTCGTGCTGGCCGTCGGCGTCCATGGTGATCACGGCGCGGTAGCCCCGGGGCACGGCGTATCTCATCCCCGTCTGGATCGCGCCCCATGCGCCCTGCCATAGCGGCGCGCGCAGCACACGAGCGCCGTGCAGCAGGGCCACGGCCGCGGTGTCGTCGGTGCTGCCATCGTCGATCACCAGCACGTCCACGCCCGGGTAGCGCTGCGCCTGGGCGATCACTTCGCCGATGCACTCGGCCTCGTTCAGGGCTGGAATGACCACGAGCAGCCGGTCCGAACAGGTCCTGGCCTGCTGCACGCCGCTCGGGGTGTCGCGCGACGGCTCGGCGGTGGCCCCGTTGTCGCTGCTCTGCGTTTCCACCCGCAGCGCAAGCGAATAGATGAGATCGAGCTTCGAGACGACCGAATCGATGCCGAACTCCCTTTCGTAGCGTTGCGATCCCAGAAGGCCCATGCGATGGCGGCGGTTGGGATGGGCGGCGAGCTCGTCGAGCGCCGCGCGCCACGCTTTCTCGTCCCCGGCGGGGACCTCGACGGCGTTCTGGCCGTGGCGGGCGACGTAACCGACGCCGCTGCCCTTGATATCGCTCACCACGAGCGGCTTGCCGTAGCGCATGGCCTCCAGCAGGACGATGCCGAAGGCCTCGGTGCGCTCGATCGAGGGGAGGCAAAACACGTCGCACGACGCCATCAGCCGCACGAGCGTCGCATCGTCGGCCTCTCCCAGCAGCGTAATGGACGCGGGGCCGCCGGCCTGCTGAAGGACGCGCTCCAGTCGAGGGCGCTCCTCGCCGGCGCCGACGATGACCAGTTGCCTGCCGGGATCGCCGATCACCGCGCGCACCAGCGTTTCGAAACCCTTGTAGTACGTGAGTCGCCCCACGGCGAGAAGGCGAAGGCCATCCGTCTTCCAGAGCCCCTGCGTCTCGCCATCGGCCACGGCAGGCAGCCGCACGGGGTCGACGCCGAGGGGCACGACGCAGCACTTCGAGCGCCAGATGCCCAAGGGTTCGCTTGCCTCCAGGTACTGGGGTGAGGTCACGACGATGGTCTCGGCGTGGTCGAGGAGCGCGCGCTCGAAGATCGAGTAGTGCGGATAGAGAAACCTGAGTGAGCGCTTCGATCGCTCGACGTCGGAATGCCAATGCACGATCCAGGGGCGCCGGCGGGCCGAGGGCAGCAACAGCACCCAGAAGGCGCTCAGGTTCGGCATGTGCAGGTGGATCACATCGGGATCGTGCCGGGCGATCGCGCGGCGCAGCCACAGGGGAAAGAGCGGGCTGATCGGGGCGAAGAAGAGCCGGACCCACACCGGGCAGCGCATGACCCACGGCGGATCGGCGCGCAGGTCGGTGCGACCATCGTCGTGCACCAGCACGCTCACGTCGTGCCCGGCGGCGCGCTGGGCCTGCGCCAGGTCGCCCAGGAACCGTTCCATCCCGCCGGGGACCGGCGGAAAGTATTTACCGATATGGAGGATGCGCATCAGGACAGCGCTAGGACGCGCATTTTCAGGCCATATCGATGATCGCGGCGGCCGCGGCGAGACACGCCGCTGCCCTCGGCCGCGGTAGTTTTTCTGGCGGTAAACGTCTGAAATATTGTATCATTCTCGACTATCTTCGCTATCGAAAAAAGTTCCGCGCGCGCGGAATTTCCCATGGAGCCACTGTCCCCTTGCGCCTGATCCCGACCATTCTTTGCGGTGGCGCCGGGTCGCGCCTTTGGCCGGTTTCGCGCGAGTTGCATCCGAAGCCGTTCATCCGCCTGGCCGACGGCCAAAGCCTGCTGCAGAAGGCGTTCCTGCGCGGGGCCTTGCTCGAAGGCGTCGAGGAAATCCTCACGGTCACCAACCGCGATCTGCTCTTCAAGACGCGAGACGAGTTCGCCGAAGTGAACATCCGGGGCGCGGCGACCTCGTTCATCCTCGAGCCGTTCGGCCGCGGGACCGCCGCGGCAGTGGCGGCAGCGGCGCTACGCATCGCAGCGACGCATGGCAACGATGCGATCATGCTGGTCCTCCCGGCGGACCACCTCATTGCCGACCCGGACTCGTTCGCCAAGGCCGTAGCCGAGGCGCAGCGCCTCGCGCGCGCGGGCAGGCTCGTCACTTTCGGTATCCGTCCGACGTCGCCCGAGACCGGCTACGGATACATCGAGGCGCACGACAACGACGTCGAGCGCTTCGTGGAGAAGCCCTCCCTCGAAGTCGCCCGTTCGTATGTGGAGTCCGGCCGCTTCCTGTGGAATTCCGGGATGTTCTGCTTCTCCGCGGGCACCGTGCTGGAAGAGATGGCGCAACACTGCCCCGACGTGCTCGGGGCGGTGAAATCCTGCCTCGAGCGCTCGCGCCTCGCGCAGGGCGCAGGCTTCTCGCAGCTCGAGCTCGATGCCCCGAGCTTCGCGGAAGTCCCCGACCTGTCGATCGATTACGCCCTCATGGAGCGCTCGCGGCGCGTGGCGGTGGTGCCATGCGCCATCGGCTGGAGCGACATCGGCTCGTGGAGCGCGATCGGCGACCTCACCGCGGAGGACGAGAATCACAATCGCATCGAGGGGCAGGCCTTCCTCCACGACGTGCAGGCCTGCTACATCCGGGGCGAGGCGCGCGTCGTCGGCGCCGTGGGCGTCGAGAACCTGATCATTATCGACACGGCCGACGCCCTGCTGGTGGCGAACCGCTCCCACGCCCAGGACGTGAAGCAGATCTTCGGCCAGCTCAAGGCGCTGGGGCACGAGGCGCATCGCCTGCATCGCACAGTGCATCGCCCGTGGGGTACTTACACGGTTCTCGAGGAAGGCCCGGGCTTCAAGATCAAGCGAATCGAGGTCAAGCCCGGCGCGAGCCTCAGCCTGCAGATGCACCGCCAGCGCAGCGAGCACTGGGTGGTGGTAAGCGGCATTGCAAGGGTGGTGAACGGCGAGCGCGAGCTCACCGTCGCCACGAACGAATCGACCTTCATCCCGGCGGGCAACAAGCATCGGCTGGAGAACCCGGGCACCGGCGAGCTGGTGATTATCGAGGTGCAGAGTGGCCCCTACCTTGGCGAAGACGACATCGTCCGCTTCGACGACAAGTACGGGCGCGTCCCGGCGCATTCTTGAAGAAGCCCATGTTCCATGCTCTTCGGCGCCAGCGAGGGTTGCTGTTCGAGCTTCTTAAACGCGAGTTTTCCGGGCGCTACCAAGGGTCGTTCGGAGGCGTGGCCTGGTCCTTCGCGCAGCCGCTTTTCCTGCTGGCGGTCTACACGCTGGCCTTCGGAGTGGTGCTGCAG
>JALYSB010000215.1 GCA_030855025.1 Pseudomonadota bacterium
TGCGTCAACTGCGGCCGGGGGAGATCAATTGAATCGCGGTCGCGCCGCACCGACGATGAGTCGCGCCGCCGCCCTCTTCCGCGAAGGAAAGCTCGACGAGGCGCGGGCCTTGGCCGAGGACATCGTTCGCGCCGAAAGTCGCCACTTTTACGCACTGCACCTGCTCTCGGTGATCGCGCACCAGTGGGGGGAGTGGGAAGAAGCAATCGGGCTCGCGAGCCGCGCGCTGGAGGTCGAACCGCACAATGTCGAAGTTTTGTGCAATCGGGGAGCGGCGCTGCGCAAGCTACATCGCTTCGAGGAGGCCCTTGAGGACTACGACCGCGCGCTCACGATCTCGCCCGAATCTCACCTTGCTCTCAATAATCGCGGGGTAGCTCTGGCCGCCCTCAACCGCCACCGGGAAGCGTTGCAAAACTTCGACGAGGCCTTGCGGCTCCGGCCCGGATATGCACAGGCACACAACAGTCGCGCGGTGTCCCGTTTAACGCTGGGTGAGCTTGCCGCTGGATGGGACGACTACGAGTGGCGGTGGTCGGGCAGTGACCAGCCCACTCCGATGCGCCAAATCGACGTACCCATGTTCACCGACGACGACTGGGGCCGGTGCCGCGTTGCGCTCTGGACTGAGCAGGGAGTCGGAGACCAGTTGCTCTTTTCGACGCTCGTTCCGGAGTTGGAAGCACGTGGTCAAGATTTTGCGCTCGAGGTGGATGAGCGGCTCGCTCCAGCATTCCGGCGCGCGCATCCAACCTGGACGGTGGTGCCTAGGGGACCCTCCATGGCCGGCTTCGCGGGCTGCGACCGACACCTGCCCATCGGCTCGCTGCCTCGATTGCTGCGCCGGACGCAGGAGAGCTTCCATCGCCAGCCGAAAGCGCTGCTCGCGGCCGACCCGGTCCGGACGAATCAGTTCCGCTCGGGATTCGGGTTCACCGCACAAGTGGTCGGCATAGCTTGGCGAAGCTTCCAGCCCAAACTGCGGGTGTACTACGAGGGTCGCAAGAACGCGCCGCTGGCGGTGTTCCGCGACCTTTCGCGCTCGCTTCGAATTCGCCTGCTAGACCTTCAATACGGCGACACCGCGTCGGAACGGGCGGTCTTCGCGCGGAATGGCGGCGAGCTTTCGCGAATCGAGGATCTCGATCTCTTCACTGACCTCGATGGCCTGCTGGCCGCGATCGCGGCGTGCGACGTCGTAGTGAGCACGAGCAACGTCACCGCACATCTGGCCGGATGCCTGGGTAAACGCACATTCCTCATGGTCCTGGAAGGTAATCCCGCGTTCCACTACTGGGTACCCGACGCTCGCGGGCACTCTCCCTGGTATCCGTCGGTCGAAATCGTGACGGACCCAGCAATGGATTCGTGGGAAAAGGCGCTGCAGGTCGTGGCCGGGCGGCTGGCGGCTACCCCGGCCGGGTAGACAGAGCCCCCCACCGCAAGCGTCTGAGTCCTCGCCGAAAGCGCACGCCGGAGGCCGTAAAATGAGAAGCATGACCGCCGCCGTACTCGCCGAGGCGTTTCGCCACCTGCGCGCGGGCAACGCCGCACTGGCGCTCGAGGTTGCGCGCAGGGCGGCGCGTGCCACCCCTTCCTCGGCGCGGGCGCGGCTCCCCGAGGGCATCGCGTTGCGCATGCTCGGGCGGCTCGACGAGTCCCTCGCCGTCCTCGCGCGCGCCGCGTCGCTCGACCCGCGGGACCACGCGGTCGCCTACGAGATCGGCGTGGTGCACCAGCTTCAGGGCAACCTGGCCGCCGCGCTCACGCAATTCGAGCAGGCGCGCACATTGAATCCCGGCTTCTTCGCGGCGCATTTCTCGGCGGGCTCGCTGCATTACGACCGCAAGGATTGGGACGGAGCTGCGGAGCGCTTTCGCGCGGCTCTCGCCGTGCAGCCGCGGCAACCGGATGCGCTGGGCCACCTCACGCACTGCCTTCAACTCGGCGGCCGTTTCGATGAGGCGGAGCGCGTCCTGGTGCATGCACTGGCGGCCGATCCCCACGACTTCCACACGCTGCGCACCTTCGGGCGCTTCTCGGTGGCGCGCGGCAACTTCAAGCGTGCCGCCACGCTCTTCAAGGAAGCATCGCGAGTCCGGCCGGACGACGAGGCGCTGCCGATCTTCGTGGCACAAGTCGAGTTGCTGCTGGGCGGCTGGGAAGCTGCATGGCTGGCCTACGGCCAGCGTGAGACGCGCAGGCTGCTGGAACGTCCACGCGCCGCCCACATCGTGCCCTATCGCGTCCCGGAGATCGGCGCCCTGCGCGGACGCGACGTCTGCCTGGTTGCGGAGCAGGGCGTCGGCGACATCCTTTTCTTCCTGCGCTGGGCGCCGCTGATCGCCGCGGCCGGGGCGCGCCTGCACTTCCTCGGTCCGAAGCGCCTGCATTCATTGCTCGAGCGCACCGGGCTATTCGACACTCTGCACGAGCCGGCCGGGACGGACCTGCCCCCGGACTCGCTGCCGTTGTTGGTGGGCGACCTGCCGCAAGTGGCAGCGCGGCACGATCCGCTCGGCCTGGCTTCGCTTCGAATCGCCCCGCTTCCGGAGAAGCTCTCGCAGTGGCGTGAGCGCCTCGAGCGCGCGGGCCCGCGCCCCTGGGTTGGCGCCACATGGCGCGCGGGAATGCCTCCGGAGCAGCTTGCCCATGGCCTCTTCAAGACCGTGCCGCAGGAACCGTTCTTCGCGGCGCTCGCGCGACTCGGCGGTACGGCGGTCGCGCTGCAGCGCGAGCCCGCAGCGGGAGAGATCGACGCGGCGGCCCAATGGCTGGGCCAGGAGCTGCACGATTTCTCCGATGCGAACGACAACCTCGAGGACGCGCTCGCGCTGGTCGCATTGCTCGACCGCCACGTGGGCGTGAGCAACACCAACATGCACCTCGCGGCCGCCGCGGGCGCTACCGCAGACGTGCTGGTGCAGTTCCCGCCGGAGTGGCGCTGGCGCGTCGAGGGCGAATCCCCGTGGTTCCCCGGTTTTCGCGTGCATCGCCAGGCGATCGATGGCGACTGGTCGCACGCGCTGGGGCGGCTAGCGCGCTAAATCGTCTGCCGGCAGCGCGTCTCGCGCGCGAACGCGAGCAGCACCAGGGAGACGGCGCCCCAAGCCAGGATCAAGGCGAAGCCCCACTGGTACGCGGCGAAGTCGTAGACGCGCACGCCAGCCACCATGCGTCCGTCCCAACGGCGGTCGAGGACGTAGCCCACCAGCGGCTGCATCAGGAGTCCTCCGAGCATCACGCCCATGTTGGCGATTCCCGAGGCGCTGCCGGCGAGGCGGGCGGGGACGGATTCCTTGGCGAAGGCGAAGGTGAGCACGAAGACGCCCGCGGAGACGGCCACGCCGGCGAGCAACGCCGCCAGCACGGCGCGCGGCAGGCCCGGCACGAACACCACGATCGACCAGCACAGCATCGCCACGACGAAGCCGCAGCTGTAGAGGGGCTTGCGCCGTCCGATGCGCTGCGACAACGGCCCGTACGCGAGGCTCGAGAGCGACCAGATCACGAGCATTGCGGAAGCCATCATCGCCGCCTCGCGCGGGGCGAAGCCGTAGTGGGTCTGCAGGAACGGCACGCCCCAGAGGCCCGCGAAGGTCAGGATGATTCCCGACAGGCCACCGGGAATCAGGAACAGCAGCCACGTGTTGCGATACGACAGGACGTCCCGAAGCTGCGCCGTCATCGACGGTGCCGTGCTCTTGTGGGCGTCGGCGGGGTAATAGCTCGCGTAGCCCCGCTCGGCCGGGTCGTCGCGCACCACCAGCCAGATGGCAACGGCCGCAAGCGCGGTTGCGGCCGCGGTCGCGATCATCGCCGGGCGCCATCCGAACGCATCGACGGCCACCCGCAGCGGCGCCCCGGCGAGGGTCGCGCCCGCCACGCCCACCACCAGCGCCATGCCGCTCGCGAAGGCGAAGAGGCGCGACGGCATCCAGTGCGTCACAAGCTTCAGCATCGACACGAATGCAACGCCGACGGATGCGCCGATGAGCAGCCGCCCCGTGTTGGCCCACGCGAGGCTCGGGGCGAGCGCGAATACGAGGGTGCCAAGCGCAGTGAGCGCCGCACCCGCGGCGAGAAGCCGGCGCGGCCCCCAGCGGTCGGCGGCGAGCCCGGTGGGAATCTGCACCGCCACGTAGCTGTAGAAATAAAAGGCGGAGAGGTTGCCGAGCGCCACTGCCGAGAGCCCGAAGTCGAGAGAGAGCTCCCGCGTGATGACCGCCGGGGCGACGCGAAGAAAGAACGCGATGAGATAAAGCGTCGCGGCGAGTCCCCACACCAGCCACGCCAGCGACATCGGCGGCAAGCCGCCCCTCCCGGGGGAGGGAGTCACGTCAGTACTGTTCCCAGGGAAGCCCGTCGACGCGCCAGCCGTTGCGCGAGTTGCGGTGGTGCTGGTCGTCGAGCTCGCCCTCGAAGCCGTACAGCACGTTGGCCACGTGTTTGAATCCCGCGCTCTCGAGGGCCTCGCCCGCCTCGATCGTGCGGTTGCCGCTGCGGCAGATGAGCACAATCGGCCGCTTCTCGAAGTTCGCCCCGGCGAGCTTCTTCACCTGCCCGACGAAGTGCGGGTTCTTCTCCCATTCCGCACCGTCGTACCAGGGCACCATCATCGCCCCCACGGGATGGCCCACGAACATGTATTCCATCTCGCTGCGGCAGTCGATGAACACCGCATCGGGATGTTCCTTGAGGTACTTGTGGGCTTCCTGCGGCTTCAGGTGGTCCATGGCGAGATTCTAATCCGGGAGGAAAACCGGGGACAGACCACGGTTTCCGCTGGCGGCGGGAGCCGGCTCCCGCTCGGAAACCGTGGTCT
>JALYSB010000216.1 GCA_030855025.1 Pseudomonadota bacterium
ATCGGGGCGGATGAGCGGGAGCTGCGGGTTCACGCGCTCGTAGAAGGCGGCGAATTTTTCGCGGTAGAGGCGCCGGTTGTCGAGCACGTGCGCCTCGTCCTTCCACGCCGGGATCGAGGCCAGCTGTACCGCATTGCTCATCTGCGTGCCGTGATAGGTGCGGTAGAGCACGAATTTCTCGAGGATCGTGCGGTCGCCGGCGGCGAACCCGGAGCGCAGCCCCGGCGCGCTCGAACGCTTCGACAGCGACCCCATCACGATGAGGCGCGGGTAGCCCGCGCGCCCGAGCTGCTTCGCGGCGGCGAGCGCCCCGAGCGGCGGCCTGGCCTCGTCGAAATAGATCTCGCTGTAACACTCGTCGGAGACGATCACGAAACCGTGGCGGTCCGAGAGCTCGAACAGCTGCTTCCATTCGCCCAGCGCCATCACGCGCCCATGGGGATTGCCGGGCGAGCACGCGTACAGGAGCCGCACTCGCTTCCACACGCCCTCGGGAACCGACGCCCAGTCGGCGCGCAATCCGTTCCGAGGCTCCGCGTTCATGAAGTAGGGACGCGCGCCCGCGAGGAGCGCCGCACCTTCGTAGATTTGGTAGAACGGGTTGGGCACCACGACCAGTGCTTCGGCCTCGGCGGGATCGAGGATCGTCTGCGCGATGGCGAAGAGCGCCTCGCGGCTGCCCGTGACCGGGATCACCTCCTTCGCAGGGTCGAGCGATCCCAACCCATGACGGCGCGCGAGCCACTCGGCGATCGCCGCGCGCAGCTCTGGAAGGCCGAGGGTGAGCGGGTAGCGCGCGAGTCCGCCGAGGCTCGCGGCGAGCGCATCCTTGATGAGGGCGGGGGTGGGGTGCTGCGGCTCGCCCATGCCCAGGCTGATGGGGCTCAGGCCCGGGGGCGGCGCCGCTCCCGCAAGCAACTCCCGCAACCGCTCGAAGGGATAGGGCTGCAGCAGCCCGAGGCGCGGATTCATGCGCCGATTATACGGGCGGGTGCTTGAGGATCCCGAGGCGGTAGAGGGGCAGCTTCAACCACCAACGCAGGCCGCCGCGGCGCACGATCTCGTAGTCCTTCGAGGCGATCGTCGCGTCGCGAGCGCGCATCTCGGCGGCGAGGCGTTCCAGCTCGCGGGCGTGGTCGATGCGCGCCTGCTCGAGGCTCGCGTCGGTTGCCGCCTTCAGCCGCTTCCATTCAACCACGTCGCGATGCATGAAATCGATCGCCCGATCGCGCTCGGCCACCAGCTCCAGCGCCCGCTCGCGCTCCGCGGCGGCCCCGCCGAGGTCGCGCATGACTTTCTCGTAGTCGCGGTGCACCCACTCGTCGCGGTCCGCGAGCACCGACACCTCGGGCTCGAGCTGCTCCAGGGCCTTGCGCGCGCGGCTCGCGACCACGATGAAATACAGCGGGCTCGAGAGTGACGCAGCCGCGCTGGCCGGATCCGCTTGCGTCACCTCGAGAAGGGCGCCCGCTCGCGAAGCGCTGCCCTCGGCGGCGATCACCGAGAAGAACGACGGGCGCTGCCCGTACCACGAAGTCTCGGGAAAGCGCGATGCCAGCAGCGCGGCCAGTTCCTCGCGATAGAGCTCCTTCACGTGGAACTCGTTGGCGAAGGCGCGCTTGTCGCTGTACTCCAGCCGGTTGGGGCACGACAGGACCAGGACGCCCTCGGGCTTGAGCACTCGCGCGATCTCGGCCACGAACGCTTCCTGCTCGTGGATGTGCTCGAGGGTCTCGAACGAGACCACCACGTCGAGCGATGCCGAAGCGACCGGGAGTTGCGCGCACGATGCCGCGACGAACTCCAGGTTGGGAGCGCCCGCATAGGCGCGCTGCGCGTGCTCGATGGCCGCCGGCGAGACGTCGACGCCGGTCACGTGCGCCGCGCCGCCGGCGAGGAGGGCCGCCCCATAGCCCTCGCCGCACGCCACGTCGAGGACGCGCCGCCCGCGGGCCCACCGCGCGGCGAAATGGTAGCGATGCCAGTGCTCGACCCAGATTTCGCCGCGCGTGCCGGGAATGAAGCGCTCGCCGGTGAACTCGATCTCGTCGCTCACAGCCGCAGCCCCCGGCGCCGCAGCCACGCCCGCGTGGGCGCGCGCCAGGCGGCGAGTCGCGCGAACACGCGATTGGAGCTCACCAGTTGGCGCACGGCGTTGCGCGTCGCGAACACCATCGCCTGCTCGCGCGAGTAGCTTTCGGCCATCTGCGCGATCTCGCGCGCCGAGAGCGTGAGGCGCAACGCCCGCTGGCGCTGCACCGCGCCGGCATAGGCCGCGTCCAGGCGCGCCTGGCGTTCGGCCGCGAGGCGCGGGTCGTCGGGCACGCGGTACTTCGACGTGGTCTTCGCGACCGGCACGAAGTCGTCCTCGATGGTGTAGCGCGTCCAGAGGTTCCAGTCCTCGAGCTGGTCCATGTCCTCAGCGAAGCCGCCGTGGTGCTCCCACAATCCACGATGGAAGAGGACCGTCTGGATCGGGAGGTAATTCTGGTGCCACAGCATGATCCGGTCGAAGCGGCGGCGCAGCCGGGCCACGCGGCGCGTCTCCTCGTAGACCGCGCGCTCGGCGTCGATCACTCGCGTGTGGGTTTCCCACGCGAAACCGTAGGCGCCCCGGGTGCCAGCGCGACGCACCGCTTCGACCAATACCTCGACGTGGTCGGCGAAAAGCACGTCATCGTCGTCGAGGAAGTTCAGCCATTCGCCGCGCGCCCGAGCGAGCGCGAGGTTGCCGGCGCGTGCGCGCCCCACGTGCTTGCCGGTCGCGTGGTAGCTCAGGCGCACGCGCTTCCCGAGCTCGTCGATGACCGCTTGCGACGTCGCCGGCCCGTCCTCGACGACCACGACCTCGAAGTTGGGATAGGTCTGGTGAGCGCAGCTGCAGAGCGCCTCGCGCAGCCATGCCGGGCGGCCGCGCGTGCGGATCAGGATCGACACCAGGGGAAAGTCCGCCGCGGTCCTGCCGCGCCGCGACACCATCTCGTGGAAGGCTCCGTCGCGCCGCTCCTCGTAGCTCCAGCCGGCGAATTGCGGCTCGAAGCCGCGCGTCGCGCGCACGCGCGAGCCGAGGAAACGCGGCAGGTAGCGCAGGTAGCGGGCCCCCGTGCGGATCATTCCCCAGCTACGCCCGGGAAACGACTCGGGCGCGAGGATCTCGGCGGCCAGCATCGCGAAACCCTGGAATACCTGCATGGGACTGCCGTAGCGCGTGCGTAGCGCGAGCCCCGCGAATACCGCGCCGTAGGCCTGCCGCGGCTTGACTTCGTTGCGGGTGGCGTAGGCGCGGTGGACGATGGCCGCGCGGGGTACGTAGCGCAACTTGAGGCCCCGGGCGCGCAGCCTCCAGGAGAGGTCCACGTCCTCGCCGTAGAGGAAAATCGCCGCGTCGAAGCCGCCCGCGGCGTCGAACGCGGCGCGCCGATAGAGTGTCGCCGCGCCGCTGGTCCACGGAGTCTCGAGCGTCACCGGGTCGTACGCCTTCGGGTGCTCGTAAGGCAGCTGGCGCATCTCCCAGGCGGCCGCTTCGGGCGTGTCGGCTTCGGCCGCCGCGAGGATCGTGGCGAGCGCGTCGGGCTCGAGGATGCAGTCCGGGTTCACCACGAAGAGCAGCGCGGCCGAGCCGCGGGCGGCATTGGCATTGTGGCCGCGACCGAACCCCAGGTTCTGGCCCGAATGGCGCAGCTCCACCCGCGCGAATGCGGGATTCGCCTCGAGCTCGGCGCGCAGCGACTCCACCGCGCTGTCGCGCGCGCTGTTGTCGTGGATGAAGAGGTTCAAGCGCGCCGGGGGTGACATCGGCTCAGCGAGGCTCGCGAGCAGCTGGCGCAGGAGCGCGAGGTCGGGATCGTGGGTGACGATGCTGACGTCGGCCTCACGCATGGCGGAACAGGCGCGCGAGGACGCGCTTCACGACCGTGGGCAGGCGCGATGTGAGGTCGGCCGCGGCCTGCGCGACGGCGAGCTCGCGCGACAGGCGTTGCCGCTCCTCGAACTCGCGGGCGAGCTGCTGCGTGAGCGTACTCACGTCGCCTTCGAGCTTGGCGATCCAGCCGCGCGCTTCGAGCTCGAAGGCGCGCGCGCGTTTCGATTGGGCGCCGGATTCGTCGCACAGGTCGGCGAGGACCGCGAGCTCCTCGCGGAAGAGCGAGCTGTCGAGCGAAGGCGCGAGCAGCGCATCGATGGCGGCGGGTGCGGCGCCCTCGGCGTCGCCTGCCGTCGTCCCATAGCGGCGGTAATACGCGTCGAGCGTCTCGGCCATGGCGCGGAGTGTGGGGACGCGGCTCGCGTCCGGGAGGGAGAGTTGCGATTTTACCCGTGCCATTTCATCGGCGGAGTGCGGCGCGAGTCGCGAGCGCAATTCGGCTGCGACTTCGGCCGCGCCGAAGCCTTCCGGCAGGAGCCACCCGCCGCCGTGGCGCGCGACGCGCTCGCCGATCGCGCCCTCCGGGCCCGCCAGCACCGGGATGCCCGCGGCCCACGCTTCGGAGAGCGCGTAGCTGAAGCTTTCCGGCACGCGATTCGGGAACAGCACGAGCTCGGCGCCATAGGCGCGCAGCCAGTCGCCCACGCGCTGCGGCCGGTACGGCCCGTGCACGTAGAGGTGCGGGAGCGACTTCCATCCGGGATGGAGCTGCTGGTCGAGGTAGCCGATCACCACGACGCCGATCCCGGACCCCGCGAGGCAGGCGGGCAGTTCGCGCAGCATGTCGGCCCCCTTGTGCGTTCCGATCGCGCCCAGCACCGCGACCACGCGCGCGGGGCGGTGCGCAAGGAACTCGTCGCGTGCGCGCACCGAGATGACGGGCTCGGCA
>JALYSB010000217.1 GCA_030855025.1 Pseudomonadota bacterium
GTCCGAACCCTTGAAGTCGAAGCGGTTGGCGACTTCCTTGTTGGCCGTGTCCACGGCGTTCTTCAGCTCCACCGCGTTGGCCTCGCAAAGTATGTCGAAGGAAGGCATCTTCATTTCTCCTGGCTACGGTATGAAACACAGAGACCACAGAGACCACAGAGACCACAGAGACCACAGAGACCACAGAGACCACAGAGACCACAGAGACCACAGAGAAAAATCACCGGGAAAAATCTCTCTGCCATCGACCCGGTTTCGATGTCCATCCGCGCGTTATTCTCCGTGGTCTCTGTGATCTCTGTGTTTCCGGCTGTTACTTGCGCCCGCGCTTCGCGGCGATGCGCATGCGCAGCGCGTTCAGCTTGATGAACCCGCCGGCGTCGGCCTGGTTGTAGGCGCCGCGGTCCTCCTCCATCGTGGCGATCGCCTGGTCGAAGAGCGAGTCCCTGGACTTGCGCCCGGTGGTGAGCACCGTGCCCTTGTAGAGCTTCACGCGCACGCGCCCGTTGACGTGCTCCTGCGAGGCGTCGATCAGGCCCTGCAGCAGCTTCCTCTCCGGGCTGAACCAGTAGCCGTTGTAGACCATGCGCGCGTAGCGCGGCATGAGGTCGTCCTTCAGGGCCAGCACCTCGCGATCGAGGGTGATCGATTCCATCGCGCGGTGGGCCTTGAGCATGATCGTGCCGCCGGGCGTCTCGTAGCAGCCACGCGACTTCATGCCGACGTAGCGGTTCTCCACCAGGTCGAGGCGCCCGACGCCGTGCTTGCCCCCGAGGCGGTTCAGCTCCGCGAGGACCGCGGCCGCCGACAGCTTTTTGCCGTTCACGGCGACGATGTCGCCGCGCAGGTATTCGAGATCCACGAGCTCCGGCTTGTCCGGCGCCTTCTCCGGCGAGACCGTGATGCGCCACATCGACTCCTCGGGCTCGAAGTCGGGGTCTTCGAGGATGCCCGACTCGTACGAGATATGGAGCAGGTTGGCATCCATGGAATAAGGCGCGCCGCCCCGGCGGTTCTTGAAATCGACCGGGATGCCGTGCTTGTCGGCGTACTTGAGCATGCTCTCGCGCCCGGTGAGATCCCACTCCCGCCACGGCGCGATGACCTTCACATCGGGCATCAGTGCGTAGGCGCCGAGCTCGAAGCGCACCTGGTCGTTGCCCTTGCCGGTGGCCCCGTGGGCGACCGCATCGGCGCCCACCTTGCGCGCGGTGTCGATCAGCGCCTTGGCGATGAGCGGGCGCGCGATCGAGGTGCCGAGCAGGTACTCGCCCTCGTACACGGCGTTGGCGCGGAACATCGGGAAGACGAAGTCGCGCACGAACTCCTCGCGCAGGTCCTCGATGAAGATCTTCTTGATCCCCATCTTCTTCGCCTTGGCGCGCGCGGGCTCGAGCTCCTCGCCCTGGCCGATGTCGGCAGTGAAGGTGATCACTTCGCAGCCGTACTCCTCCTGCAACCACTTGAGGATCACCGAGGTGTCGAGCCCGCCCGAATACGCGAGCACGACTTTCGCGGGCCCCTTCTTGATTTTCGCTTTGCTCATGTCTCGATTTTTCCCAGCAACAGGTATTCCATCAGGGCCTTCTGCACATGCAAGCGGTTCTCGGCCTCGTCCCAGACCACGCTTTGCGGCCCGTCGACCACGTCCGCGGCCACTTCCTCGCCGCGATGGGCGGGAAGGCAATGCATGAAGAGCGCATCCGGACGCGCCGCCGCCATCACGTGTCGGTCGACCATGAAGCCGCGGAACGCGTCTTGGCGCGCCTTCGCTTCTTCCTCGTAACCCATGCTGGTCCATACGTCGGTGGTCACCAGGTCGGCGCCCGCGGCCGCCTTCAGCGGGTCGGAGAATACTGCGAGATGCTCGCGACCCGCGCCTTGGCGATGCGCGGGCGCGACGCCGTAGGCGCCCGGAGTCGCCACGTTCAGCCGGAAGCCGAAGATCTGCGCGGCCTGGATCCAGGTATTGCACATGTTGTTGCCGTCGCCGATCCACGCGACCGTCTTGCCCTCGATCGGGCCGCGCTGCTCGATGTAGGTATAGACGTCGGCCAGCAGCTGGCATGGATGGTAGTCGTTGGTGAGGCCGTTGATCACCGGCACGCGCGATTGCGAAGCGAAGCGCTCGATGATCGAATGATCGAAGGTGCGGATCATCACGATGTCGACCATCCGGGAGACCACGCGGGCCACGTCCTCGATCGGCTCGCCGCGGCCGAGCTGTGTCTCGCTCGTGTTGAGCACGATGGACGAGCCGCCCAGCTGGTGGATGCCGGCCTCGAACGAAACCCGGGTGCGCGTCGAGCTCTTCTCGAAAACCATCGCCAGCATGCGGTCGACCAGCGGCTGGTAGGCGACGTAGTTCTTGAAGCGATCCTTGAGGCAGCGCGTGCGGCGGAACAGGTGCTCGAATTCCTCCTTGCTGAAATCGCGGAACTGGAGGAAATGCTTCACGCGGCCGCGGCCGCGGGGCTCTCCGCGAGGAAGGCCTTCACGATCGGCACCAGGATCGCGGCGACCTGCCTGACTTCGGATTCGTCGATGACGAGCGCCGGCAGCAGGCGAATGACCTTATCGGCGGTCACGTTGGTGACCAGGCCGGCGGCAAGCGCGCGCTTCACGATCTCCGCGCACGGCCGGTCGAGCTCGATCCCAAGCATCAGCCCCACTCCACGGATCTCGCGCACGCCGGCGACGCCGGCGAGCCCGCGCTCAAGCTCCACCTTGAAAAGATCGCCCATGCGCCGGGCGTGGTCCAGCAGCCCGTCCTTTTCGATCACCTCGAGCGTGGTGAGGCCGGCCACGCAAACCAGGGGGCCGCCGCCAAACGTCGTCCCGTGATTGCCCGGCTTGAACACTTTTGCAGCCGCGCCGCGCGCGAGGCAGGCACCGACCGGCACTCCTGAGGCGAGTCCCTTGGCGAGCGTGATCACGTCGGGTGTCACGCCGGTCCACTGGTGTGCCATCCACTTGCCGGTGCGCCCCATGCCGCTCTGCACTTCATCGATCATGAGGAACCACTGCCGGCGATCGCAGATCTCGCGCAGCTTGCGGACATAGTCGAAGGCGGCGACCTGGATGCCGCCCTCGCCCTGCAACACTTCCATCAGGACCGCGACGATCGACGGGTTGGAGGCGACGCGCTCGATCGCCTCGAGATCGTTGTATGGCACGCGGATGAATCCGCCCATCAGCGGCTCGAAACCCGCCTGGGCCTTGCGCGAGCCCGTGGCCGACAAGGTCGCCAGGGTGCGGCCGTGCCAGGCCCTCTCCATCACCACGATCTGGGCGTTCTCGATGCCGCGATGGTGTCCGTACAGCCGCGCGAGCTTGATCGCGCACTCGTTCGCCTCGGCGCCGGAATTCGCGAAGAACGCGTTGTCCATGCCGGTGATCGCGCAGAGCTTCGCGGCCAGGCGCTCCTGCTCGGCGACTTGGAACAGGTTCGAGGTGTGGATGAGCCTCGCGGCCTGCTCGGCGATCGCGCGCGTGAGCACCGGGTGGCCGTGACCCAGGCCGCTCACGGCGATGCCCGCGAGCGCGTCGAGGTATTTCCGGCCCTCGGTGTCCCACAGCCAGCAGCCTTCCCCGCGCGCGAACGCGACCGGCTGCGGGGCATAGGTATTCATCAGGTGGCCGGTGGTCATCGGTGGCGTCTCCAAAGCGAGAACGGCGGCCTCAGCCGCCGTCCAGTACGAACGGCGATTATGCCCTAGGGGCGATTGCCGAGCGCCTTCACCTGCTGGGCGAGGCGGCTCTTGTGCCGCGCGGCCTTGTTCTTGTGGATGATGCGCTTGTCGGCGATCGAGTCGATCGTCGACTGCTGCTCGCGCAGCACGGTTTGCGCAGCGGCAGCATCGCCCGCCGTGATCGCCGTCGTGACCTTCTTGATGGCGCTGCGCAGCCGGGTGCGCAGGCTCATGTTGGTGGCGCGCTGCTTGAGGGACTTCTTGGCGCGCTTCGCGGCCTGCTTGGTATTGGCCATATGAGTACCTGAATATCCTAGTAAAAGTGCGTCGAAGGGTCGTAGCGAAGCCTGATATCATACCTCACTTGTCCATACAAAACAAAGCCCTAGATTGAATCTGCTCAGGGCCGCCGCTTCCGTGAGCGGCATGACGCTCCTGTCGCGCATCACCGGGTTCGCGCGCGACACGCTTCTCGCAATCCTGTTCGGCGCCGGCCCCGCGATGGATGCGTTCGTCGTCGCCTTCCGCATCCCGAATCTGCTGCGGCGGCTGTTTGCCGAAGGCGCCTTCTCGCAGGCGTTCGTGCCGGTCCTCGGCGAGTACCGCCAGCGCCTCGGCGATGCCGCCACCCGCGAGCTGGCAGGCAAGGTCCTCGCCGTCCTCGCGGCGGGCCTGTTCGTCGTGACGCTCGCCGGCATCATCGCAGCGCCGGTCGTCGTGTACGTGAGCGCGGCCGGTTTCGCCAAGGACGCCGACAAGTTCGCGCTCGCCGTCACGATGGTCCGCATCTGCTTTCCCTACATCCTGTTCGTTTCCCTGGTGTCGTTCTCCGCGGGCCTGCTCAACACCTACGGCGCGTTCAAGGCGCCGGCGTTCACGCCGGTCCTCCTGAACCTCTCGTTCATCGCCTTCGCGCTACTCGTCGCGCCGCGCATGGACCGCCCGATCATCGCCCTCGCCTGGGCGGTATTCGCGGGAGGCGTGGCGCAGCTCCTCTTCCAGATACCGTTCCTCAGGCACATCGGCATGCTGCCGCGGCCCCGATGGGATCCGCGCGACGAGGGCGTGCTGCGGATCCTGAAGCTGATGGCACCCGCGGCGCTCG